>JBGVMD010000032.1:0-5415 GCA_045124575.1 Faecousia sp.
GGCAATCCCCAAAGGTATGGGGTTACTTTTTCGGTAGGTTCCCCCTTGAAACTGGGGGATTCCCACGCCAGTTTGAGAACTGGCTCGGAATGACAGCGTTTATTAGGCTGCACCACCCACTGCCCGATAAACTGAAATTTGTACGCAAAAACGGAGCGTGGTGACCACGCTCCGTTTTATCATTTTTATACACTTCTGGTCCACTCGGCCATTAAGAGACCGGGGATCATCCACACAAAGCCGTACAGCAGCAGATTATAGGGCGTCAGCAGGAAGAGTGAACCCTGCAGCGCCAAAATCGCCACCGCCAAAAATCCGATGCCGCCGCCCAAAATATGCACCGCCGCGCCTACCCGCCAAGCAGAGCGCAATGCCGCGCCGCCGGTGACCGCATAGGCCCGCTGGGCAAGACCGCCCCGGGTGGCCAAAGCAATGGCCGGAGCATCGGCGGGTGCCTCTTTCTCCGCCAGTTTCATCCGGGTCATGCAATCCGGGAACTGCATCCGGTGGGCATCCACCCCCAGCTTTTCCTCCAGGAAAGGCTCGGTAAGGATAAAATCACAATCCACCAAAATGGGCCGCACATGACCGCTGTCACACAAAGTCCGCAGGCCGGAGGCCGAGGACTTGGAACGGGTAAAGCTGACGGCAAACACGGCGCACAGACTCTGATTCACCGCGGCATACACGCCGTAGGGAATCCGGGCACCATCGGGCAGGGCAACGCCCATATTTTCCATAAACTCCACCGTACCTGCCACCACGGACAATCCGTCAATCTGACCGCCGATGCCGTCGGGATAGCTGGTCAGCTCCTCCACCCGGCAGATGCGGGCATTGCGGGAAGAGCGCAGCTGTTCAAAAGGAACCGCCAGGGCGCCGCCATCGGCTGCCATCAGCGCCGACACATAGGACACGATAGTGCTGACATTCCGTTCGCCGTAAAAGCGGACACCATTGAGTTTGACATGGTTTTCCGGGAACAGATCCTCATGCTGCAGGGGGTAAAAGCCGTGTTTTTCGATATTTTGCAGCCCCCGCCAGCCACACAGCACTGTGCCCAGCTTGTGCATCCGTCTTTCCAAAATGGCTGCCGGCCGCTGGATGCTGACAAACGTACTGGCCGGCACTGCCGCCAGCAGCGCCGCGGCATAAACCCGCAAGCCCGTATCAAATCCGTGCAAGATCGCCGCCGTCAGTGCCAGCACCGCCCCCAGCACCACCACCCCCAAGGCGTAATGGCAGAGGGTTTTTTCCGGGCCGGTTTCCGCCCGGTAATGCTCCATAAAGTCCTCCGGACGGCCCTCGGCTGTCTGATAGGCCGGCTGGCCCTTGTAATATTTCTCTGTTTTCACCACTGCCGTCAGATCCGTTGCCTTCCGCAGGGTGTCCAGCTGACTCATTTCGGTCTGTTGCTTTTGGTATTCCCCCCATTGGGCCATCAGCATTTGCAGTGCAAACACCGCCCCAAAGGGAATGGCATGGCTGCCCAAGCACAGCAGACCATCCAAAAAGCACACCAGGAAGCTGACCGGCAGGAGGCTATTGAGCCGGAAGCGGCGCTGGCGCATTTCCGCAACGCCCTCCAAAATTCTCCGAAAGCCCACCAGCGCCGACAGCAGCAGGAGGATGAGTTGCCCTGCCACCATCAGTTTCAGTCGCATGCCCTCTGCCTGATAGGCAAAGAGTGCCGTGGCAGAGGCTGCCAAAAACAGTGCCAGATGAATCACCAGTCCGGCCTGCAGCCGTTTGATGCGTTTTTCGCTCTCTTGGGGGTCCTGACGGGGATCATCTTTCCATTTCCCGCCCATTGGCTGGGCTGGTTTTTTGTGGGGGAAGGCGATGGGCGGCTGTTGCTTTTCCGGCTCCGGAGCAGGGGGTTCCGGCTTTTTCTTCTTTGCCGGCTGATACACCCGCACATCCTCATCCAGATCCGGCAGCGGTTTGGTATCCTGGGTATCCTTAGAACGACCCGGCTGATCCAGCCGCACTGTGTCCCCGGTCACCGGGCCGAAACGGACGGTATCCGTGCCCATCTTGTCCATGCGGACGGTATCAGCGCCTACCGGTTCATCCTTTTGAAGATTCGGCAGGCGGCGGGAGCTATACTCCCGGATAATGTCCTCCAGGTCGTCCATGGTATATTCTTTTGTTTCCTCGTTCACAGACGACCCTCCTTTTCAAAATACAATGTTCTTCTCAGCCCAATCTCTGGCGCACAGCCTCGTACAGCAAAATGGAGGCGGCAGCGGACGCATTCAGGGAAGAAATGCGGCCGTTCATAGGAATGTGCACCATCACATCGCAGTTTTTCCGCACCAGAGGGCTCATGCCGTCACCCTCGTTGCCGATGACAATGGCAGCGGGCACCGTCAGATTGGCCTTGTACATGGGCACAGAGCCTTCGGCAGCGGTGCCGAACACCCACACGCCCTTTTCCTTCAGTTTGGCGATGGCGTTGTTGATATTGGTGACCCGGGCCACCTTCATATACTCCATGGCACCGGCGGAAGCCTTAGCCACCGTGGCGGTCAAACCCACGCTGCGGCGCTTGGGAATGATGACGCCGTGGGCACCGGCACATTCGGCAGAACGCATAATGGCGCCTAAATTATGAGGATCGGTCAGCTCATCGCAGATGACGATCAGCGCATTTTCCCCACGGGCGGCAGCTTCCTCCAAAATTTCGTCGATGGTGGCATATTCATGGGCGGCTGCCAGGGCGATGACGCCCTGATGGGAGCGGGTAAAGCTCATCTGATCCAGCTTGCGGCGATCCACCGGCACCACCACAGCACCGGCTTCCTTGGCCTCTGCCGCCAAACGCTGCAGGCCCTTGTCAGTATCGCCGGAGGCGATGAACACTTTATCAATGGTGCGACCGGCCCGCAGGGCTTCCTGCAAAGCGTTGCGGCCTTCCAGCTGGCCCTCTACCTCTTCCTTGGGTTCCTGGCGCACTTCGTAGGCAGTGCGCATGGGACGGTCCTTTCTTTCATTGCGCTCGGGGCGGAAATTGCCCTTGTTGCGGCGTTCTTCTTTCATCGTGTATATTCTCCAATTCTGTAAAATGTCAGTTTGTTGGGTGGTTGTACCATATGGGCATACTCTGTTTCAGTATAGCAGAAACGGGGCGGTTTCTCAACCAATATTTTCTCCTCTGCGGGAAATTTTGCCCCAACGGCAGAAATTTACAGAAAGTTTACCACAAAGCGGGGAAACTTTCATTGCAAGGCCGTCTAAAATATGCTATGATACCGTAAACAAAGAACAGCGTAAGGAGGAGAATGTTTCGTGGAACCCAATCGTAACGATTCTTCAAACAACAAAAATAACAATCCCGACGGCAAAAAACCCCGTGGTCGGCTGTTTACCATGCTGCTGATCGCCCTGGCCGTGTCCATGGCTGTGGGCGCGATCTATAACGCCATCAGTGACAGCAAGTACACCGAAACCAAGTATTCCGATTTTTTGGCAGAAGAGGAAGCCGGAAATCTGGCCGAAGTGGAGATCCACGGTGACCGGATCTATTACCTGACCAAGACCGAAGCTGACAAGGAACCCGATGAGCGGCAGGCTTGCTATGCCGGCCTCCCCGCCGGCAACCACATGGCCTTGCTGGAACGGCTGCATGCTGCCGGCGTCGAGAGCAGTGAAAAGATCGTGGAGGACAATTCCTTCCTGACTATGATCCTCTCCTATGCCCTGATGATCGGCGTTCTGATGCTGGGCATGAGCCTGATCTCCCGGCGCATGGGTCCTGCTGGCGGCATGGGCGATAACAAGGCCAAGGTCTACATGGAAAAGCAGACCGGCGTCACCTTTAAGGATGTGGCCGGTCAGGACGAAGCCAAGGAAAGCCTGCAGGAGATCATTGATTTCCTCCATAATCCCCAGAAGTATGCCGAAATCGGCGCAAAGCTGCCCAAGGGCGCACTGCTGGTGGGCTCTCCCGGTACCGGTAAGACCCTGCTTGCCAAGGCCGTGGCCGGCGAAGCCAATGTGCCTTTCTTCTCCATCTCCGGCTCTGATTTTGAAGAAATGTTTGTGGGCGTGGGCGCCAGCCGTGTCCGCAGCCTGTTCCAGCAGGCCGCAAAGGTGGCTCCCTGTATCATTTTCATCGACGAAATCGACGCCGTGGGTCATCGCCGGGATTCCCGTTTGGGCTACAACGACCAGACCCTGAACCAGCTGCTGGGCGAATTTGACGGTTTTGATTCCAACAAGGGCATCGTCTGTCTTGCCGCCACCAACCGTCCCGAAATTTTGGATAAGGCGTTGCTGCGCCCCGGCCGTTTTGACCGCCGCATTGTGGTGGACCGTCCCAATCTCCAGGGCAGACTGGACACCTTGAAGGTGCACACCCGCAAGATCAAGCTGGCGGAAGATGTGGATCTGAAGAAGATCGCCCAGGCCACCGCCGGTGCTGTGGGTGCCGACCTAGCCAATTTGGTGAACGAAGCCGCCCTGCGGGCGGTGCGCCATGGCCGCAAGGCAGTGAATCAGGAAGACCTGCTGGTAAGCTTTGAGACCGTGATCGCCGGCACCGAAAAGAAGAACACCGTCCTTTCCGACAAGGAAAAGCAGTTGGTAGCCTATCACGAGGTGGGCCACGCCCTGGTTTCCGCTTTGGAAAAGCAGGATACCCCCGTCAGCAAGATCACTATTGTCCCCCACACCGAGGGCAGTCTGGGCTACACCCTGTATCTGCCGGAAGAGGAAAAGTTCCTGTCCACTAAGGAGGAACTGCTGGTAGAACTGAAGAGTCTGCTGGGCGGCCGGGCCGCGGAAAATGTGGTGTTTGACACCATGACCACAGGCGCTGCCAACGACATCCAGCGGGCCACTGCTCTGGCCCGAAACATGGTGGCCCTTTACGGCATGAGCGACGAACTGGGCCTGATGGCCCCCGCCGTGATTCAGAACCAGTACCTGGACGGCCAGGCCCACATGGACTGCTCCAACGAAACCGCCGCTAAGGTGGATGCTGCCGTGCAGAAGCTGGTCAACCAGTGCTATGCCGATGCAGTGCGGATGCTCTCCGACAACCGTCAGCTGCTGGATGACATCGCTGCCTATCTGCTGAGTAAGGAAACCATCACCGGCGAGGAGCTGATGAACTTCGTCAATCCTTCCAAGGTAGAGGAGGCGGCTGTGGAAGCCCCCGTCGAAGAACCTGCAGAAACCGAAGCAACCGAAGAATGATCCCCACATCCGCCCCACCCGGGGCGGATGTTTTTTTACAAATTTCAGTTTATCGGGCAGATGCCGTTCCCTAAGGAGGGTGTCATTGCGAACCATTCCGCAGAATGGTGTGGCAATCCCCAAAGGTATGGGGTTACTTTTTCGGCAGGTTCCCCCTTGAAACTGGGGGATTCCCACGCCAGTTTGAGAACTGGCTCGGAATGACAGCGTTTA
>JBGVMD010000033.1:0-41877 GCA_045124575.1 Faecousia sp.
GTCTTATGGCATGCGTAATTTCAATAATTTCAGAAAAAGAATTCTCTTCTGTAATACATAAAAATCGTGCCGGAGCAGAAGCTCCGACACGATCCTAAATTATCCTATTTTGGCTCTACCCCAACTATTGACATAGAACCACATAAGAAATGACCCTTGACCATCCAACTACTCACTTTGGCGGTCAAGGGTCATTCCTCTTGATTCTTGGGTTCAATCATTGGGTAACCTCGCTTTCTGCGGTTTCGGCACTGCTTCTTTAGACGAAATTTGAATTGCTTTCCGTTTGGCATTCAGTTTCTGTTCTTACAAAAAATCTATGTGATCGGAAATTGGAAGAAGTGTGCCGCTCAAGAGGTTTTTACCTTCCTCTTTGTACCTAAAATATAACACAGTTTTTTGCTCCCTGCAAGATGGGATAGTCCCTAAAAAAGAATGTATATCTTTGTCAGGAATACAGATTTGCGCATATAGCGGGCATTATTTTGTTGACAATGCCCAAATGCTGTGCTATTGTGAAAGTGATGGGGCGTTCACGCAGGTGAACGCCCCATTTGTTTTTTAGATACCAGCACGCTTCAGGATCTCAGGCACGTTCTGCTCTGCGCCGATGGCCATGATGTGCACACCTTCGCAAACCTTTTCTGCCTTGATCTGAGCGATGAATTCGGCAGCCATGTCGATACCGGCCTGCATGGGCAGACCCTTGACACCCCGCTCCTTGCCTTCCTCAGCAGCGGCAGTCAGGCGCTCGATCATCCACTCAGGAACCTGGATGCCGGGGACGTTGGCATTCATGAACTTGGCCATGCCGGCGGTCTTCAGAGGAATGATGCCGGCCATGATGGGCACAGTAATGCCGGCGGCCCGGACTTCCTGCATGAAGTGCTTCAGGCTGTCCATGTCGAAGATGCCCTGGGTCTGAATGAACTGGGCACCGGCAGCCACCTTCTTCTTCAGCTTGGAAATCTGCAGGGGCAGCGGATCATACACAGGGGTAACCACAGCGCCCTTGAAGAGCTTGGGGGTGGCAGACAGCGGATTGCCGCCGCAGTCAGTACCAGTCCCCTCCATTTCAGTGAGCATCTTCAGAATACCCACGGAGTCCAGATCGTAAACAGGCTTACTTTCCTTGCAATCGCCCACGGTGGGGTGGTCGCCGGTGAGCGCCAGCACAGTGTTGATGCCAAAGGCAGAAGCAGACAGCACATCGCCCATGATGGCCATACGGTTACGGTCACGGCCGGTCATCTGCACGATGGCGTCGATACCGGCCTGCTGCAGCTTGATGCATAGGCCCAGAGAAGAAGCCTTCAGGCAGGCAGACTGCATATCGGTGACGTTGACAGCGTCAACCTTGCCCTTCAGAAGCTCGGCAACTTCCAGCTGCTCGGTAAAATCGCAGCCCTTGGGGGGTGCCATCTCAGCGGTGATGGCAAACTGGCCATTGGCCAGCTTTTCCTGCAGAATGCTCATTTCTTCACCTCCCGGGTATTGACCTTGCGGGGATAGGAATAAGCGGCGTGACCCTTGGGCTCGATCAGCAGATCCAGCTTTTCCAGCTGACCCAGGGACTCCAGCTTCTTGTAAATCATGATCCAGGCGCAGTCATTTTCAGGATTGACTTCGCACTTGCCATTCTTCTGACCGCCGCAGGGGCCGCTGGTCAGGCTCTTGGCGCACTTGGTCATGGGGCAGACGCCGCCGGTATAACCCAGCACGCAGTCGCCACACATCCGGCAGGCCTCGTTGAACATACCGACCCGCTCCACCTGACCCAGGAACAGGGTGTTGTTGGCGGGATAAACGGGAATGTCGATCTGCTCGGCCACAGTACCCACACCATCGCCGCAGGACATGACCACGATGGCATCGGGAGCAGCAGCCTTGATGGCCTTCAGCTCCTTCTTCACCAGCAACTTATGGCAGCACTCGCCGGGATAGGCGGTGGCCACCACTTCCATGCCCTTGGCTTCCAGGATTTCTTTCAGCTCAGCCATTTCCTTCTCGCCACCCACATTGCAGGCGGTGGCGCAGCTGCCGCAGCCCACCAGCGCGATCTTCTTAGCATCGCCCAGCATCAGCAGCAGCTCTTCCAGAGGCTTCTTTTCGGAAATAATCATAAATGGGTTCCTCCTTGGGAGCTTAAATATTCTGTTTTTCAATCAATCCGCACAGATCCTGCCCGATCGTTTCCGGCAGATCGCAACTGCGGACTGCAGCCAGCAGATCCGGCTGCGTGAACTGGCAGCCCAAGAGTGCTTCCCGCAAAACCTGAGCAATGTTCCACTCCATGGCATCGGAGTAAACTTCGATCTTTGCCACATAGCCCTTCTCCACCTGCATCTGAAGCTCAATGCCGCCCCAGGCGAAGCGATCTTCACAGCAGATGGCTGCGGGCAGGGATTTTCCGTAATTCCAGTCCCAGGAGGCATTTCGCTCCCGGAGTTGGTTTACATAATCCTTGTCAAAATCCGCCGCGGACAGTTCGGTGGAGGCCATGCCGTAGACTTCCTGGAATGCATTCAGCATTTCCTCTTTCATCCGGTCGATGGTCAGTTCAGGACAGAGTTCCTTCAAATTCACCACCCGGCTGCGGACGGAGTCCACGCCCTTGCTTTGCAGTTTGGCCTTGGACGGCATGAGATACTGGCCGAGTTTACTCATATCCACATCCACCAGCAATGTGCCATGGTGATAGGCCTGACCCTTGGAGTCAAAAAAGGCATTGCCGGAAAATTTGCGTCCGTCAATGGCCACATCGTTGCGGCCGGTGATCTGGGCGTTTAACCCCAGATTGCGGCAGGCGGTGACGATCACCTGCAGTTGTTTTGGCAGGTCGTAATTTTTCTTGGACACCAGAAAGGTGAAATTCAGATTGCCCATATCGTGGTAAACAGCCCCACCACCGGAAAGACGGCGGGCGAGGTGCCCGCCGTCCCGGTTTAATTCCGTGGTTCTGCATTCGCCCCAAGCATTTTGATTGCGGCCGATCACAACGGTCTGGCGATTTTGCCACAGGTAGAGGATACAGCTATCCTCCCCCACCGTTTCCATCAGATACTGCTCGATGGCTAAATTTTCATATGGGTTCACCGATTCACCAAGATAATGGCAAATCTTATGCACCATAGTTGTAGCGTAGGATGGGATTTCTGGCCGCCTGCACTTCGTCAGGACGGGCGATCTGGGCATTGTGAGGTGCGCCATGCATGTACTCGGGATCCTTATAGCCCAGCTCGTACAGGCTACGGAAGACCTCGGCGGCCCAGTCCAGCGTATCACGGGACTCGGTTTCGGTGGGCTCCAGCATCAGAGCTTCGTGGACGATCAGGGGGAAGTACATCGTGGGGGGATGCATGCCATTGTCAATGAGGGACTTGGCAACATCCAGAGCGGAAACGCCAGTCTCCTTCTTGAAATTGCTCAGATCCAGCACGAACTCATGCATGCAGATGCGATCGAAGGCGGGGGTGAAGGTGCCCTTGATCTTGTGTTGCAGATAGTTGGCGTTCAGAACAGCGTTCTTAGCAGCCTCGGGGATGCCTTCCTTACCCAGAGTCATGATGTAGGTCAAAGCCTTGATGACCACCAGGAAGTTGCCGGCAAAAGCCTTGACCTGCAGGGCATCGCCGCCGTCCATCATCTTGGACTTGGGCAGGAAAGGAATCAGGTGGGCCTTGCAGCCAACAGCGCCGGAGCCAGGGCCACCGCCGCCGTGAGGAGTTGCAAAGGTCTTGTGCAGGTTGGAGTGGATGCAGTCAAAGCCCATGTCGCCGGGGCGGACAACGCCCATAACAGCGTTCAGGTTGGCGCCGTCGTAGTAGCACAGGCCGCCAGCCTCGTGCACCAGACGGGTGATCTCCAAAATGTTCTCATCGAAGATACCAACGGTGTTGGGGTTGGTCAGCATCAGGCCGGCAGTGTCTTCGCCCAGAGCGGCCTTCAGGGCCTCCAGGTCCACGCAGCCGTTGGGAGCAGAAGCGATGTTGACGATCTCGTAGCCGCACATAGCTGCAGTGGCAGGGTTGGTGCCGTGAGCAGAGTCGGGAACGATGATCTTGTTACGCTTCAGGTCGCCACGGGACTCGTGGTACTGCTTGATCAGCATAACGCCGGTGAACTCGCCGTGAGCGCCGGCAGCGGGCTGGAAGGTGCAGGCATCCATGCCGAAGATCTCGTTGAGATACATGGCAGCGGTGTCAATAGCCTCCTGGCAGCCGAGGGTGGTGTGCTTGGGAGCCAAGGGGTGCACGCCGGTGAAGCCGGGCAGTGCAGCCATTTCCTCGTCAATACGGGGATTGTACTTCATGGTGCAGGAGCCCAGAGGGTAGAAGCCGGAGTTGACGCCGTGAACACGCTTGTTCAGCTCGGTGTAGTGACGGCTCAGATCGGTCTCGCTGATCTCGGGCAGACGGGGCGCAGTCTCGCGAACCAGGGAAGCGGGCATTGCCACTTCTTCCACGTCGCACTTGGGCAGATACTGCATGCCGCGGCCGGCAACGCTCTTTTCAAAAATCAGCTTCATGCCAGCACCTCCTTCACGATGGCAACGGTCTTGTCCAGATCGGCCTTGGAAACCTTCTCGGTGGCGCACCACAGCACGCCGCCCTCGACGGGCAGACCGCCCAGAATATCATTGTCCTCCAGAGCCTTCAGCACTTCCTCAGCCTTGGGCAGGGTGGTGACAAACTCATGGAAATACTCGCCGGAATTGACCATCTCAACGCCGGGGATCTTGCACAGTTCACGAGCCAGGTAGTGAGCCTTGGACATGGACTGCAGAGCAGCCTGCTTCAGACCCTCGGGACCCATGGCGGCCATGTACAGGCCGGCGGTCATGGCGCACAGCGCCTGGTTGGAGCAGATGTTGGAGGAAGCCTTCTCACGGCGGATGTGCTGCTCACGAGCCTGCAGGGACAGAACGAAAGCGCGCTCGCCCTTGGCATCCACAGTCTGACCGACGATACGGCCAGGCAGCTTTCTCATGTTCTTGGTGGTGGTAGCCATGAAGCCCAGGTAGGGGCCACCGTAGCTCAGGGGCATACCCAGAGGCTGTGCTTCGCCCACTGCGATGTCAGCACCCTGCTCACGGGCGTTTGCCATGATGCCCAGGGCGATGGGGTTGCAGCCCAGCACCAGCATGGAACCGTTGGCATGAACAGCCTCAGCGATGGCTGCGGTGTCTTC
Source organism: Faecousia sp. (assembly GCA_045124575.1). GTDB lineage: Bacteria > Bacillota > Clostridia > Oscillospirales > Oscillospiraceae > Faecousia. The sequence goes on from JBGVMD010000033.1 coordinate 5,191, forward strand.
GAACTGGCCAAAGAAGTTGGGCTGCTGGACATACAGGGAGGCCACATCGGCCTTCAGCAGTTCCTTCAGTGCCTCAATATCGGTCTTGCCGTCCTTGGCAGGCACAACGATCATCTCATCGTTGGTGCCGTAGCAGTAAGTACGAATGGTGTTGATGGTGTCGGGGTGAGCGGCACCGGAGACCAGAGTGACCTTGCGCTTACGGTCGCGGCACATGGCAGCGGCCTCAGCAGCGGCGGTAGCGCCGTCGTACACGGAGGCGTTGGAAACGTCCATACCGGTCAGCTCGCAGATCATGGTCTGGTACTCGAAAATAGACTGCAGAATACCCTGGCTCATTTCAGCCTGGTAGGGGGTATAAGCAGTCAAAAACTCTTCCTTGGCAGGAATGTACTTGACAATAGAGGGGATGTAGTGGTCGTAAGCACCGGCGCCACGCAGAACGGTGGGGAACACACGGTTCTTATTTGCCATAGCGGTGACGGCACGGCCAACTTCCAGCTCGCTCATGCCCTCGGGGATGTTCAGATCGCCATCCTCCAGCAGCATTTCAGCGGGGACATCCTTGTAAAGGTCGCGGTAGTCGTTGAGACCCACGGCCTTCAGCATTTCAAGCCGTTCCTCCTTGGTGGAAGGAATAAAACTTGCCATCTTAGCCCTCCTTGGTCATGGCCTCGTAGGCTTCGGCGTCCAGCAGCTCCTCAAAAGCGGTGATGTTCTCAACCTTGAAGATCCAAGCGCCGTAGGGATCTTCGTTCAGCATCTCGGGGGAATCCTCCAGCTCGGTGTTGATTTCAGCAACAACGCCGGAAACGGGGGAAATGATGTCGGAAACGGCCTTGACGGACTCGACGTCGCAAGCGGTCTCACCGGCGGTGACTTCGTCGCCGACGACAGGCAGGTTCACGAACACCAGGTCGCCCAGCTCGGACTGAGCAAAGTCGGAAATACCGATCAGAGCGGTGGTCTCGTCGATCATCTTGACCCACTCGTGGTCACGGGAATACTTCAGTTCAGCAGGAAAGTTCATAGGATTGTCCTCCAATTAAAATAATTTTTTGTTATTAAGATCTATTGGACGGCTGATTATTCGCCGTAAACCACAGGAATTGCAACAGGGGGAACGCGATTGTTGATGTGCTTGGCCACCACAACAGCATCGACGGCACGGCCGCGGATGTCAACGCTGATGGTGTCACCGGCCACGATGTCCTCACGCAGCAGAGCAAAGCCGATGGAACGCTTGGCAACGGTATCGGTCTGGATATCGCCATCCATCACATAGTAAGGCACCATGGTGCCGGAGGTAACGTAACCAACCTCAACGCCGTCCTTCATCACGGGGAAGCCGGCACGCAGAACGCCCTTGCCGGTCAGGCAGATGGGACGGATGCGCAGGGGCAGAGCCTTGCAATCGGTGTGATCGCCATCCTTCTGGCGCAGGAAGTCAGCATACTGAGCCTCCAGAACCTCACGGCCCACATAGTTGCCCTTCTCTTCGGCGAACTTGACAGCGAAGGAAGCCAGCGGCACGGAGAACAGACGGATCTCATTGCCGTAGTTGTCGATGCCCATTTCATGGCCGTACAGAGGCAGTGCAGCCTCCAGACGCAGGGTATCACGAGCGCCCAGACCAGCAGGCACAGCACCCAGCTCTACGAAACGATTCCAGAAATAAACAGCGTCCTCGGACTTGATGTACAGTTCGTAACCGATGGGCTCGCCGGTGTAACCGGTGGCGGAAGCAACGACGGTACGGCCGTCCAGCTCCACAACGCCGATGGCATTCTTGGAAGAGCCGCAGGGCACGGTGCCGGAAGTAACAATCTGCTCCAACAGCTTCTGAGAATTGGGGCCCTGCAGAGCCACGGCAGCCAGTTCGCTGGACACGTTGGTCAGCTTCACATCATAGCCCTTGGCCTGCTCGTTCAGGTACTCCATATCCTTGTCGATGTTGCCGGCGTTGATGACCAGCAGCAGACGGTCTTCTTCATAGCGATAAACATAGGCATCGTCCACAGCGCCACCGGTGGTGGTGGGGATGATGGTATACTGGGCCTTGTTCATTTCCAGGGCGCCCACATTGCTGGACAGCACATGCTGCAGGAATTCTACACGCTGGCTGCCTTCCACATACACGCGGCCCATGTGGGACACGTCAAAGATGGCGCAGTTCTTACGGCAGGCCAGATGCTCGGAGATGATACCGATGGGGTACTGAATGGGCATTTCCCAGCCGCCAAAGTCCACCAGCGTAGCGCCGGCTTCCACATGGGTCTGGTAGTAAACGGTGCGTTTTAAATCGTTCATTTTATTCGCTCCTTCTTCATTTTGCCCGCCGAAACGCCCATGGGCGCTCCTTTGGTCATATCACGTCCATTGTAAGTTCAAGAAAGGGATTTGTCAACAAATATTCCGGCAAAATTATCAAAAGAATATATCAATTTCCAAGGTGTCTATGTGAAAAACATCAAATATCCGCCTCAAAAATACATTTGGCCGGGAGCGAAACAGCCCCCGGCACAAGTCATCAATTCGCAGGTTTTTCTTCCAATTCTTTGCGATACCACCCTGCCTCGGCCCGATTGCAATACACCAAATGACCGGGGGAAATTTCCTGCAGCCGCGGGCTTTCCTCGCTATCAAGGTGGGCTTGCTTGGGGTCATAAGGAATCCGCACCCGGCGTCGTTCACTGCGGGGATCCGGCAGCGGAATCGCCGACAACAAGCTTTTGGTATAGGGATGCAGCGGGTGGGCAAACAGTTCCTCGGAGGGGGCCAATTCCACCAATTTGCCCATATACATCACCCCGATGCGGTCAGAAAAATACTTCACCACAGACAGGTCATGAGCAATGAACAGCACCGTCAAATTCATCTTTTCCCGCAGCTCACTGAGCAGGTTCATCACCTGTGCCTGGATGGATACATCCAGGGCCGAGATGGGTTCATCGGCGATCAGCAGTTCCGGATTCATAATGATGGCCCGGGCAATGCCGATGCGCTGACGCTGTCCGCCGGAAAATTCATGGGGATAGCGATCTGCATACTCCCGTCGCAGACCCACCAGTTCCAGCATTTCGCTGACCCTTCTCTCCAGCTCGCCCCTGTCCCGTAACCCCCCAATGATCAGTCCCTCGCCAATGATCTCCAGGACGGTCATACGGGGATCTAAGGATGCCATGGGATCCTGGAAGATCATCTGTATGCCCTTCTCCCCACCGGGACGGCCAGCCACAATGGGGCGGCCGCCAAAAAGGATTTGCCCGGAGGTAATGGGATAAAGGCCCATGATACAGCGGCCTGTGGTGGTCTTGCCGCAGCCCGACTCCCCCACCAAACCAAACACTTCGCCCCGATAGATTTCAAAGGTCACATCATCCACTGCCCGGTTTTTCCCAAAATACTGGCACAGGTGATCCACCTGCAGCAGCACTTCCCTGCCCTGACTCATCGTGCTTCCCCTCCCATGGCCTTAGCGATCCGCCGGCTGACCACCTCCGGCATATTCATCTTGGGTGCATAGGGGTGAAGCAGCCAGGTGGCTGCCTGATGGGTATCAGAAACCTGGAACATGGGCGGCTGTTGCAGGAAATCAATTTCCAGGGCATACTGATTTCGGGGCGCAAAGGCATCGCCCACTGGCGGCGCCGTCATATCCGGCGGTGTGCCCGGGATGGCTTCCAGCTTTTCTGTGGTGTCCAGATCCGGCATGGATGCCAAAAGCGACCAGGTGTAAGGATGTCGGGGGTCATAGAAAATATCCTCCGCCGTACCGTATTCCACAATTTTACCGGCGTACATCACCGCAATGTCATCGGCCATGTTGGCCACCACCCCCAAATCATGGGTAATAAAAATGACAGAAAGATTTCTCTCCCGTTTTAAGCGGTTAATGAGTTCCAAAATCTGGGCCTGGATTGTCACATCCAAAGCGGTGGTAGGCTCGTCGCAGATGAGAATCTCCGGGTTTGAGGCCAGCGCGATGGCAATCACGATGCGCTGGCGCATACCGCCGGAAAGCTGAAAGGGATACTGCCGAAAGCGGACATCCGGCTCATGGATGCCCACCTCCCCCATCAGTTCCAGCGCCCGCTGTCGGGCTTGGGCACGATTCATCCCGGCTTTTCCCTGCCGGGCACGGCTGCCCAGCAGTACCGCCTCCGCAATCTGCTGTCCTACCCGCATCACCGGGTTCAGACAGGATAGGGGGTCTTGAAAAATCATAGCGATCCGCTTTCCTCGAACGGCACACCATTCTTCCTCAGACATTTTCAGCAAATCCTCGCCATCGCAAAGAATCTGCCCCGCCTCTACCACCGCATTCCCGGCCAAAATCCCCATAATGGCCCGGCTGGTAACGGATTTCCCCGATCCGGATTCTCCCACGATGGCCAGGGTTCTCCCCCGCTCCAGATCAAAGGAAATATCCCGAACAGCCTGCAGTTTTCCTGCATCTGTTCGGAAGGAAATGCGCAGATCCTTTACTTCCAATTTCTTCGCCATACACAGTCAGCTCCCAGTCGATAATCACCGTTTTCTGACCATACCTTTCCACGATCCCATGGTTCTTATCCACAAAAACAAAAAATCGTGCCGAAGCAGATTGCTTCGGCACGATCGAAATCGGTTTTCTGATTTCTTGCAGAGATGATAATTAGACGGGTACCTGATAGAATTTCACGTACCAAATAACGGTGAAAACGATACCAATGGCAAGGAAGATCAGGCCTACCACCAGCGCAGCGGCGTCACGGCTTTTTTTCAGTGTCTCCATCTTACGCTCGTAATACTTGGCATATACTTCGTGTTTCATTCTGCCCATAGGAATAATCGCCAGCAAAATATTTCTGAAGATAAAGCTGACGCCGATCAACCCGCCTTCGCCGTTGATATAAAGCAAACCTGCAAAGGATACCAGCAGCAAGCCGGAAATCACAAAGCCATCTGACAAAATTTGAAGGTTTACTGACAAGCTATCGGTAAAAAAGCCCTTAATCCAAAATACTGCCAGCGTCAGCAGAGAAGCAACGCCAAAGCAAATCAAATATTTGATGAGTAGTTTTTTGTTTCCTTGTTCCATCGTATTGTAATCGTTCGCTCCGTTATTTAATCATTTGTCTGTACTTTTCTTCCTCTGCGTCGTTGCACAGCACGAAGTGGCTGGGAGTAATCTCACGGAAAGTAGGTTGCTGCACAGAATAATCGTGCTCGGCCAGAGGATTGTAGTTCATTCTCACGCGCTGCTTTTCATACACAGGATCGGGCAGCGGAATGGCCGACAGCAGGGATCTGGTGTAGGGATGCAGAGGATTTCTGAACAGTTCTTCCGAATCAGCCAGCTCGACCATCTTACCAAAGTACATAACGCCGATTCTATCAGAGAAGTACTTAACAACAGACAGGTCGTGGGCAATGAACAGAATGGTCAGACCCAGGCGGTCTCTCAGGTCATTCAGCAAATTGATAACCTGCGCCTGAATGGACACGTCCAGAGCGGAAATAGGCTCGTCGGCAATGATCATTTCAGGCTGCATGATAACCGCTCTTGCAATGCCGATACGCTGTCTCTGACCACCGGAGAACTCGTGGGGATAACGCTCTGCGTGTTCACGGACCAGGCCGACCATCTCCAGGATCTCGTACACCTTCTCGTTGATATACTCCTGGTCGGTGACGCCACGGATGACCAGGCCCTCAGAAATGATATCGCGGACCGTCATACGGGGGTCCAGAGATGCAATGGGATCCTGGAAGATCATCTGAATCTGGGTGATCAGCTTGCTGTTCTTGGCAATACGGCACTTATTCTTGAATTCCTTCTTCAGTGCCTTGAGCGCAACAGGATCTTCCTTTGCCCGCTCAAACTTGGGAGCATATTCCTTCTTCAGGTCCTCCACGAGGGATGCTGCATAGGCCTTGTCCACAGATCTGCCTGCAGTCTTGGCTTCACCGATCAGGGTCTTGTTCTTGGCAACGATGTCATCGCATTCTTCGCGGGAGATCTTCTTTTCCTTCAGATCCAGGCGAGCCTGCTTGATGGCATCCTTGTAGGAACGGGTGCCGGCGCCAATTCTCTGTCCCTTAAAGTATATGTTGCCGGAGGTGATATCATACAGTTTGATGATGGAACGGCCCGTGGTGGTCTTGCCACAGCCGGACTCGCCCACGAGACCGAAGGCTTCGCCCTTCTTGATCTCGAAGCTGACATCATCAACAGCCTTCAGATCCTTGCGTCCCATACGGAAGTACTGACAAAGATGGTCAACTTTTAACAAAACTTCGTTATTATTCGCCATGGTTGCCTCCTCTTTCTTCCATACGCTTGATACGTTCGGTAATGATGGCGGGGATCTCTACCTTAGGAGCATTGGGATGCAGCAACCAGGTTGCAGCAAAATGGGTGGGTGTAACCTCGTACATGGGAGGCTGCTGCTCAAAGTCGATCTCCAGCGCATACTTATTTCTCTCAGCAAACGCATCGCCAACGGGGGGATAGATCATATTGGGAGGAGTACCGGGAATCGCATCCAGCTTTTCATCGGTATCCAAGTCAGGCATAGAGGCCAGCAGCGCCCAGGTGTAGGGGTGCTGAGGATTGTAGAACACCTCGTTGGCAGTACCGTACTCAACCACCTTACCGGCGTACATAACGGCGATTCTGTCTGCCATGTTTGCAACAACACCCAGATCGTGGGTAATGAAGATAATGGACAGATTACGTTCCTTCTTCAGCTTGTTGATCAGCTCCAGGATCTGGGCCTGAATGGTGACGTCCAGAGCAGTGGTGGGCTCATCACAAATCAGAATGTCGGGGTTGGCAGACAACGCAATTGCAATAACAATACGCTGACGCATACCACCGGAGAACTCGAAGGGATACTGCTTGTAACGGACACGAGCTTCGGGAATACCGACCTCTTCCATAATCTTGATTGCCTTTTCCTTGGCCAGGCGCTTAGTCAGCACATCCACCACCTGAGAGGCCTTTTCCTTCAGGTACTCAACGATGTCTTCGCAACGCTTGTCCACATCAAAGGACGGTGCGGCTTCCACATCAGCCTTAAACTTGTTCATAACACGGGAGATCACCTGGACGATGGTCTCGATCTGGGTTTCGGGCTCGATGATGGACTTGGGAATAACCTTCCAGTCAACCTGCTTGCCCTTGGCCAGCAGAGCCTCTCTCTTGGCGGTCTGACGGGCAAAGCGGATCTCTTCCTTGGGGTTATTCTTGATGTAGAAGAAGTACTTTTCGACCTCTCTCTTCAGGGCGCCGCCAAAGGTATAGGCCACGTTGTCCTTGATCACAGCCAAGGGATCGATGGCTGCCATAACAGCCTTGGTGACCTTCTTGCAGGCTTCGTTGGCTCCCTTAGAGGTGAACTGATTGGCCTTGAAGAAGCGAATGGTCTCCTCCATAGCGGCAATAGCGCGCTTTTTATTCTCCAACGTGTTGTTGAAGGAATAGCGCACTGCAATTCTTTCCAAATTGGTGAACGCAGTCAGGAAGTTTTCCACAAAGAACTTATCCGCCATTTTGTTGGCCTCTTCAGCGGACATTGTGCTCAGATCAGCCTTGGGGTGTTTATTGATGTAATAGCCAATGCTGAAGAAATCATACTCGGTCTGTGCAATCATTTCTTCCGCGGTCTGCCGGATTTGGCTCAGCAATGCAACGGTTTCCTCGGAGGCATCCTTGCGTACCGCGGTCATCAAAACAACCTTTTTGAAGCTATCGACAACCGTTACCTTTGCCTGCTCGTTCTTCTTTACCGTCTTCAGAGCTGCAAAATGGGCATTGAGCTTATCGGCATAGCGGCCGACAAAATATTTGCTGCCCATGTCCTTGAGCTTGCGCTCCACCAGCTTCAAAGTGGCCACTACATCCATCTTCTGCTTCTTTTCCACAAGGAACAGGCAATCATTCACGATTGCAACCAATTCTTCTGCGGCAGTACGGGAAGCATTGTAGCTGTTTTCCAGCTTCAATGCCTGCGTGCTAAAGCTATCAAAGGTTTTGATATATTGATCCACATCTGCGGCGGAGAAGCCGGAATTCTTGGTTTCAGCAATGGCTTCCTTCATCATATTGGACAGCACAGCCAGCTTCTTATTGAAGGCTTCGCGGCCTTCCTTGCGATTGGCCTTGTTCTTCAGCAGCATTGCCTCGGTGATCTGCTGACCGATGCGCATGATGGGGTTCAATGCAGACAGGGGATCCTGGAAGATCATAGCGATCTTATCGCCACGCAGCTTGTGCATTTCTTCCTCGGGAATACGCAGCAAGTCCTGGCCGTCGTACAGAATCTCGCCGCCTTCCAGAATGGAGTTACCGGCAGAGATACCCATGATGGCCTTGGAGGTAACGGACTTACCGGAGCCGGATTCGCCCACGATCGCCAGGGTTTCGCCTTTGTACAGGTCAAAAGAGATATTACGTACTGCCTGAACCTTACCTGCATCCGTACGGAAGGAGATCTTCAGATCATTAACTGATAATTTAATTTGTTTCGTCATACTTAATCCTCCGTGCCTCTCAGCGAGGGATTAAAGGCATCCCGCAGGCCGTTGCCAAACAGGTTGAAGCTGAGCATCAGCAGAATCAGGAACGCGCAGGGGAACAGCGCCACATAAGCGGCGTTTGCCACAACAGCCTTCTGACCTGCAGCGATCAGCGTACCAACACTGGTGGTGTTACCGGCTTCCAGATTGATAATGCCCAGGTAGGAGAAGGTGGTCTCGGAATAGATCATGCTGGGGATCGACAATGCCAAGCCGGTGACCAGGGTGCCGATACCGTTGGGGAAAATATGCTTGAACATAATTCTCCGGTCGTTGGCGCCCAGCGTTCTTGCGGCCAAAACATATTCCTGATTCTTGAAGCGGTAGAACTGGGTACGGGTACTCCATGCCATGCCGATCCAGCCGGTGACGACGAAGGCAATGAGTAGGACCAACACCTGGCTGGAGGAGCCCATGTGGTATTTTAAGAGCGTAATAACGATCATGCTGGGCACAGCACCCAAAATCTCCATGATACGGCACATGAACAGGTCGATCTTGCCGCCGTAGTAGCCGATAATGGAGCCAACGATGATACCGCCGATGCTATTGATAACCACAACAAGGATGGCGAAGATAAAGGAGAATCTTGCACCGTATGCCAGGCAGGCAAAGATATCCTTACCGGTCTGGGTGGTACCAAACACGAACAGGGGGTCTTCAATGCCATCCTGCAGCACCTGAGAGTGCTGATAGGCGTAGTACTCATAGTATTCGGCTCTGACCTCAATACCGCCGTCGACCTTTCTGCCGTAAGCGTAGAGGTACTGGGTGCCGTTCTCTTCAAAGCCGTCCTGACCCTCGATTCTCAGAGAGTTGTACTCTGCGATCAGGCTGGATTTGGAGGAAGCCTTATGCTTCCAGTAGTTGACGATGATATCGCCGTTTTCATCCAGCTTGGGACGAACAACAGATGCCTTAGGGTCTTCCATCTTGTAGTAGATGTTGGCATCGTACTTATTCTTTTCCTTGGTAGGTCTGTCGGACAGCTTGACGATGGGGTACAAGACCTGTCTGCCGGTTTCATTCTGATATCTCTGGATATCCAGGAATTCTTCCTCGGAAATGATCTTATACTTACCAAAGCCCACGCCGGCATAGGTGTCGTAACGGTAGGAGTAAATAGTTACACCCTCTTCATCCACGGATTGGGTATATTCGCCGTCCATGATGACATCTCTGCCGGTTTCCTGAGCCAGGGCATAGTCCTTGATGTAGGTGTTGTAACCTACACTTCTCTCACGACCGCCGTCCCAGAAGTGAATGCCGTTGTCTGCAAAGTAGCTGATCTTCGGGGTGACGTAGCTATAGGTCATGTCATAGTACGCAGGGGTAAAGGGCGTAAAGAAAGGAGCAATGACTGCAAAGAGCACCAGGCACAGAATGATCACCGCAGCCACAGCGGCACCCTTGTTCTTGCAGAAGCGACGGAAAGCGCCCTGGAAATAGCTGACGGGCTTGGTGCTGAACTTGCTGTCATGCTGCAGGTCTCTTCCCTTTGCAAACTGGAATTTTTCAGCGGGGATATTTGGGAATTGATTTGTATTTGCCATAATTTACCTCGCTCCCATCTTGATTCTCGGGTCAATGAAGCCCATGCTGATATCCGTAATGATACCTGCCGCTAAGCTAACCAGGGTATAGAATGCGGAGAGCATCATAAAGAAGTCGTAATCCTGGTAGTTAATGGAGTTCAGGTACAGTTCGCCAACACCGTTGATGCCAAACATTCTCTCATAGATCAAGGAACCGGAGAAAACCAAAATGAACTCACTGAGGATGGAGGGGAAGATAACGACCATAGAGTTGCGCAGGGCGTGCTTCATGATCGCCTGACGCTTGGTCAGGCCCTTGGTGCGAGCCAGCAGCATAAATTCGCCGGTCAGCACCTCGGACAGCTCGGCACGAGTGTAACGAGCGTAGCCAGCAATGGAACCTAGACACAGGGCAAACACGGCGGGCAACATGGAATGGAAGACTTCCCAGGTGAAATAGCTGTCACTTGTGGACATGGTAAGCGGGAACCAGCCCAGCTTAAAGCACAGTCCATACTGTATAATCAGGGCTCGAACAATGCCAGGCACAGAAATCAGGAACACAACAAAGATATTGATGAGCTGATCCTGCCACTTGTTCTTCTTCAGTGCGGCAATAATACCCAGGCCAAGACCGATGGGCACACCGATCAGTGTGGAGTAAATATTGCACAGCATCGTGGGGGGAAGATGGCTTGTAAACACTTCCCATATATTCATATTAAGGTACTCACCATAGGTGGTGACAATGCCGAAATCGCCTCTTGTAAAGATCCGCTTGAAATAATTTCCGTACTGGATCAGAACCGGAACACGGTCGTAGGTCCAAACGCCGTTCGCACCCTCTTTAATGTTGGTGATCCAACCTCTACCCTCAAGGGTCCTCATGACGATCTCAGGATCCTGGCCGGGAAGCGCATTGGTAGGAATAGGCAATAGTTTGACCAGCACAAAGCACATCGTAAAAATGATGAAGAATGTGCACAGCATCAAGCCCAAGCGCTTCGTAACATACTTAAACATGTACATAGGCTTATCTCCTCTGCTTTTGTTTTTTTCAAATCAAAAATATGGCCTTATTTGCTCTGAAGAGCATAAAATCAAGCTGCAACAAGGCCATACTCACGAGCACTGAGCGTCGGATAAATACAGCTGCTTCTGATTTTAATAAAACCGTAGGAAAACTCATGAAAATGGAAACGACCTGGGCCGTTTCCATATGGTTGGTTCCGCAGCGGAACCGAAATTGTACTTAAATTTTAAAGAAATGGAACTTTAGGGGGGAATTTCCCCCCCATTTTATACCGATTCAGTAACAGGCAAATCAGCGGTGAGCGTTTTCGCTCACCGCCTCTTTGCATTGAACTAAACTGTCTTCAGTTGAGTATCCGATTCGTCAGATATTACTCGGACTGCTTATAGACCTCAGCCAGATCGTTGTTGTTAGCAGCGATGAATGCTTCCCACTCAGCATCGGTGTAGTTGACCTCGATGTATCTCAGACCGCCGAAGCCCATGAAGGTGTTCTCAACGGTGGAGATGTAAGCGAACTTAGCGCCCAGGAAGGAACCGCCGCCGTCGGCGACCAGCATGACGGAACGGGACTCCTTGATGGTAACCTCTTCCAGCGCGGACAGGATCATCAGACGAGCCTCAACAGGAGCGTAACCAGCATTCCAGTTGTAAACCACGGGCATGCCATCGACCTCTGCCAGACCGTTCAAGCACTTGAACCAGTTCTGGATGCTCATGGTGATGGTCTCACCAGCGCCGGCGTAGTCGCCTGCGGGCATGGTCAGAGTCATATCGATAGCACTGGTATCCCAGTACATGTGGTAGTTCAGGGAGTCGTCGGGATCAACGAATGCGCCAATGATGTCGAAGGGGTTGAAGGGGTTGCCGGAGAAGCCGTAGCCGAAGCCGATCTGGGTCTTACCGGAACGGAATGCGTCGGCCCACTTGGAGCCGGCAGATGCGTCGAAGACCACATCGATCTTGTCTTCCAGAGCAGTACCAACGGTCAGGCCGTCAATGATGTCCTGCAGGTACTGAGCGCGGAATCTCTGCTTGTCGTTATCCACGGAGGAACCGTAAATCAGAGTGACGTTCTTGCTGGAGTCGTAGCCGTACTCCTCAGCGTTAGCCAGCAGGATGTTGATGGCTTCCTGCATCTTCTGCTTTGCCAGGGTGGGGTTGTAGCCGGTCAGAGTCTCGTAAGCCTCTTCGGTATCCATGCCGGTCAGAGCGCCAGTGCTCCAGGTGCCGTCAGCAGCCTGGACATAGCCGTAGGCGCGCAGGATGCCTTCTTTAGCGATGGTGGTGTTACGGTAGGAACCGCCGTCATCCAGGTAAGGAGCGTTCTCAACGTCGTAGTAGTAGGCGGGATTCAGCAAACCAAAGCAAGGCACGGAGGAACCGGGCCAGATCTTCTCAACGAGGTCGGATCTGTTCAGACCCAGGTTCAGAGCCTGACGGAACTCCAGGATAGCCAGGATACCATTGTTGTTTTCGCTGTTCTTCAGGGTCTCCAGGTCGCTGAACAGCTGCATGCCGAAGGTGCCGGTAGCGGTGGAGGTGTAGTAAACGTACTTGGAGTCCTGGTAATCAGCGTAGTTGTCGGAGGTCAGAGCGCCGGTGTCGTACTCACCAGCCAGGAAGCCCATCCACTGAGTGGAGGGTTCAGCGACCTTACGGGTGTTGATAGCGGTGATGTTGTACTGGTTCTTGTACTCTTCCATACCCCAGCCGAACCAGTGCTCGTTCTTCTCCAGGCGGTAGTGAGAACCAGCCTCGAACTCAACCAGCTTGTAGGGGCCCCAGGAAGCGGTGGTAGCCAGAGAGGAGTTGTAGTTAGAGGTCCACAGGGTAGCGCCGTTCTCGGGAGCGACCTTGCAGGACTCGTACAGATCCTTCTTGACTAGAGGCAGAGAGGCCATGTAGTAGGGAGCCCAAACGGACAGCTCGCCTTCCTCGCTCAGGAAGGTGTAGGTCTTATCCAGGCAGATAACGATAGCGTTCTCTTCAGGGATGGCGTAGCAGCCAACGGTAGCCCAATCCACAGGCTCGCCCTGGCCGGCGCAGTAGAACAAAGCTTCCATGAACAGTTCGTTCTGGGTAGCCTCATCCATGGAGCTCCAGTCCAGACCGAAGGGCTGCAGAGCAAAGGCGATCAGAGCCTTGGCATCAGCCATGTTCTCCTCGGTGATCAGGGTGTAGCCAAATTCATTGGCAGCGTCTGCGATGGCAGCCAGAGCAGCCTTAGCCTCTGCAGTGCCAACGTAGGAGTTGATCAGAGTATCCAGAGAATAGCTGGCCAGGGTCATATCGGCGGTAGTGGTGTTCAGATAGACCTCGGCGCCTTCCAGATTGAAGGAGTAATCGGGGGTCTCATCGCTGCCATAAGCGGGAACAACGGGCTTATAGATGGGGGCAGCAGAGTTAAAGTATGCCTTGGAGTTCTTGATCATCAGGGTATCGTAGTAAGTATTTGCACGGAAGTTCATGAACAGGGGGTTCAGGATTTCCTTCATGGAGTACTCGAAGTCAGCTGCGGTGATGGGGGTGCCATCGTCCCACTTCAGATCGTTACGCAGAGTGATCTTCCAAGCATAGCCGCCTTCGGCCTTCTGCTCGTCGGTGTAGCCCCACTTGGCGTCGACGGTAGCGGTGACGTCTTCGATCTTGGTAGCGCCGTCATAGCTGGTGACGTAAGCACCCTCAACGATAGCGTCCTTATTGATGGAGCCGTCAGCGTTGTACTTCTGATCGTTCTCGAACTTGTAGTCGTAAGTGAAGAACGAGGAGCTGATGTAGCTCAGAATCTGAGTATCGTTGTTATCAGCATAAGTAAATTCGTTCCAGTTACTGGGCATAACAGAAGTGTATCCGTTGTACTCAGCCTTCTTCAGGTCGACGGGAGTCACAACAGGGGTGCTGGGGTTGGTGGGATCCACGTTGGGGTTGGTGGGACCCACATCGGGGTTGGTGGGGTTGGTTGCAGGGTTGGTGGGGTTGGCAGGCTTGCAGGCAACGATGCCGAACACCATGACAACGGCCAGCAACATAGCAAGCAGTTTCTTCATGTTCATAGGTTTTCCTCCTAATTTTATATTCCTCCGCTCGCGGCGGAAAGAATTATGAATTACGGTTCCCAGGGCTAGCCCCAAAGCTCCGATTATCCATTCTATGCGGACATTCGTCACTTTGATGCACACTCTCTTGTGGAACTGTGTAACAGAGTATAACATAATCTTACAAGATAATCAAGTGCAAATTTCGCAAAAATCCGTTTTTACCCCCGTCTCTAACGCCAAAAGTATCCTGTATTTTTCATCTGTTTTGTACAAAACCCACAAAAAACAGTCAAAGTTCTCGGCTCAAGGGCACTTTTTCATAATTTGTTCATGACTTGTGGAATTTCGCTTTATGCATAATATTCGTCGTTTATTCATTAAATATGCATTTTGTCATTTTTTGTAACTTTTGTTTCCTTTTTCTGCGAAAAAATAGGATTCCCCCCCGCTTCCGGTATTGAATTATTGCCGCATCAGTTGCACAATATGCCGAAACTGGATATTTTCACCGCTTTGCAGTGTCATTTCTTGCAGGGTTTCGTCAATTTTAACCACTTTGTCATGTCGTATTTCAAAACTGCCGCCGCTTTTACGCGCGTCCGGACAGAAAAAACGGACGTACACCCAAGGACGCAGCGCTATATCCCCTCGAATGCCCTGCAGACAGCGGTCAATGGCTGTTATCTCCTCCTCATCCAGGGTCACCGCCGCCTCGGTTTGCCGCGCCGTCTCCCAAATCACCCCATCATAGCCCGTCAGCGCCGCAAAGGGCGCAAATTGGGCAGCCCGGCGGGATAGGGTCATTTGCGGCCGGGTGGGCGAGGTGTGGTGGGGCAGGGTCAGAATGTTCTTATATTTGCGATCCATATTTCCTACTTTCTGTGGCCGCCCACCTGGTCGTTCCGTTCCCGGGTGGTAGCCCCCTCCTGGTAATTCATTCCTTTTAAAATGGCATTCTTGCCGTATTTCCGTTTGATCTGCAGCACCACCTCCTGACGGCGCCGCTCCCGCTCCTCTGCCTGCCGCTCCCGCTCCAGCCGGTCCGGTGCAGAAAACAAGTCCAGCTGCTCCCCTGCCCCATCCTGAGGCACCTGATCTCTGGGCAATAGATGACCGGCCGTCACCGTCAGCCGCCGCACCAAAAGCCGGGGATCGGTGATCCGGTCGTAAAGAGCCAGCGTATGTTCCATGATATAGCGGGTGGAAGAGGTGTATTTTCCCAAATTGACAGAGCCGGTGGCCGGCTTGGGAATGGCGCGGCCATAGGGATCGGTGGCGACCGGGCCGGTGTAGCCGATTTTGGGATCGGACAGGCTTTCCCGGTCATAGCCCACGGTCAGCACGATCTGATCGGTTTGTAGTTTTTTCTCCACCAGATCCAGCGCCATGAGATCCAGCATTTCCTCCACGATCAGCCTCGCCTTCCCGGCAGTGTAGGGGCAGGACAGCACCTGCCCGGAGGAAATGCTGCTGCTCTCCGGTTTGTACTGCCGGATATGGCGGAGAGTGCAGGGCTCCCAGCCCCAGGCGTGGTCGATTAAAAGCTCGGCATTGATACCAAAAAGTTTGTACAGCAGATCTTCATTATAATAGTCCGTGGGCGCCCCCACGGAGCACAGCGCAATATCCCCCATGGTTTTCATGCCGTATTTTTCCAGCTTCCGGGCATAGCCCCTGCCTATCCGCCAAAAATCCGTCAAAGGCTGGTGCTCCCAAAGCTGCCGGCGGTAGCTGATCTCGTCCAATTCCGCAATACGGCAGCCATGGGGATCCGGTGGCATCTTCTTAGCCACAATATCCATGGCCACCTTGGCAAGATACAGATTGGTGCCCAGCCCTGCCGTGGCTGTGATGCCGGTTTCCTGAAATACCGCCTGCACCAATTTTTCCGCCAGCTGGCGGGGCGTGGCATGGTAGGTTTTCAGATAGCCCGTCAGGTCGATAAACACCTCGTCGATGGAATAGACATGGATGTCCTCCGGGGCGATGTAACGCAGATATACATTATATATATGGGAAGAAACCTCCATATAGCGCCCCATCTGAGGTCTCGCCACGATGAAATCGATTTCTAAGGACGGATCGGCGGCCAATTGAGTGGCGTCGCTGGACTTTCCGGCAAACCGCCGTCCCGGGGCATACTGGCGGCGCTGAGCGTTGGCCTTTTTCACCTGCTCGATGGCTTCAAAGAGCCGGGCCCGGCCGGAAATGCCATAGGCCTTCAGCGCTGGGGACACCGCCAGACAGATGGTCTTCTCTGTGCGGCTCTCGTCGGCCACCGTCAGTAATGTGGTCATGGGGTCCAGTCCCCTTTGCCGGCACTCCACCGAGGCATAGAAAGATTTCAGATCGATGCACAAATAGGAACGCTCCACAAACGTCCACCCCCTTTTCCTCTATTATATAATACGAACATTTGTTTTGCAATAAGAAATTTATGGGGCGGTAAATTGGGCTTTGTCGGCGAAATAAAAATCGGCGGGCAGTTGGCCCGCACACCCGCAGAGGGGGGCGCAGTAGCTTCTCCCAAAGAGAAGGTAAGCGGCTGCGCCGCGGCACCATCTCAATAGCCCGACAAACCGAAATTTGCGCACAAAAAGCGCGTGTGGCATCCACACGCGCTTATGTCAGTTTTTGATCAAAGGCCAAACGCTCCCCGCCATTTTGCACCACTGTGCCACAGCAGACAAAGCCGTTTTTCTCCAGTACATGGCGCATCCGCCGATTGTCCTCATGGGTGTCAATGCGCAGAACCTCCACACCTTGAGCCAAAGTCAGCTCCCCCGCCAGGCGGAATACCTGACCGGTCAGTCCCCTGCCCCGGTGGTTCTCCCCCAGCGCCATCCGGTGGATGACCGCATAGTCGCCATCATAGCGCCAAGCGCCCCGGATTTCCGGATAGGCAGGGTCTCCGTCAAAACTCAGGCACAGATAACCCGCCAGTTCACCCCCCACTCGGACGGCATAACCGTCGCCCCGGCGAATATCATCTTCCACCGCTTCCCGGCTGGGGTGGGTGTCATCCCACTGGATAAATCCCTGTTCCCGCTGAAACAGCCGTCCACTGTGGATAATCTCCATCACGGTGTCCACCTCTTCCCAACGGGCGGGCGTCAATTCGCACTTGGGCACAGTTTAGTCCTCCACCTCGTCCAAAAATTCCCGGACCTCATCCATGGCATCTTCCAGTTCCTCATGCTCATCGGCCCAGGCTTCATAGGCCTCCGTGCCCATCCGCTTGGGTTCCCGGGCATCCAGCTCCTGCAGCTGTGCCTCCAGCTCCGTCAGATAATCCAGCAGTTCCTGCCGGGTCATATCCTCCAGATATTTTTCCTCCTGGGGCTTCTTAAATTCAATCATGGGGTTTCCCCTCCCTCTGTAGTTTCTCCAGAATGTCCACATCTGCGGGGCAGAAATCAAATTCCGGGATCCGGTCTATGGTGATCCAGCGAATGTCGTTATGTTCCAGCATTTGCGGCACACCGGAGGCGATAGAAGCGTTAAAGAGGGTCAGCTTCACCAAAAGATCGGGATACTCATGGAGCACTTCCATGAATACATCCCCCACAGAAATTTCCACTGCCAGTTCCTCCCGGCATTCCCGGACGAGCGCCTGCTGGGCCGTTTCGCCGGGATCCACCTTGCCGCCCACAAACTCCCACAGTAACCCCCGGGCCTTGTGGGCCGGGCGCTGGCAGATCATAAAGCGGTCACCTTCCCAAATGAGGGCCGCCACCACATGGGTAATTTTACGGTTTTCCATCTTTCCCTCCATCAGCCAAATACCTCCACTGCCGCCACAGTGCGCAGCAGTTCTTCCTGAACCTTATCCCGGCCGTAGGCATCCAGGAAGCGTTCCCGATAACGGTCGGTCTTCAAATTAAATTCCAACGACCAGATGCCCCAGAACAGATCCACATGCCTGTCTCCTACTCCGCCGGTGTCCAAATCAATGAAGCCAGAAAATTTCCAGTTATCCAGCAGGATATTGGGCAGGCAGTAGTCACCGTGGAGCAAGGTATCGGATTTGAGTTCCTTTCCCGTCTGCTCCACCACCGCCCAGGCTTCCTCCGGGGTGGCATAGCCCCAGTTATCGGGGAATAGGCTGGTATCATAGGCCTGCCGCTGATAATTTCGGCGGGCAGCGGCCAAATATTCAGCCGTACGATCTGCCACCGGGCAGCCGGTGATGTCTGTTTCGTGGAGCATCCGCAGCAGCCCGGCGGTGGTATCACACAGCCGCACCGGGTCGTCCAGATACATGGGGTGGATACAGTCCTCGCCGGGGATGCTGCGGGTCAGCAGCCAGTCCCTCTCCAGGCTCTCATAGGCCAGCACCTCAGCGCTGAGGCCCTTGCCATGGAAGTAAGCAGTTAGTTCCGCCTCCCGCTGAAGCGTGCCCTTTGGGGCGGTTTTTAGATAAAAACCCGGCCCTTTTTCAAGGAAATAGACCCGAGCGGCCGGAGAACAGCTGCTGTCGAAAATACGGGCATCCGCCAGAAAGGATCGCAGCTGCGACGGAATTTCTTCCGGGTTTAATAGGATCGGTGTGCGCTGCATAGTATTCCCCCGCTTACTCTTTTTTCTCCCGCACCAGGGCGATGATGCCGGTGATCAGGACAATCATATTGGTCACCACGCCAACGATGCTGAGGATGATGCCGTTGAAAACCGCAAACAGCACCACACTGATCAGGAAAGCGATCTTCAGCGCCCGCTGATTGTCCTTGAAATAAAACACCGCCAGGGTATATTCCAGGTTGGCAAGAATGGGTAGCCAGCCCCAGATGCCCAGATTGTTGAACAAGGCACCCAGCACCACGCCCAAAATCACCATCACCCATTTTAGCGCCTTGCTGTCAATTTTCTTGATGGCCACAAAATTGCGCAATACGCTCATTACATTCTGCACTGCACCGCTGTAGCCCCCCAGCACCACCGAGCCAATACCGTAGATGATCTGGCTGACGGATTGCACCAAAAGGACACCGCGGGGGGTTTTGCGGGTGGCGCTGATGCTGTCGGTAAACACAGCCAGCAGGCTACAGAGGTTACCGATGATCAATTGAATCGGATGCATCATTTTGCCCCCTTCCATTTTTCTTTATCATAGCCGAAAATACGGCGTTTGTAAAGGCAAAAACAGAGCCCCGTCCAGTGGACGGGGCTATTCATGTCACTGACAATCCATAATATCCTTATAGAATTCATCCAGCTGTTCCAGGGTGGCGAAGCAGGCCATGTACATCATTTCACCCATGGCATCCGCCAGTGAGCCCGGCACCCGTTCGACCATTTTCATATTGCTGCCGTATTTACTCAGCAACGCAAAGTGATCCATCTTATACCGCTTACAGTCCCAACGGCCGGCAAACACGCAGAAGCTATGCTCACCCACGGGATACAGAGAGCTGCCATAAGTCATCATATCCGCCCAGATTTTATACACATTGGTATTGCGGGCGAAGTTAATCATATCCGGGGTCAAGCCGCCGCTGGGGCGCATATTGACCTCCAGGCCGATCACATCCCCCACCTTGCCCAGGGCCTCATTGTCCTCCAACAGGCGGAAGAATTCCAGATGGACAAAGCGGTTTTTCACGCCGAAACTCTTGACAGTGGCACGGCCGGCTGCCCGGACATCCTCCGCCAGATCCTTGACAATGTAGAAAATGGACTCCTGCTTGTCATTCACCACATCCATCACGGAGTTCACGGTCACATTGCCGGCTTCAAAAATGGGATTGCCCTCACCGTCGATGATGGCATCATAGGAATTGACCTGGGCATTGACAAATTCTTCCATAATGTAAGGAACGCCGGCAGGTTTGGTCTCCATGAAGGATTCCAAATCCGCATCACTGCGGAGTTTGTAAGTGGCGGCAGCGCCCACGCCGTTATCGGGCTTGACCACCACAGGATAACCCACCTTCTTCAAAAATGCCTTGCAGCCCTTCAGGTCCTTGACCAAATGATAGCGGGCAGTGGTAATACCGGCCTTTTTGTAGTACTCCTTCATCTTGGACTTATACTTGATGCGGGGAATATCGGATGCCTGGAAACCGGTGGTGATGTGGAAATCCGTGCGCAGGCGGGCATCCTGCTCCAGCCAGTATTCATTATTGGATTCCAGGTAATCGATGCGGCCATACTTGAAAATGAAGTACGCCACAGCCCGGTACATCTGGTCGTAATCTTCCATGCTGCCGACCTTATAGTACTCCGTAAGGCTGTTTTTCAGTTCCGGCATCAACTCATCGTAAGGCTGGTCGCCGATGCCCAGCACATTCATGCCGTTATTCTTCAATTCATGGCAGAATTGCCAGTAATTTGTGGGGAAATTAGGAGAAATAAATACGAAATTTCTCATAAAACGTCATCTCTTCTCTCTTTATGAATCGGTCGTTACAGACCCAGCATTTTGGGCAGGAAATATTCTACCTGGCGGTACCACCAGTCCCAGCCGTGGCTGACATCGTGGCCCCATACATCCACCCAGGCGTTGATGCCCTTTTCCGCAAAAATGTCCCGCAGGCGGAAGGTGGTCCAGGGTTCTTCCCAGTCGCCCTGACCCACGCAGAAAATCGCCTGATTGCGGTTGTATTTTTCAATATAGGGATGGTCGGCAGGTAGATTTGCCAGATAATGAATGGGAGAATTCTGATAAACCACCGCATCCATATAGCCACCGAAGCCGTATTCCGCATTATAAACACCGCTCAGCGCCAAAATGCCGGTAAACACATCGGGGAACCGGAAGAACAGGTTGGCGGCGTGGGTTGCGCCCAGGCTGCTGCCGTAAACGATGATGCCCGGCGCTTCCGCCCAGCAATTGTGCCACTGAGCCGTGTTGCGCATCAGAGGCGCCACCTCATCCACAATGTAGCGCAGCCAGGATTCATAATACCGGGCTCGCCAATAGGCATCGCCATGGACATCGGACCAGGTTTCCTTATCCAAAGTGTCCACCGCAAAAACCATCACCTGGCCGGACTCGATCCAGGGTGCCCAGATTTTGGCCATGCCGAAATTTTCAAAGTCGAAAAAGCGCCCATCCTGGCAGGGAATAAACAGCACAGGTCGGCCGGCGTGGCCATAGCGCTTGCATTCCATATCCCGCCCCAAACGGGGAGAATACCATTTATAGTATTGAGTTTCCATCACAGTCCCTCCTTGCAATCCATTTGTCCGCATATGGTGGATGTTTATTTTTATACTGTATCACAATCCGACCAAAAATGCAACACAGAACTTTTAGCCAAGGCAAAAGGATGTGCCGGAGTGGGTGATCACTCCGGCACAGCAAGTTATTCATTATTGCTTTCGGGGTCAGTGGGCTCCGTAGCGGGCTCCGCGGCCGGTTCCGTGGTGTCGGGTACGGTGGTTTCGGGCACGGTAGTCTCCGGCACGGTGGCAGGCTGGGTGGGGTTGGTGGTTTCTGTGGTCTCGCCGCCCTCCGTGATGGGCTCGGTGGGGGCTAAACCCGCCTCGATTTGCAGCGTCTCCGTGATGGGCTGGATTCCCTCGCCATTGCCGGGTGCGCCCCATTTGGGCTGGAAAACAACGTTGGCAGTGCCGGTTCCCGTAACTTTCATCTGAAATACAATGGATGTACTCGATCCATTCGAGTCCTTGGTCACGTCGAGAGAGCGGTAAGTGGTGGTGTTGCTGTTGGCATATACCACCATGTCGCAGTAGCCCTTGGACGCAGTGGCCTCAGCGGCCACGGATATTGTCACCTTGTAGGTATGTCCGGCCTGCATGGTGTAGACGCCGTGGTCCGCAACCAGCTGAATGGGGTCGGCTGTGGTAGCGGGTTCCCCCTCGGTGCCGTTTTCCCCCTCGGCGACAGTTTTGGTGGCTACAATTTGAGTAATGTCGTAGACGGTGACATCCAGATCGAAGTAGGCAGCAGAGATGGTGTTCTGGCTGGAGATATCTGCCACGAACCAGGCATAGGTAGCCGAGCACAGGGCCACGATGCACAAAACGATGCCAAGGACGGAAACCACGATGCTCTGCACAAAGGCCTTGTCGGCGATATTTTCATTTGTTGTGAACAGTTTTTTCAAACTTACCCCTCCCTTCGGGAAATATGGTAACGGAATTGATCTTCGGCGATCAAAAGGTACAGACGGCCCAAAATCGTGTCATTCCGAGGGAGCGAAGCGACCGTGGGAATCCCCCCGGACATTCCGGAAACCTTAGGGGATTGCCACACCAGCCTGTGGGCTGGTTCGCAATGACATGTTTTTAGGGAAGCCTTTTCTGTGCCCTTTGATCGCCGCCCAACCCCCGAAGGGGTTGGGTGGCTGGGGTAAATAATTAGTGATTAGTTCAAACCGGTGATGATGTGGCCGGTAGAACCATCCTTCACGCGAGTCCAACCTGCGTAAGCGTCAGTAATGGTGTTCTCGCCAGTGAATTTGATGGTGTAAGTGTTGGAGCCGGCGGGATCGATCTCAACAGCAGCAGTCCAATACAGGCCGCCACCTGCGTAGCCCTTCTCGGTAGCTGCGAAGGTGCAGTTGTTGATGTTGATTACAGTGGAAGCATAGCCGTGAGCCAGAATGTTCTTGCTGTTGCCATTGAAGGTGCAGCCGTCAAAGGTAACACTATTAGCACCCCAAGTCCAGAAATAGCCGTTCTTGAAGTCGAAGGTGCAACGGTTGAACACGAAATCATTGGCATTATTCAGGCTGTATGCACCCACAAAGTTGCAATCATTGAAGGTGCCCTTCATATAAGCATAGCCCTTGTAGTTGCCGGTATTGGCAGTGGTGTCAATAGTCAGGCCATTGAAGGTGATGTTGCCAACACCTGCAGGGCCACCAAAGCCGTAGTCACAACCATCCTCGCCCTCGTTCATAACCTTCAGAACAGCATTCTTGGAACCGGTCAGGGTCAGAGTCTTGCCGCCGCAGTTGGCAACATTGTACTCACCGTCCAGCAGGTAAATGTCGGTAGCACCCTTGGCGACAACAGCAGCCAGCTGTCCAGCAGTAGCCACATAGGTAACGCCTTCGTAAACAATTTCGCCATTGTCTTTAGAAATGTTGAACAGTTCCTCGGTCTTACCGTTGACATTGGTGCAGTTCTCGACAGTGACAGTGCAGTCTACAGCATGGATGCCGTCCTGGTAAACGTCGGTGGTGTTGACATTGTCAACATCAAAGGTGCAGTTCTTGATAGTGGCGTTGCTGTAGGAGCGAATCAAGCCATAAGTACCATTGCCGTTAATGGTGCAACCGTCGAAGGTCACGCTGTTGGCACCACCCGCAATAGCAACCCAGCCAGTGATCTCACAGTTGATGAAAGAAACATTCTTGCCAGTCAGGCCGTCGAAGTGGATAGCATAGACGCTAGTTGCATTGAAAACACAGTTTTCAAACACAACCATGTCGCCACCATAGCACCAACGCAGTGCATTCTTACCAGTGAAGGTGCAGTTCTTGAAGGTGCCGTTGATGGTCTGGTCAGCAGCAGTGCCGGTGGGGTTGGAGAAGGTTGCGCCGATAACGGTAGCACCGTTGATGTTCAGCTTGGAGTTGCCCTCGAATACAGCATCCTCATCGCAGATAATAACGTCGCCCTTAGAAAGCTTGTTACCAGGGAAGGTGTAGTTGCCAGCGGGCAGATAGATAGTATCATCACCATCGGTCAGGGCGTTCTTCAGCTGCTCAGAGTTGGTGGCGCCCTTTTCGATCACATTGTTATTCTCATCAACGAAGTTGAAGTTGGTAACAGCGGTATCGGACTCGTACTTGTTGTTACCCTGATCGCCAGGCTGAGTACCAGCAAACAGGTTGTTGGTCAGAGTAATAGAAGTAGCAGCATTGACAGTGCCAATAGCCACACCGGGCTTTTCGCTCAGGCTGACAAACTCGTTGTTGTCGATCACAACGTATCCAACCTCGCTGCCATTGGCCTCATGTACCTTAATGGCACGAGTGCCGGTAAAGCTGCAGTTTCTGATTACAGTATTGCCGCCTTCGATCCACAGGCCATACCAGGACTCAATCTGGTTGTTCATGGAGCAATTGGTCAGGGTGCAGTCGCCGTTCAGCATGATGCTGTTGGCAAAGACAACATTATTCGCAGTCAGGCTTTCAAACTCCAGATGACCGTGCTCCCAGGCAGCCTCATTATCACCAACAGTAGTGTCCTTGACAGTGATGTCCTTCAGAGCTACATCAACGATGGGGTTCGCAGAGCCATAGCCAGCAAAGGTAATGGTTTCATCGCCGTCAACACCATAGAAGGTCTTGCCAGCCATCAGCAGAGCCTTAGAATTCGCATAGCTTTCTCCGCCCCAATCGTAGGTGACGTTCTCGTCAATAGCAATCACTTTAACCTCGGGATCCTGGATTGCAGCCAGCAGCTCTGCATCATTCTTAACGAGGGCATCATAGTAAATAGCATCCTCGTCATACTTATTGTCGAAGGAGTCATCCTCAGCAGTCAGCTGAGTAGCCAGCAGCTTGATGCCCAGATCGATGTGCAGGAACTTTTCGCCATCGGAAGTGGTCTTGCCGTTGTTGACATTGTAGTTGTTGTCATTAACGGAAGGCTCCCACCAGATGACGATGCCGTAAGTATCGCTAGTATGGGTAGTTGCATCCAGTTCGCCGGGCAGAGTGAAGTCACGCAGGGTCGCTGCATTGGTAGCAGCCTTAGCCTCAGCCAGTGCAGCCTCGCGGCTGGTCAGCTTGGAAGCATCGACAACAGCAATCTTCAGAATCTGGGACAGGCCATAGCCGTTAACAGTATTCTCATTGGTGAAATTCACGGACAACTGATACTTCAGTGCCAGAGTGCCCTTGTTCTCCACAGTCAGCACTTCATAAGCAACTGCGCCGGGTTCCCACTTGATGGGCTTGCCGTTCTTGTCAACGAACAAAGCAGTTTCGCCTGCAACGTCGTCATTTTTAACGGATTCATTGGTATGGAACAGCTCGATATCCAGAGTACCGGCGATGATCTTGTTCACGCCGGACTCAACAGAGTCGGTGAACCATGCGAAGGTGGTGCCCACCAGCATGGAGAAGCACAGGATCAGTGCAATCACGCTGGAGAAAAGGGCGCGTTTGGTAGTTTTCATTTTTTTCCTCCTGAAAAAAATTTTTTTGGGGTTTTGCGTTTTATTTTTCCTGCAAGTTGCAGGGAAAATCGGATTCAAACGGCCCCCTTGTGCAAGGGGGGCTGTCCTATTGCCAATTTCGGCAATAGGACTGGGGGATTGACAATCCCTCCGACCAAAATCATAGATTTTGGCCACCTCCCTTTACACAAGGGAGGCTTTTTATTCGCCCTCAGCAGGGGGCGCTTCTGCCGCGGGGGCGGCATTTTGGTTCAGCTGGGCTTTCAGTGCCAGCAGCTCCTGCATCATCCGCTGAGCCTCTGCACGTTCTGCCTCCAACTGATCCTTCTCGGCCTGGATGATCGCCATCTGCTCCCGCTTGTGCTGACGGAACAGGCGGATCACATTGATGCCATTATACAGAATCAGCAGCAGGAACGGCACCAGAATACAGCAAATATAGCCGGGAACGCTCTTGACAAAGGCGAAGAATGTACCAACCTTGGGCAGCGTGAGCTGATGCACACCCAGCACATAGTCCGGGGTGACCAGCGCCTCGTCATCGGTGTCGGTGTTGGTACCGTAGGTCACATAGCCCAGCACCCGACCATCGTCGGTCTTCTTGACCGACCGGATCATGTGGGTGACGGTTTCGCCATAGCTGACCTCATTGGTGGACATGAAGGAAATCACCTGTCCGGGCTGCAGCGCTCTGGGATCTTCCGGATTCTTGACCACCACAATATCGCCGGCGTCAAAATGGATGTCCAGATGCTGGTTCTTATCCGACAGACTCATGGAGTTGGTCTGCACGATGTAGAACTTATAGCCCAATACATTGCGATTGTTTCTATCCACCGTGGTTACGGTGAAGATGGTGAACACCATCATAAAGATGGTGAACGCCACCAAAAGTCCGGTAAAGACCTTCATACAGATATTCAAACATTTTTTCATTTTTGCGCTCACTCCTCAATATCTGCATTGCCCTGCACCGCGAATACCGTAATGCCAATGCCGGAATAGATTACAGGTTTATTTTTGTTGTTATTGTTGTTGAATTCATTGCCTGCCGATTCCTTCATATGCACGAACAGGTAGTACGGCTGGGTATCCTGCGTGTGCGGAAGTAGCACTTCGCTGAATTCCGTTATCGGCATACCCTTCGTAGGATCGTCGGGATTTGTGCCGACCCACACCTCGAAACCACGGTTGAACTCTTCCATATCCATTTGCTCGTCATTACTGACGTACACACGGAACTTAATGGAGATGTCACTGTTGTTCTTGATGTAGAAGGCCTGTGTCCGGAAGGTGGCGCCGGGCTCAAAGAGAATCCGGCCACCGGTAGCATTGGGCACAAAGTTTAGGGTTTTATCCACCAGGGAACTGTTTTCCTCATCCAAGATGTCGATATCGATTTTACCCGCGGTGGTGACGATACCGATCTTGCCATCGTTGAGATCACTGGTGAACAAGGCAAATGTTGCGCCTACAAGGCACAAGAGGCAAAGCATGATGACCAATGCCGCTATAACAATTGCCTGTTCTTTTGATTTATAACGGAACATCATTACCTCCTTGCCGTTATTTTAGATTTTTGCGTAAATTCGGGTTTTTCCACCATTACCGGTCGCCATTGCCCTGAACAGCCTCGACGGTGAAGGTCAAGGAAGTGTTCATGTCCTGATACTGGTTGTCAAACTCATCGGTATGATTGCTGGGGAAAGACACGGTCACCGTGATGACGCCCACATTGTCACCGCTGGTGCTCTGTGCAGGCTGCAAAGTAGCATATCCGCCGTTCATGGTCATGGGAGAACCATCCAAGCTGTAGCTGATATCCAGTGCTTCTGCCAGATTCTTGCTGGAGGTGCTGCCGTCAGTGACGCCAACTTTGCACTTGGTGATGATGTTGCTGGTATTGGTCAGGGTGATGGTAAAGGTCACCTTATCACCGGGGGACATGTTGCTGATGGTCAGGTTGTTTCCAGACAGCGTTGCAGTGCCCAGGTTTTCAAAGGTGTTGCCCGGACGCTCCTTTTCCATAGAGTACAGCTTCAGGGGGCCAACATCTGCTCGCACATTCACCTTGGCAGAGCCAACGACCATGTTCACAGTCTGGTTGCTGGTAAACAGGGCAAAAGTAGCGCCGGCGATCAGGCTGATGCAGATCAGAATGACCAGAGCGGAGGACAGCAAAATCTTCTTTTTCATCCTTTCATCTCCTTTCTTCCGTTTTTAGGGGTTGCGTAAGGAAATTCTCTTAGGTTTTGTCCATCCTTACTGGGTGGACTGGACTGCGGTCACCACCAGGTCAAACTCGGCCTGTTGATCCTGGGCCGCGTTATTTTCGGTGGATTTGTCAACGAACCGGATCTCCACAGTGAAATTCTGTGCCGCACCACCCTTAAGCAGCTCGCCGCTGTCAATGGTAATGCCCTGGGTCAGTTCGCTGAGCATCTTGGTTGTTGTGGTGCCGTCCGGATGGGTAACGGTCACCTGCAGCTGCTCGGCCAGCGCGTTGGATTTGCCGATAAGCTGAATGCCGATATTGTATGTAAATGCCACATTTCCTGTGTTGGCAATTTTCATATCGGCCTTAAAATAGCTGCCGGGAATGAGCAAAAGATTGGACGAATCCACACCAAAGACATTGTTGGTGCTGGCATTTGAAAAGTCAAATTCACCCTCGACTTTTTGCACCTCCAGTCTTCCCACCGCGTCCAGCGTATTGTATTCCAAATAGGTTCTGGTCAGGGTGGCCTCCAGATCACCGGCTTTCAGATGGTTTCTGACAGTTTCAGAGTCTGTGAACAGGCCAACTGTCACGCCGACAATGATGGTCATGCACAGCAAAATGATCGCTCCGGAAACCAGCAGCGTTCTTTTTCTGTTGATTCTATTCATATTCGTCCTCCTTTCCTGCAAATTTTTATTATTGAAACATTGCCGCCGGCAATGTTATCAATCCTTAAGGATCACGACCGTACCGCCGGTCAGTTCGATCATCTTGATGGCCTGCACAGAATAGTTTTCGGCCTTGATGGTCAGGGGTTTATTCAGGGTGCCACCAGCCAGCACCTTCAGTCTGCCGGCCTTGCGCTGGGCCAGATCCTTCTGCTTCAGCTCATCCAGAGTGACCACCGCACCTGCTTCAAACATCATGTCGATCACGCCGATGTTGATGATAACCTGGTCGCCCTGGCCTGCGGGGCTTTCATAAAGGACGGTCTGCATCGCCAGTTCATCGGAGATCATGGCGTCGGCCTCTTCTGCCACAATGTGCTCCACGATCTCGGGCATCACTTCCGGCTCAGGTTCGGGTTCCGGCTCAGGTTCGGGTTCCGGTTCAGGTTCAGGTTCCGCCACAACAGGCAGCACCACAACGGTGTTCTGCTGCTTTTGCTGGCGCTTTTCCACGATCACATCCGCCACCACATAGGTAATGGATCCCAAGGCAAAAAGAGTGGCGATTACCATAAAAACGATGACAAAAACGCTCATTTTTCTTCCTCCTTGCTTTCCGTGTGATCAGCGGCCTTTTCCCGGCCTTCCAGTTCCGCCAGTTTGCGGCGAAGTTCTTCCAGTTCGTTGTCCTTTTCTTCCTGCTGCTGGCGCTGCTGTTCCTTCTTCTCTTCAGTCAGTGTCTTGAGCACCTTGATCACTTCCAGCAGGATAATGATGGCGCAAGGCAGGATGATCAGCAGCACCGTGCCGGCGGGCTGCATCAGCAAGCTGACAATCGCACCCAGCAGGTATGCCTGACCGGTGACCTTGCCGATCACATGGTTGGGATTATTGGGAACAGCGGTGTCAATGACCTGCACCAGCTGCCCAGTCTCAGAATTTTTGTTGTCGCCGGCCAGTTCAATGAGGTAACCGCCGGTCTTCTGTTCGGTGATTTTGGTGATGCGGTGGGTAATGGTCACCTGGGTGGTGTAAACATAGCGGAAGGTCAGCACATCGCCCTCTCGCAAGCTTCCATACCACTGATCCGCCTCTGCCGGATCCTCCGGCATGAGCTTCACAAACACCAGGGAGCGAACGGGAATGCTCTTGATGGAATATGTAGAAACATCCGTATGCTCGCTGGCACCCATGGAATCAGAGGTCACCACCCGCATCTGGTATCCAAAAACCTCCGCCGCGCCGTCGGCATCTTTCTTGGAAAAAACGCTTAGAATCACCGCCAACAGGGCGACCGCCAGAAATATGTACAGCACCACATCCAAAACGATGGTGCCAATCTTTTTCATCTTTGCCTTTTCCATAGCCCACCTCACTCGTTACCGGCTACGATCCGCAGCTCAAAGATGGCCTCGGCATTTTCTGCCTCGTTACCCACCTCGCTGGGCATATAGTAGGTGACGGTCAGCTCGGTATTGCGGTTCTGAGAAAAATCCACCGGCAGCACCATGGCATCACTTTCAAAGGCCTCCGCCAGCAGCTGGTCACAAAGGATCTGGCCGTCGGATTCGATCCGAACATAGGCAAAATGCTTCAGCGTCTTTTCCTCGGTTTCCACAAACTGCAGCTTCAGATCATATTTTTCCGCCTTCTCGCTGCTCATGGACAGAGTATAACCGCACTGTTCACCGGGGAGCAGGCACAGATTTTCAAATTCCACCGTTTGGACAGTGTCCTCCCGGATGGAGACCTCGATCACATTTTCTTCACCGTATTTCCGAGAGATCCATCCCACCAGTGCCGCACTGATCAACAGGAACGCGCTCATCACGATCAACACGATTCGCATCCATTTGATTTTTTTCATGCCTGACCTCCTCTCCGAACTCAAAAATTTTTTCTTCACAACTGTGGAATATGCCCCTTGATTTTACTGTGTAAAAAAACGTTTTTTGGCACATTGCTGTGTTTTTATGTATTTCTTGCAACAAAATATCCTATACGATCTTTAAAACAGGGTATAAGTAGCCATTTTTTGTATGGTCATTATAGCATACTTTTCCAAAAAAGCAACCCTTCTTTGTCACCCGTCCGATCCTCCCCCTGTTACCGCACATCTACAATGCCTATTTACTTTTCCTTCCCCCGGCACTACAATAACAACATACGACGGAGGAACGACACATGGCAAAAACGGATTTTTCTAAGGGCCCTGTTTGGAAATGCATTCTGACCCAGGCCCTGCCGCTGACCATTGCGCAGCTGGCACAACTTTTATATAATATTATAGACCGGATCTATCTGGGCCATATGGAGGGAGGCGACTCCATCGCCCTGACCGGTGTGGGATTGACCTTCCCCATCGTCACCCTGATCGCCGCCTTCACCGCCCTTTTCGGCAACGGCGGCGTGCCGCTGTTTTCCATGGCCCGGGGCGCCGGCAACGAAGCACGGGCCAGCAAGATCATGGGCAATGCCTTTGCCCTGCTTTTGTGTGCCGCCGGGGTGCTGACAGCCCTTTGCTACCTGTTTGCCGAGCCGATTTTATTCGCCTTTGGCGCCAGCGAGGAATCCTACCAATACGCCAACGCCTATTTGCGTATTTATCTGACCGGAACTGCATTTTCCATGCTTTCCACCGGCATGAATGGCTATATCAACGCCCAGGGGTTTCCGAAAATCGGCATGCTGACGGTGCTACTGGGCGCGGTAACCAATATCATTTTGGACCCCATCTTTATTTTTGTACTGGACATGGGGGTCGCCGGCGCCGCTCTGGCCACTGTCATCAGCCAGAGCGTATCCGCCCTGTGGGTCTGCAGTTTCCTGTTCGGCGAAAAGATCTCCATTCCCCTGCGTCGGGAAGCCATTCGCATCCAGGGCAGCATCACCCGGGACATCTGCAGGCTGGGCGCCGCCAATTTTATTATGACCGGCACCAATTTTCTGGTGCAGGTGGCCTGCAACTCCACCCTGAAGATCTTCGGTGGCGACCTGTACATTGGTATTATGACCGTGGTCAGCTCCGTGCGGGACATTTTCAGCCTGCCGGTCAGCGGACTGATTGGCGGCGCCCAACCGGTCATCAGCTTCAATTACGGCGCCAAGACCTACCACCGGGCCAAGGACGGTGTCCGGTTCAACACCTTCGCCGGTGCGGCTTACACGCTGGTCGCTTGGGTGGTGGTACTGCTGTGCCCCCGGTTTCTGTTCCGCATTTTTTCCGATGATCTGGCGCTGGTAGATTCCGGCATACAGATGCTGAAGATCTATTTCTTTGGTTTTGTATTTATGTCCTTCCAGTTTGCGGGACAATCCACTTTTCAGGCGCTGGGAGATGCCAGGCATGCCATTTTCTTCTCCCTGCTGCGAAAGGCTTTTATCGTTGTTCCGCTGACGCTGCTGCTGCCCCGCATTGGCTTGGGCGTTCGGGGCGTTTTTCTGGCAGAGCCTATTTCCAATGTGGTGGGCGGTTTGGCAAGTTATATCACCATGCGGCTGACGGCGTATAAGAAACTGGAGCAGAGCGAAACATAAATTAGAATTTAGCGGGCAGCGGGAGGTGCAGCCTAATAAACGCTGTCATTCCGAGCCAGTGCGCACACTGGCGTGGGAATCCCCCAGTTTCAAGGAGGAACCTGCCGAAAAAGTAACCCCATACCTTTGGGGATTGCCACACCATTCTGCGGAATGGTTCGCAATGACACCCTCCTTAGGGATTGGCATCTGCCCGATAAAGTGAAATTTGAACATCTAAAACGAAGCAATGCCCGGATGCGAAATCGCATCCGGGCATTCGTTTATCTTAAATTATACTTTTGCAGGCGCGCTGTGCTTTTCCAGCAGGGCGTTGATCTTCTGGATGGGATCGCACAGGGCGGACACGGACATATCGTGGTTGATTGCAGCCACAAAATAAGCGGTGTACTTGGAGCAATCCACGTCGAAATACCAATCCCGCTGCAGCAGTTCGGGGCTGCGATAGGTCAGGTTGGTGCCCAGAACAGCGGTCAGGGTGCCGTTGGCCACAGCCTCGTCAAACTTCTGCAGGCCGCTGGTGAACAGGGGGAAAGTAGCGTTGCAGATGATGTGGGCAGCGCCCTGCTTCTTCAGCTCGCTGGCCACTTCCAGCATGCTCTCGCCGGAGGCAATGATGTCGTCGGCAATAAAGACAGTCTTGCCCTCCACGCTTTCACCCAGGTACTCATGAGCCACGATGGGGTTGCGGCCATTGACCACACGGCTGTAGTCACGGCGCTTGTAGAACATACCCAAATTGCAGCCCAGCACGCTGGAGAAATACATATTACGGGACATGGCGCCCTCGTCGGGGCTGATGACGATAAAATTATCCTTGTGGAAGTTCAGATCGGGTCTGTTCTTCAGCAGGGTCTTCAGCACCTGGTAGGTGGGCATCACATTGTCAAAGCTCATCAGCGGCACAGCGTTGACCACACGGGGATCGTGGGCATCGAAGGTGATGATGTTGGAGACGCCCATCGCCTGCAGCTCCTGCAGGGCCACGGCGCAATCCAGGCTCTCCCGGTTGATGCGGCGATGCTGACGGCCGCCATACAGACTGGGCATGATGACGGACACCCGGTGGGCACGGCCAGCCACTGCCTGAATCAGACGCTTCAGGTTGGCATAGTGGTCATCGGGGGACATATGGTTGGTATTGCCAAACAGGTTATAAGTGAGGGCATAGTTGCCGGGATCCACCACCAGGAACACATCATGGCCGCGGACGGAACGCTTCACCAGGCCCTTGGCGTCGCCACTCTGGAAACGGGGGCACTCGGCGGGAGCGATAAAGCTGTCTACCTCGATGCCGGCTTCTCTGGCCCAATTGACCAGGTGAGTATCGATCTGCTGAGTCAGCACCTCAGCGCCGGGGCAGGCGATCAGGGACAGTTCGGCTTCCTGACGGTCAGAACTAAAAAATTCTGCGGGAGAAACGGTGTTGGTAGGCATCTTTATATTCCTCCATTTTGTTTATTGTCACTAGGGCAAAACGCCATAGTTATTCAGTATAACCAATTATATCACTTTTTGAAAATATTTCTACTGTTTTCTGCAAAATTTTACACTTAATTTTTTATTTTGGCAATTTCTTTGCAAACCCGTGTTTTTTATGTTATAATATGGGCACTTTGTCTAAGGGAGGCATTCCAATGCTCTTTTTTCGAAACGATTATTCCGTGGGCGCCCATCCGCAGGTGATGGAAGCGCTGTGCAAGACCAATCTGGAACTGACCGTGGGCTACGGTCTGGATCCCTACTGTCAAAAGGCCACGGAACTGATTCGCAATCTGTGCCGCTGCAATCATGCCGATGTGCACTTCATCGTGGGCGGCACCCAGGCCAACAAAACCGCACTGGGCGCATTTCTGCGGCCCTGGGAAGCGGTGATCACTGCCGACACCGGCCATATCCAGGTTCACGAAACCGGTGCCATTGAGCACAACGGCCATCGGCTGCACCTGTTGCCCACCCCCGACGGCAAGCTGCGGCCGGAGCAGGTGGATCGCCTTTGCAAAACCTATGCCCAGGACGAAACCTCCCCTGCTCCCCGGGTGCTTTACATTTCCAATACCACCGAGCTGGGCACAGTGTACAGCCGGGAGGAACTGATGGCCCTGCGGGCAGTTTGCGACAAAAATGATTTGTATCTGTACTGTGACGGCGCCCGTCTGGGCTGCGCCATGGCGGTGACCGGCACCACCTATGCCGACTACGCTGCCACCTGTGACGCATTTACCATCGGCGGCACCAAAAACGGTCTGCTGTTCGGCGAAGCTTTGGTGCTGACCAATCCCCAACTGATGCCCCACTTCCGCCGCTGTCTGAAGCAGCAGGGCGCTATGCTGGCCAAGGGTCGGCTGCTGGGTGTGCAGTATTGTGCCGTTTTGGAAAACGACCTGTATCTGGAACTGGCTCAAACCGCAATGAAGGCCGCCAACCAGCTGTCTCAGGGACTGCGGGCACTGAACATTCCCACCCTCATCGACAGCCCCACCAATCAACTCTTCCCTATTGTGCCCAATTCCGTCATTGAAAAACTGCAGCAGCAGGTATCCTTTGAAATTTGGGGGTCGGTGGATGAAGACCGCAGCTGCATCCGCTTTGTTACCGCCTGGCATACCACAAGTCAAGAAGTGGATGCCCTGCTGGACATTCTGAAGGCCCTGACCACATAAGAAAGAAGAAGAAGAAAAAAACATGCGTTTTATTGGGTTTTATGACTATACCGTTATTTTGACTTATCTGAGCCTGCTGTCTGCCCTGGTGGGCATGGCACTTTCTCAGCGAGGACAGTTTACCGCTGCCGTACTCTGCCTGCTGTTTTGCGGCATCTGCGATGCCTTTGACGGCATCGTGGCCCGCTCCAAAAAGGGCCGCACGGAGGAGGAGAAAAATTTCGGCATTCAAATCGACTCCCTGGTGGATGCCATCGCCTTCGGTGTCTTCCCCGCCATGCTGTGCCGCCATATGGGGCTAAGCAGCGTTTTGGGAAGCGTTTGCTGTTTCGCCTACGTCCTGTGCGCCGTGATTCGGCTGGGATTTTTCAATGTGCTGGAGCAGCAGCGGCAGAAAACCGAGGGTGGCTGCAACAAATTCTACCGGGGTCTGCCGGTTACCTCCGTATCTATGCTACTGCCCGTCTTTTACTGCCTGCGGTTTTTGCTGGAGGATGCCGTTTTTACCCAGTTGCTACATATCATGCTGGCGGTGATGGCCTTCCTGTTTATCCTGGATTTCTCCGTTAAAAAGCCAAATTGGTTGAAAATCATCACTTTTGGCCGTAAAAAGTAAAGAGAATGAGCCATGGAGCAATCGCCCCATGGCTCAATTTTTATTCCTTTACCCGGCCGGAATCCACCAGTTCCCGGCGGAAGGCTTCCGGATTCTTCAGATCATAATTTTGATGATATTCCTCAGCGGTGTAGAAATTTTTGAAGGGCTCCACCGCGATGCAGGGATTCTTCCCCGCCTCCCGGGCCAGCTGCCCCAGCAGTTTCTCTGCCACTTCTTTCTGATTTTCATTCCGATAATACACCGCCAGGGTGTAGGAAAAGCCCCGGTCAATGAACTGGCCCCCATCGTCAAAGGGATCCACACTGCACAGAAAAATATCCATCAGCGCCTCAAAGGACACCTTTTCAGAGTCAAATTCGATGCAGATCGTTTCCCGATGGCCGGTGCGCTGATTTTTTACGTCCTCGTAGGTGGGCGCGATCTCGTCGCCGCCGGAGTAGCCGCTGATCACATCTGCCACGCCATCCATCTCCCGGAAGGTGGGGGTAATGCACCAAAAACAGCCCCCGGCAAAATAGGCTTTTTCCATGGGTTACTTCCGCTCCACAACAATTTGGGCAACGAAGTACTCGTATACTGCCTCGTTGAGGTAATCCACATACTGACCCACCAGATCGGCGGTGTCATCGGCGGTTAAAACCACGCCCTTTTCATCGGCAAAGGCCTTGCCCAAAGCCGCCTGTTTGGCCCGCTCCAGGCACATATCCACCAGCGCCTGACGGCAATCTTCCAGGCTCTTGCCTTCCATCCGCAGGGCGGCAGGCAGCGCTTCTTCCACAGACAGACCATTCTGAACCGCAAAGCCAGCCACCCGGCCCATCATCACCTCATGCAGAGCCAGATACCAGGGGTGCTGCAGCAGATCTTCAAACTGGGTGTTTTCCAGCAGGGCCTTGGACACGATGCCCATAATGCCCCGGAACTTACGCTTACGCTGGCCCTCTGCCGATTTGGCAAAGAGGTAATCTTCAAACTGGGCGATATTGGCCACATCTTCAATGCCCAGCTGCTGCACATGGTCGTCGGTCAGCGCCGGTACGGTGGGACGCTTGACGGAAGCCACCGTGGCCTCCACATCCTTGCCGGCATAACGAATCTGCAGCTTGTCCCCTGCGGAAAGGCCGGGCAACAGGTTTTCTACATCGTCAAAGCCCTTTCCCACGTTGGCATACAGCCGGTGGTTTCCCTTTTCATCGGCATATTCCAAAGCTACCACATCGCCGTTTTCAATGGGGTCAAACACCGCCACAATCTGGGTAAAGCGAGCCGCAGCCAGTGCCAGTTCTGCATCCAGATCCTGCCGGGTCACTTCTGCCTGCATCAGGGGTGCCGGCACGGACACCTGGCGAAAATCATACAGTTTCTTGATCATACGGTCTCTCCCATGCTCTCAAGGCACTCGGCAATGGCGATGGCCAGCTGATCCGGGCAGGAAGTGCCGCCGTGGCACTCCACACCACGCAATCTCTTGATGGCAGCCCGGGCTTCCAGGCCGTCGGCCAGGATGGCCACACCCTGGGTGTTGCCCCGGCAGCCGCCCTTAAACTTCACATTAAAAACATGGCCGTCGATGATGTCGAAGCTGATTTCCGAAGCGCAAACGCCCTGGGTCTTGAAAGTGTAATGCTTGTCCATTGTGTATGTTCCTCCCGATACAAAAATATTCTGGGAGTATCATACCACAAAAGAAAGGCAATTGCAATCA
>JBGVMD010000034.1:0-5221 GCA_045124575.1 Faecousia sp.
CTCACGGCGGGGGCAAGCCCCCGCCCTACAATTCTACATTTTAGGAGAAATACTGATTATGGATATGACATTAGAATCCTGCCGCAAGTTTGTGGAAGTTCTGGCATCCGACGCTCCCGCCCCCGGCGGCGGTGGTGCCGCTGCTCTGGTGGGCGCAATCGGCACTGCTCTGGGCAACATGGTCGGTTCTCTGACTGTGGGCAAGAAGAAGTATGCCGATGTGGAGGCCGAGATCATTGCACTGAAGGCCAAGTGCGATGCTCTGCAGACTGAGCTGCTGAACCAGGTGGAAGCCGACGAAGTGAACTTCCTGCCCCTGGCGAAGGCTTACGGTATCCCCAAGGACGATCCCAACCGGGATAAGGTCATGGAAGAGGCCACGATCATCGCCTGCTCCACTCCTATGAAGATCATGGAGCTGTGCTGCGAGGCTATTGAGTACATCTCCGTGTTTGCCGCAAAGGGCAGCCGACTGGCTGTTTCCGACGCAGGCTGCGGCGCCGTGTGCTGCAAGGCCGCTCTGCAGGCCGCATCCCTGAATGTGTTCATCAACACCAAGAGCCTTAAGAACCGTGAAGTCGCTGAGGAAATGAACGCCAAGGCCAACGGCATGCTGACCAAGTACTGCGCCATGGCTGACGAGATCTTCAACACCGTCAAGGCCGGCTTTGGTCAATAATGCAGAATGCAAAAATAGTCCCTTTGGGATATTTATAAATATTTGCGGAGCAAATACCATATACGATAAATCTATCATATTTAAGGAGAAATAATTATGGCAAAGCTGCTGCTGGGCAAGGAAGTTACCGATGCCCTGAACGCAAACCTGCAGACCCGTACTGCCGCCCTGCGCGAGAAGGGCATTGTTCCCACCCTGGGCATCGTCCGTGTGGGCGCGGATCCTTCCGACCTGTCCTATGAGAAGGGCGCTACCAAGCGCGCTGAGTTGGTCGGCGTGGATGTCAAGAAGTTCGAACTGCCCGCCGATGCGACCAAGGAAGATGTCCTGGCTGTCATCGATCAGGTCAACGCTGACGATTCCATCCACGGCGTCCTGATGTTCCGTCCCCTGCCCAAGCACCTGAAGGCCGACCAGAACGAGATCTGCAACCGCCTGGATCCCAAGAAGGACGTGGACTGCATGACCCACATGTCCAACGCTGGTGTCTTCGAGGGCCTGAACGATCTGGGCTACGCTCCCTGCACCCCCGCTGCCTGCATGGAGATCCTGGACTTCTACGGCATCGACTGCAAGGGCAAGAACGCCGTGGTCATCGGCCGCTCCCTGGTAGTCGGCAAGCCTGCCGGTATGATGCTGATGGGCAAGAACGCTACCGTCACCACTTGCCACACCAAGACCGTCAACACCGCTGAAATCTGCAAGAATGCCGATATCATCGTGTCCGCTGCCGGTGTTCTGAACTCCCTGACTGCGGAGTATGTCCGTCCCGGCCAGGTCGTTATCGACGTTTCCATCAATTGGGATGAGAACAAGATCAACGCCAAGGGCGGCAAGGGCGGCATTGCGGGCGACGCCAAATTCGACGAGGTCGAGCCCATCGTCGAGGCCATCACCCCCGTTCCCGGCGGTGTGGGCTCCGTCACCACCTCCGTGCTGATGAAGCACGTTGTCGAGGCTGCCGAGAAGGCTTAATATTTTCTGATAATTGGGAGACTGCTTTTGGCAGTCTCCTTTTTTATGGAAAAGGAATGGATTTGACGTTTTGCACAATCTGGAAAGTTGGAAATTAAACAGATTTCACAATCCGTTTCCATTTTACGGAAAAACTTTGGCGGGAATGCTTCTTGAAGTGGGATCGAAACGGTGGTATGATGTGCAGGCTAAAAAAGGAAATGATACTAGTTCGTGTTAAAAAGGTTTACGAACCATTTATAGTGCCGAAGGCACGTCAAGAACTGCATGAGACGGGGTTCCGTTGTTTTCTATTTCGAAAATAATGGAATCGACAACGCCATCAGGCGGTGTCTTCTTAGGGCCTATCTGAAAACTGGAAATATGACCAACAGCGAGGGGTTTTCCTGATATGCAAGCCATTTTTCGCAGGAATACTTGGTGTATATCAAGGAAAAATGGTCCGCTGTTTGAGCATGTTCATGGTTTTCAGATAAACCCTAATATAACGAAACCGTTTTATTAAGAATCAGTATGACTCCAATTTTAGTAATCTTGAAAGAAGAAGGTTACTACCGTGGAAACTTATCTAATTTGTCTGGCCGTAGCGCTGGTCGGCGGTTTGCTGCTGACCCGGCTGACCCGGCTGATTCATCTGCCTGCCGTTACCGCTTATCTGGTGGCAGGACTTTTGCTGGGGCCCTACTTCCTGGGCGCGCTGCAGTTGCCCGGCTTTGGTTTCAATAGCCTGGAGCAGGTGGAGGTTATGAGCGTTATTACCCAGACGGCGCTGGGCTTTATTGCATTCACGATGGGCAATGAGTTCCGCCTGAGCCAGCTGCGGGCCACCGGCGCAAGAGCCATCACCATCGGCATCCTGCAGGCTGTCATCACCACCATTGTGGTGGATATTGTGCTGATCGTCCTGCATTTTTGCTTCCCTGAAATGATCTCTGTTCCCTGCGCCATCACCCTGGGTGCTATCGCTTCCGCGACGGCTCCTGCCGCAACGCTGATGGTCGTACGGCAGTACAAGGCTGACGGCCCCATGACCCGCCTGCTGATGCTGGTGGTCGCCATCGACGACGCTGTGGGCCTGCTGCTGTTCTCCGTGTCCTATGGCATTGCCACGGCCCTGTCCAGCGGTCAGGTCAGTGTTCTGGCGGTTGTGGTGGAGCCCATTGTGGAGATCATCCTGTCTCTGGGCCTGGGCAGCTTGATGGGCCTGCTGCTGAACTGGACGGAGCAGTTCTTCCACTCCCGCAGCAAGCGTATGTCCCTGTCTGTGGCGTTCGTCATGCTGACTGTCGGCCTGAGCACCCTGGAATTCCAGATCGGTCCTGTGCACTGCGGCTTTTCCCTGCTGCTGGTGTGCATGATGACCGGCACCATCTTCTGTAATGTCTGCTCCACCAGCGAAGAGCTGATGGACCGTGTGGACGGCTGGACCATGCCGCTGAACATTCTGTTCTTTGTCATCTCTGGCGCTGAGTTGGATCTGCAGGTGCTGGCACAGCCTGTTACCCTTATTGTTGGTATCATCTATATCATCGCCCGTTCCGCAGGCAAGTATTACGGTGCAAAGCTGAGCTGCAAGCTGACCAAAGAGCCCAAGCCTATCACCGATCATCTGGGTATCACCCTGCTTCCCCAGGCTGGTGTGGCGCTGGGTATGGCTTTGACTGCTGCAAACCTGCCCGACGGTGCACTGGCCCGGAATGTGGTGCTGTTCGCCGTGCTGGTTTATGAGCTGGTTGGTCCCACGCTGACCAAGCGCTCCCTGCTGGCTGTGGGCGAGATCAAGCCCGAAGGCCGTACCAGTGCCAGAAAGCACAACGAACCCAAGATGCGCTGATAAAAAACCTCCTGTGGTAATGGGCAGTGTTCATAAGACAGTTAGCAGCCACAACAGTAAGATCTGTTGTGGCTGTTCTTGCATATTTTGCTTTGGCGTGATAACATGTGATTAAAAAGAGAACGACAAACTTGAATTTGACAAGGAGGGTCAGTTATTATGGAAATTAGGAAACTAACAGAGTCCGATTACGATATGGTAAGTGAACGATACATGGAACTGGATGAATTTCATGTGCAGGCTCGGCCAGACTACTTTGTGCATCGGGACAAAGATAAAATATATCCCAAGGATGCTTTCGTTCATAATTTATCCTATCCTGGCAGTTTGGACCTTGGCGCTTTTGATGGTGAACAGCTTGTGGGCATTGTTAGAGCAACACTTTGGGAAGAAAGTGGCATGGTCAAGGATGTAAAGACTGTATGCCTGGATAATATCTATGTTTTGCCTGCCTATCGTCGCAAAGGAGTTGCAACAAAGCTATTTGCAGAGGTTGAGCTGTGGGCAAAAGAACAGGGGGCTATTCGTCTGGATTTGTATACTTGGGATTTCAACAAGAATGCCATTGCTATGTATCAGGCGATGGGGATGACACCTCAGCGCTATGTGTTTGAAAAGAAGCTGTGATTTTAGAAATTAGCAAACTATTGAGTAAATTCCAATTTGTCGAACTGTTTAAGGGCGCACTTCTATACACTTACTGCGTATACCGTGCAATGTACGGTCTTGCGCCGCACCAAAGCCTCCCTTGTGTAAAGGGAGGTGGCACGGCGTAAGCCGTGACGGAGGGATTGTGCGGTAGGGCCTCACACTTTAAGGGCACCTTCGGCGAAATCGTACTGCGGTAACAATCCCTCAGTCAAAAATCAGAGATTTTTGCCAGCTCCCTTTACACAAGGGAGCCTGGGGCGCTTCCGCGCCACTTCAACAAACAGAAACCGACCTATGATTGCCATAGGTCGGTTTAACTGTTTTACGAATCCCGCCCCAATCCACAGGAGGTTTTGCTATACAATCAGAGTCTTGCCACGCCGGACTTTCTTGCGGCTTCGGCAACGGCCTTGGCGACGGCGGGACCGACTCTGGGATCGAAGGCTGCGGGGATGATGTAATCCTCGTTCAGCTCATCATCGGAAATCAGGTCAGCCAGTGCCTGGGCGGCGGCCATCTTCATTTCCTCGTTGATGTCGGAGGCGCGGACGTCGAAGGTGCCGCGGAAGATGCCGGGGAATGCCAGCACGTTGTTGATCTGGTTGGGGAAGTCGGAGCGGCCGGTGGAGATGACCTTTGCGCCGCCAGCCTTGGCTTCGTCGGGGAAGATTTCGGGGGTGGGGTTGGCGCAGGCGAAGATGATGGCATCCTTGTTCATGGTGGCGACCATGTCCTTGTTCAGCTGACCGGGAGCGGAAACGCCGAT
This sequence comes from Faecousia sp., assembly GCA_045124575.1. Classification (GTDB taxonomy): domain Bacteria; phylum Bacillota; class Clostridia; order Oscillospirales; family Oscillospiraceae; genus Faecousia. Next base: position 4,906 of record JBGVMD010000034.1, read on the forward strand.
GAAGACATCAGCGCCTACCAGAACCTCAGCCAGAGTGCCGGCCTTCTTGTCCAGATTGGTCTGCTTTGCCATTTCTTCCTTGATCCAGTTGAGGCCCTCGCGGCCCTCGTAGATAGCGCCCTTCCGGTCGCACATGGTGATGTTCTTGAAGCCGGCGGACAGCAGCAGCTTGACAATGGCGATGGCGGCAGCGCCTGCACCGGAGGTGACGATCTTAACCTCTTCCTTCTTTTTGCCGACCACCTTCAGCGCGTTCTGCAGACCGGCCAGGGTGATAACGGCGGTGCCGTGCTGGTCATCGTGGAAGATGGGAATG
>JBGVMD010000035.1:0-24178 GCA_045124575.1 Faecousia sp.
GGCCAGTACGCCGCCTTCGGTAAGGTCACTTCCGGCTTGGATGTGGTGGATGCCATTGCAGCAACTCGCACCGGTCGCAACGACCGCCCCGTGGAGGATCAGAAGATCGCTTCTATCACTGTCGAGCGTAACGGTGCTACTTTGGCAGAACTGAAGAAGCTGCCTGATCCTTACGGCAGATTCTAAAACATTATGTCATTCCGAGTGAAGCGAAGCGGAATCGAGGAATCTTCGCCCGAATTGGCTGCGAAGATCCTTCGGCTCCCTTACGCTCGCTCAGGATGACAGAAACCTTCCACTATCAAATATCAACTCTACATGGGGCCGTCCTGGTTTCGACGGGGGTAGTGAGGCTGGATAAGCGGGCCGTGGCGCCTGACCACGATAAAACGGGTATCTTTTAAAATTAACTGACAACAATACTGTTGCTCTGGCTGCCTAATTAGGCGCCCATCCGCCCCGGAAGGTCTACGAGCCGGGCTCGGGTGTGATCTGAGTAGAGAACGTGCGTGCGCAAAGCGTTGAGCGCACCATGCATTATGACGCTACTGAGGCCGTAAGGGTGTTTGTTCCCGTGCGGCCGAGGGAATGTAAATAACAAACTGCGCCCGGAGAAGTTCTTTCCAAGTTGCTTTCGGACACGGGTTCAAATCCCGTCGGCTCCACCATAGAGAACCTAAATCGAACTCGATTTGGGTTCTCTTTTTTATAGTCTTCGTCCCCATGCTGCGACGTGGGGACGATTTGTTATACGACTCGCTCCGTTTTGTCGATGGCTGCAGCAGCAAAGCCCTCCTCAATTGCACATTGGATCATTTCTGTTTCCGTCATATTATCACCTCATCACCAATATAGTGTGTTATGAATGTGTTGTCAAGAATTGTAAGGGACTTTGGCTTTTTCGGTTGACTTCTACAATGCAATGGTGTATACTATCCGTGCAAGTAAATATTCCATTTGAGTGCCTGTGGATGCGGTAACAGCCCCACAGGAGAATAGAAAACCGGGTGCGAATCCCGGACGGTACCGCCGCTGTATGCGTGGAGGCGCCACACTGGACGAAAGTCGGTCATTGGGGAAACCTGAGAAGGCTGTGTGGAGCTTAGGATGCGTAAGTCAGAAGAACTGCTTAAATGAGGTAAAAACACGAGGGTCTGCAAGTACGGATTCTGTGGTTTTTTGTTGCGGAAAATCGGCTGCAGTGACTCTTTTGGGGTTGCTGCAGCTTTTTTGCTGTGACTGTCTGGGCGGGTTTCCCCTTGACTTGCTGATTGCGCTGACGGTCACAGACCGCAAACCAACTGAATATTGCTTATTGACAGGAATAGGTGATTCGGTGAGAACCCGAAACAACCGTCCATTGCTGTGTTTGGCATTCGCCATAAGTCAGAGAGCCTAACCTGTCGATTGGGTTTATCACGCTTTGACAGGAGAGTGTAGCCTTATTTATCCGTACTTGAGGATAGATGGGTTACACTCTTTTTCTATGCTGATAGACCACGTGAAAAAAGAAGGAGGGATGCAAGTGACACCTGAAGAAAAGAAGGCCTGGGCGGAGGACCTTTTGCGTCAGAAATACGCCGAGCTCGGGCGAATGCCCACCAAGAAAGACTTCGACAGTGCCTCTTGCGCCCAGATCAAGGCATACCTTGGCCCCTGGCCCCGGGCACTGGAAGCAGCCGGGCTGAAACAGCCCAAAGAAAAGAATTGATTGAGAAAGGATTTATCTGTTATGTGTTTGAGCAAGAAAATTCTGAGTATGGTCCTGGCGATCGTGATGGTATTGGGCCTGCTGCCCGCCACCGCCGCTGCCACTGGCGAAAACAATGTCTACATCTCCGTCAGTTTTGACGGCCAGTATATCAATGACAAGACCGGAAGCCCCATTGTCTATGTTCCCGTGTCTTTTGACCAGATAGCATCCATTGATCTGGAAGCGTACGGCCTGGGCGATTACCTGTATGACCCGGATGGTGATGGCGCTTATGAAATCACTGCCCTGCAGCTGATCATCTACGTCCATGAGAACATCTACGGCGGAAGCTGGAGCGATGTTACTGTTAGTGGTGGCGCAGGCGCTTCCTACTTTGAGGATGGCGTCTTCGGCTTTACGGAAAATCTCAACTACTTCGTCAATGGCGAATTCCCCATTGACGAGGCATTGAGTGAAGGCTCCTCCTATGCCGTGGGTGCAACTTCTGACCACATCATTCTGGAAGCCGGTGATTTCATCGATATTGCCAGTTTCTCCAGCTTCTCCTTCCTGTGGGACAGCGCTGCCGGCTTCCATCTGTTTGCCGATGACAGCGATGCATTTGTCCACAGCTACACCGTCCAGGTTGGCGAGGCGCTGCCCGTGAAGCTGTTGCGTTCTTACAGTGATATGACCAGCGGCACCCCTATGCTGACCGCGGAAGCAAACTATGAAATTTCCTACGGCTCCACCTTTGGTACTGCCAGCGGCACAGTTACCACCGATGACAGCGGTTGTGCCTCCATTACCTTCGACCAGGCGGGCACTTATTATCTGTGGTGCGTGGGCGGCTATGGCATGGATGCTGCTCCCACTGACATCGTATCCTCTCCTGCCTACGCTGCTGTCACGGTAAAGGAAGCAGAGCACCCTGCGCCCGAGGGACCCCGTCAGCCCCAGGATGTCAGCGTCGTTCTGGATGCCACCATGGCACAGCTGGCCGAAACCGTCACCGAACCTGTCTTCGGTACCACTGCCGGCGAATGGACTGTCTTCAGCCTGGCCCGTGGTGGCTACTATGCCAAGGATAATGCTTATTTTGCAGACTACTATGACCGAATTGTGGAAACGGTCAACACCACCGCCGCCAAAGTGAATCTCAACGGTGCGCTGCACAAGTCCAAGTCCACGGATAACTCCCGCCTGATCGTTGCCCTGTCTGCCATCGGCAAGGATGCGACTGCCGTGGGTGACTGGAATCTGGTGGAGGCTTACAGCGCCAACGGCTTCACCTGGATCAAAAAGCAGGGCATCAATGGTACGATTTGGGCACTGCTTGCATTGGATTCCAATCATTACGCAACCAGCGATGCTACGATCCGTCAACAGTGCGTGGATTCCATTGTGTCTTTACAGCACGATGACGGTGGATGGTCGCTGATGGACAATAAGACCTATGCCTCCGACCCGGATATCACCGGCATGGCGCTGACGGCCCTGTATCCTTATCGCAATCAACCTGAGGTAGCTGCAGCTTGCGAGGAAGCATTCGCTTGCCTGTCTGCCATGCAGCACGAAAACGGCGCCTTTGCTTCCGGTGGTGCAGAATGCGCTGAAAGCTGCTCCTGGGTCATCGTGGCCGCCACCACCTGGGGCATCAATCCCGATACCGACAGCCGCTTCATTAAGAATGGCAATTCTGTGGTGGATGCGCTGCTGACCCACTATGTAGAATCCGAAGCCATGTTCCAGCATGTGGTCGGTGGCGGCGCAAATGCCATGGCTACGGACCAGTCCTGCTACGCGCTGGTGGCTTATGACCGTTTCTTGAATAATAAAACTGCACTGTATGACTACTCCGACGTGACCTTCGATACCCTTATCCCCGAAACCGAAGAAATAATTGCTACCCTGGGTCTGCCAGCTGAAATCAATCCCGGTAGCGACTTCAACGGTGTCATCAGCGTCAACCAGTGGGATAATGAAGCAGGTTATAAGCTGATCGACTTCATCGTCACCGTGCCCGAGGGCGTCAGTGTTGCAAGTGTGATTCCGGGCAGCCGTCTGGCCGGTGGTGCAGTTGTGTGGAATCTGGAGCAGGCAACCGGTAAGCTCCGTGTGGTCTATTTCGATGCCAACGAAAACAGGAATCTGACCGTGACCGGCAGCGAATATCCTGCCGAACTGTTCACCATCACATTCCACAGCCAGCAGTTCGCTGTGGGGAGCCAGCTGCCCATCGCCATTTCCGGTATGTCTGTGAAGAAGTCTGCCGACTCCTCTGACGAGGGTGCGATGGTGATCGTGAACACACAGACTGCCGCCGGTACGGTGAAGGTGGTGGCCGGCATCTCCTTCAGCGCAATTTGCCTGTATGAAGGCGACGGCGTTGATTTGATCTCTGCCAGCAAAAAGGCTGTTGCCGTGGCGGTGACCAGCTTGAAGGACGGTGTCAAGCTGACCTATGATGACGGCACGTATCAGTATAATTTCATTTACAGCGAGGAAATCTCTGCCAAGACCGGTGTTGCCACCTATGTAGCAATGGTGGACGCCTCCATTCAAATGGAAAGCTTTATCAAGGAGGAAAACTTTGATATACCCGGCGGGGATGCAGCGTCCATTGATTTCGGTGATGTGAATGGTGACGGTATCATCAATGCCCAGGATGCCCTGGCAGTGGTGGACGCCTGGCTGCGTAAGACCGATGCACCCAGTGATGACGCCATTCTGACTATGAACGTCAACGCCGATAGCCGTATCAATACCTTTGATGTGCTGGGCATTGTAGAAAAATTTGTCAACGGAACAGAGTATGCCGTTGTAACCAAGGCTGCCATGCTGAGCACCAAACAGTAATTTATGTCCGGGTGGGAGAAACTTTCTCCCACCCAACTCCCTTACGGTGAGAGAAGGAGCGATATTTATGAAAAACAAAAAAATAATCTGGGTCCTGGGAATCGGAATTCTGGTAGCAGTGATCGCGGCGGTGGTTCTGTTGAGGATGCCGCAAAACGATCCGGCCCGGGGCGAGCCTACTCTCACGATAGAAACACCGCAAAAAATCAGTCGAGCCTCTACGCAGACCATTACTCTGGATGTGATGATCTCCGATTTGGGTGATGCGATCTATCCGGCGGCCAGTATGAGCATTCGCTTTGATCCCTCCCGGCTGGAATTTTTGGGGGTGCAGGAGGGGAATGTTTTTATTGGAGACGCTGTGAACAGCGCCGGACAGCGGCTGCCGAATTGGAGCTGCAATGTGAGCGCCAGTAACGAAACGGGAATAATCAATATTTTGTATCTGGATATGACCGGCGGCGACTATGCTTTCGGCCGAGAGCTGCTGGTTGGCAAAGACAATGTGGTGCTGCGGCTGCAATTCCGCCTGCGGGGGAGTGTGCGGCCTGGCGATGTCATGGAGCTGGTGGTGGAGGATGCCGTGTTCGCTGCCTCCGACGAAACCCAGAGTCTGGCCGTGACCACGGACACACTGAAGATAAAAAACAGCAAGTTGGTGATCGGAGAGTGAAACGATGAAAAAAGCGATAAGTATGCTTTTAATCTTGGCTGCTCTGTTGACCCTGTGCGCCTGCCAGGGGAATTTTGGAGAAATCAGCCTGCAGGATGCGATGGAGATTCCAGGAAATGGGATCATAACCAAAAGCACCCTGGACCAAATCAGAAAAAACAACGCCATTGGGCTTTTTTACGGAGAATCCAATGGTTTCAAATATGAGTGGACCATCTTTGGAAATGAGATCACCACATCCAAGGATGTGAATCTTTCTGCCCGGATTCACCGGGAGGAGAACGGAGATATCAAGCTCTCCCTGGGAACGGATCAGGCCTTTGGCTTTGCCGCACTGCTGAGTATTCACCTGAACGAATACTGGAATGCCCTCAGCGCAGAAGCCTATGCCGGAAACCGGACGGTGGCCTCCGTATCCTTGACCGGCAGCAAAAATACCATTGTCAATTTGTCCCTGGATGGCACCCAGACTGAGATCGTGATTCGGGCGACGGAAATATCCATGGAAGCGCCTATCCCCACAGAGGGCACGCAGCCTCCTGTTGCAACGAAGCCTTCTGCCGGTGGAGATGACTACCTCTCCGGTGGAAGCAGTGGCAGTGATCAGGTTTATTCGGATGGCAACGGCAACCAATCCGGTGTAACCGTGCCCACCGCACCTTCCACATCGGGAGGACAGGATGACTACCTTTCCGACTCCAAGGAGCAAAACGGCCAGGTGTACACCGATAACAAGGATAAGTATCAAACCGACCCCATTCCGGAGGGAAAACCGAAGCCGGTGGAGCCGGAAGATCAGAATGTGGATAAGAACCAGACACTGACCTGTACCTTCTCCATCGAGTGTTCCACCATTTTGAACAACCTGGAGATGCTTGAACCCGGGAAGCTGGAGATGGTCCCGTCCAATGGCGTGATTCTGGCAAGAACCACAGTCACCTTCTATGAGGGGGAATCCGTATTTGATGTGCTGCAGCGGGTGTGTCGGGAGTATGGTATTCATATGGAAGCCTCCTGGACGCCGATTTACAACAGTGCCTATATTGAAGGCATCCACAATCTGTACGAATTCGACTGCGGCAATTTGTCCGGATGGATGTACCAGGTCAATGGTTGGTATCCCAATTACGGCTGCTCCCGCTATCAGCTGCAGGACGGCGATGTGGTGCAGTGGCGATATACCTGCGATCTGGGCAATGATGTGGGCGGCGGTTATGCCGCAGGTGGCTAAGATGCAGGAGCGGTTTGACAAGTACCACCCGCTAGTGAATTTTCTGTTCTTTGCGCTGGTGATTGGGTTTTCTATGGTGCTCAATCATCCCTTGGCTCAGTGCATTTCCCTCGTTTGCGCCATCATGTATGCAGTGCAGACAGAAGGCAAAAAAGCGGTGCTGTTCACGCTCAAGTGGTGTCTGCCGGTGATGCTGCTGACGGCTTTTATGAATCCGGCCTTCAGCCATGAGGGCGTGACCATTCTGCTATATTTTCCCACAGGTAATCCGCTGACCTTGGAGAGCATTCTCTATGGTCTTTCCTCCGGTGTGATGATTGCCACGGTGATGTTGTGGTTTGTGAACTTCAATCGGGTTATAACTTCCGATAAGTTTATTTATCTCTTTGGGCGCATCATTCCAGCAATGTCTTTGGTGCTGAGTATGACGCTCCGGTTTATCCCCAAGTTCAAGACCCAGATGGACGCAGTCGTGGATGCCCAGAAAAGCATCGGCAGAGATATTTCCTCCGGTTCTTTGTGGCAGCGGACGAAAATTGCCATCACTGTGCTGTCCATTATGCTGACCTGGGCGTTGGAAAATGCAATTGAAACCGCCGACAGTATGAAAAGCCGGGGCTATGGCCTCAAAGGCCGCACCGCCTTTTCCATCTACCGATTTGACGACCGGGATAAAATGGCGCTGCTGTACTTGGGCTTTTGCGGCTTTTACCTGCTGGCAGGTGTAATTGCGTCCGCTTTTGGGTTTCGCTATTTCCCCAGCATCCGGTATGTGGGTTTCAATGCCGTGACCCTTTCTTTTCAGTTTGTGTATTTGATTATGAGTTTGATGCCTGTTGTGCTCAACGGACTAGAGGAGAGAAAATGGAAAGCTATTCATTCAAAAATGTAGATTTTACATACCCGGAGGGGGAGAAGAAGGCCCTTTCCAATATCTCTTTTGTGGTTCAGCAGGGCGAATTTGTGATTCTCTGCGGCCCTTCCGGTTGCGGAAAATCTACGCTCTTGCGGCATTTGAAGTCCTGCCTGACGCCTCACGGCCTGTTTTTCGGCGAGATCCGTTACAGAGGAATCTTACTGTCCGAACTGTCCCAGCGGGAGCAAGCACAGCAGATTGGATATGTGCTGCAATCTCCAGAGAATCAGGTGGTCACCGACAAGGTGTGGCATGAACTGGCTTTCGGCTTGGAAAGCCTGGGTTACGACACTCCAACGATTCGCCGTCGGGTGGCTGAGATTGCCGCATTCTTCGGTATTGAGAATTGGTTTTATAAGAATGTCACTGAACTGTCCGGTGGTCAGAAGCAGCTACTGAGCCTTGCGTCGGTTATGGCGATGCAACCCGGGGTGCTGGTGCTGGACGAACCCACCGCCCAGCTTGACCCCATTGCCGCTGCTGATTTTCTGGCGCTGCTGGGCAAGATCAACCGGGAACTGGGCACTACCATCATTTTAACGGAGCACCGCCTGGAGGAAGCCTTCCCCTTTGCTACACGGGTCATCGTGATGGATGAAGGGGCAATTGTCTGTGATGACAAACCGGAAAATGTGGGCTTGCAGTTAAAGGACAAGGGCAGTGGTATGTTCCTTGCGATGCCCACCGCCATGCGTGTTTGGGCAGCGGTAGATACCAATCTGGCTTGCCCACAGACCATCCGTGACGGCAGTAATTTCCTTTCTCAGCGGGTAGAAGAACAGATGCTTCTGCCCTTGGCAGCACAAGATCCTCCGGTGTACCCAGAGGATGTAACGCTGGAATGTGATGATTTATGGTTCCGTTACGAAAAAGACAGTCCGGATGTGGTGAAAGGCTTTTCGCTGAAGCTGCATAAAGGCGAGTTTTATGCGTTGTTAGGCGGAAATGGTGCCGGTAAATCCACCACACTGAAGGTGATTTCTGGTCTGCGGGAAGCCTACCGTGGAGACGTTCGTCTGCAGGGGAAGCTGGGACATCTACCGCAGAATCCCCAAACCCTATTTGTAAAACGCACTGTCCGGGAGGACTTGTACGAAGTATTCCGGGGTACGAAAATTCCAAAGGAAAACCAAGATGCCCAGGTTGCCCGCATCACGGAGCTTTGCGGTCTGCGGGACTTTCTTGACCGTCATCCCTATGATATATCCGGCGGCGAGCAGCAGCGCACCGCTTTGGCAAAGGTGTTGCTGACTGGGCCTGACATTCTGCTGCTGGACGAGCCCACCAAGGGCTTCGATGCCGAATTCAAGGTGACCTTTGCGTGGATTCTCCGTCGGTTGGCTGCGCAAGGTGTGACCATTTTGATGGTCAGCCACGATGTGCCTTTCTGTGCTGAGTATGCCCATCGATGCGGTCTGTTTTTTGATGGTAGCATCGTTGCAGAGGGGACACCCAGAGAATTTTTCTCCGGCAACAGCTTCTATACCACGCCGGCCAACCGTATGGCACGGCACTTGATCCCGGAAGCAGTGACCGTTTCGGATATCATTGGCTGTTGCGGTGGAGAAATGCCTGTTGAGCCCGAGATCCCGGAGACCACGGCTCTACCCGAACCGAAGGAAACTGCGATTAATTTCAAGCCAAAGCCCTTGCCTCTGTGGCGAAAGGCTTTGGCCGGTGTGTCTTTGCTGATGGCGATGCTGGTGTTTTTCTATGCCACCAGTATTACCGATCTTTCTGCGCTGATCGGCAAGGAAGGCATTAGCACCAGTGGGGAGCAGCAATTGTTTTTGTACTTGGTGCTGATTGCCGCATTGGGTGTTTTTATTGCCGCCATTGGTCGCAGAAGTGCACCCTCTGCCATGTTACAAATCCCAGCTCAGCAGCGAAATCTGGGCAAGCGAACATTGGTGGCGGCAGTGCTGATCGTGCTGTGCATTCCGCTGACCATCTTTGCCGGTGTGATGTATTTGGGCAATCAGCATTATAATGTCACTGCAATACTGGTGCTGATGGAATGCATGATCCCGTTCTTCTTGGTTTTTGAAAGCAGAAAACCAAAGGCAAGAGAGCTTGTCACCCTCTCTGTGCTTTGTGCCATCGGCGTGGCAGGACGGTCTGCTTTCTTTATGCTGCCCCAGTTTACACCGGTGCTGGCGCTGGTCATCATCTCCGGTGTGGCATTTGGAGGCGAGACGGGCTTTCTGGTGGGCGCTGTGACAATGATGGTGTCGAATATATGGTTTTCTCAAGGCCCGTGGACACCCTGGCAGATGTTCAGTATGGGCATTATAGGCTTCTTGGCAGGCGTATTGTTCCGTAAAGGTCTGCTGCGGCGGAGTCGTGGTAGCCTTGCTACCTTTGGTGCCTTTTCGGTAGTTATTATCTACGGCGGCATTATGAATCCGGCCGCTGCGCTGATGTACAACGCCCAGAGTGTGAACTGGAATATGATCCTGGCCTACTATGTGTCCGGTCTGCCGATGGACCTGGTGCATGCTGCGGCAACGGTAATCTTCATCCTCATCGCAGCCGAACCTATGCTGGAAAAACTGGACCGCATCAAAGTGAAATACGGCCTGGTTTCGTAGTGGTTGAGAATCAGTCCAGGCTGTTGACCGCATTTGCCAGCCCCGATGCATATTGGGGTTCGATTTAGATTGCACTGGCTCCACCAAAAAGAAAACCACACCGAAAGGTGTGGTTTTCTTTTTGGTCGATGGGAATCGAAAGGGCGGTACTAGTGAGTAGATTGGTTTAAAAAGTGTCCATCTTTTAGAGTATTTCAATCAGTTCACGCAGCTGTGTTATCTGATGATCTGCTAACCCGTGCCCTAGAGATGGATTTTGATGTTGAGCCAGTCCCTGCCGGATCCATACTGTTTTCATACCCATGGCTTTTGCGGGGTGAATATCATTATCCAGCCGGTCGCCTACCATCATACTTTCTTCAGGCTTACAGCCAGCAAGCGTAAAGGCAAGCTCAAATATGGCTTTCTCTGGTTTAGCGATACCGGCTTCGGCTGAGGTGACAACCACATCGAAATATTCCCGCAACCCCCAGTTGCTTAACCTGTTTGATGCTCCGGCAACTTGATTGGCGATGATGCCTAACCTGTAACCCTTTTGGAAGAGTTGCCGTAGAGTGTCTAAAGTATCAGGATAGGGCACTTCATCCTCAGAGTGCCAGGGCGTTTTGGTGAGTCCAAAGTGCTTGATGGCTGCCGAATTCCCATCTAGACCTTGTCGGGCGAGAGCAATACGCACATCATCAAATTCTTTGAAAGAAATGTTTGTGCCGGTAATCATATCATGAACCCAGTGATCGTATGCATCTGTTTCATCAACAAGCGTTGAACCCATATCGAAGAAAATCCATTTGGTCGCCATCAACTCACCTCCATATCATGCATTAAAATGCTGTCTCATATCCTTTTTGGCGGACCCAACTTCCTCCATCAATTCCCGCGCAGACATCCGAAGCACGCCGGAGCGCAGGGAACTGATCTGTACCAGAGAATCCGATGTGGCAACCCGCACCAGATAGTTGTTGCCGATTTGGGAAACCAATGCTTCAATGTAAGCATCTGCTGTTTCACCTTCCTTGGTATATACCACCTGAATGTTGTGAAACTGACTCTTTTCGCCGGGATTGCCTTTTTGCTTGTAACCGTCAAAGACAACGACGATTCGGTTTTTGGTGAACCCAGCGTAGCTGGAAAGTTCGTCGCATAGTTTCCGCCGGGCTGCCTCAATATCATCCTTCGCCATCTCGGCCAAATCCGACCATGCAAAAATGATATTGTATCCGTCAACGATGATATATTTTTGCTTGGGCGGACGGATGGAGACTTCTTCTGTTGCGGGAATATTTTCTGCCTTTACCGGATATAGTGGGCGTTTGATAGAGCCAAATTCCCGCTCCATTATTTTTTCCAATTCCAATTCGTCTGCACGGGATAGACGGTGGGAAATGATCTGGGGCGCTTTTTCTTCCTTTATGCCGCTTTCCAAGTGCATATAGTTCTTAACTTCGTTCCACTTGACGTTAAATCCTGCACCGTGAGCACAGAAAACAGAATCCGGCGTGTTTTCAATATCCGCTTCAGGATCGTAACCAATTTGAGCTACCACTTCTTCCTGGTTATGGCAGGGTTCGTACCCTCTCAAAGAGAGCTGTAATCTGCCTCGGCCTTGGGTATAGGCGGCTAAGGTTTCTGCATAGTCTTTGATCTCTGCGGCGGGAACGATGCCCCGTAGGGTAGAGATGCCGCTGGATGCCTCCGGGGAATCAAAATCGCCGGCCATGGCACGAATATCGGTGATGGCCCGGCCAATTTGTTCTGAGGGGCAGGTAAGGATAAAATCATACCATGGCTCCAGCAAAACGGATTGCGCCTGCATCAAACCCTGCCGTACAGCGCGGTAAGTGGCCTGGCGGAAGTCGCCGCCTTCGGTATGCTTGAGATGGGCTTTGCCCACCAGTAGCGTGATCTTCATATCCGTAATAGGGGACCCGGTCAAAACACCGCGATGGGTCTTTTCACCCAAATGGGAGATAATCAGCTTTTGGTATTGCAGATCCAGCACATCGGTGGAGCAGACGGAGGCAAAGACCAATCCGCTGCCGGTGGGCAAGGGTTCCAGCAGCAAATGACACTCGGCATAATGCCGTAGCGGCTCAAAATGTCCCACACCCTCTACCGTATTGGCAATGGTTTCTTTGTAGAAGATGCGCTGATCCTCCAGCAAAATATCCAGCCCAAATCGCTGCTGTACCACACTGCGGAAAACTTCCAGCTGAACCTTGCCCATGATCTGAACATGGATCTGACTATTTTCTTGTATCAGGTGCAGCAGGGGATCTTCTTCTTCCAATTGCTTCAGTTTCGGCCAAATTGTTGCAGCATCTGTGCCTTTCGGCAGACGTACCCGATAGGTCATAACCGGAACAAGGGACGGGGGGAGCGAGGTAGACTCTGCGCCCAGTGCCTGTCCGATATAAGTATCGGATAAACCGGTTGCAGCAATCAACTCTCCGGCAGAAGCTATCTCTACGGCTGTGTATTTGTCACCGGAATAACGGCGTAGCTGAATGATTTTTTCTTCCAAATCTTCGCCTTTGCGGTTTTGGTAGGACACCATGCTGCGCACCTTGATGCAGCCACCAGTAAGCTTCAACCAGGTCAATCGGTTACCCTGTGGATCTCGGGAGATTTTGTATACTTGAGCACGGAATGTGTCTGCATATGTTTTGCGGGGTGCGTAGGTGTTAAGACCTTGAAGGAATGCTTCAACGCCGGTTAACTTTAAGGCAGAACCAAAGAAGCAGGGGAAAATCTTTCTGTGCTCAATTAGTCCTTGTATATTTGCTGCGGAAATTTCTCCGCTTTCCAGATAGTTTTCAAGCAGCGCTTCATCACACATGGCGGATGCTTCCGCAATTTCGCTGGTAGACATTCCGAAATCAATACATCCGGAATGTAATTGCTTCTGCAGCTGGATCATCAGTGCTTCCTTGGAAGACCCGGGGAGATCTGTTTTGTTAATAAACAGAAAGGTGGGAATGTGGTATCGTTCCAACAGCCGCCAGAGTGTCATGGTATGGGCTTGAATTCCATCCGTATTGCTAATGACCAAAACGGCACAATCCAGAATAGATAAAACCCGTTCAGCCTCAGCGGAAAAATCCACATGTCCGGGCGTGTCTACCAGGGCTACCTGCTGCGACGGAGTGTCAAGAATGGCTTGTTTAGAAAATATCGTGATTCCTCTTGCGCGTTCCAAATCATGGGTATCCAAATATGCATCTCGGTGATCGACCCGTCCAAGGGTACGACGGGCACCGCTCACATATAACATTGCCTCTGAAAGCGTTGTTTTACCCGCATCAACATGAGCCAGTAAACCAACGGTCAATGATGTTTTCCTATTTTCGAGAGCATCCATTTTCTGTCTCCTCAATTGGTGATGTGTGTTTGTCATAATAAATAAATTATAGCAGAAATTTTGAAAATAGCAATGAAAAGGGGAAAACATTAAAAAATACAAAATTTCTCTTGATTATTTTTGCAAGTTGTGTTAAACTATACTTTGGTAGGGGAGTAGTCAACACCTTCGTGTGGCAATATCAACATTCGGATATTTATCCTGGTATTGCCTGAAATGACGAGACTTGTCTGTGAAATGCAGAGAAGTGTCGTCTTTTTTTGTACCCAAAAGACTCCCCAAAGTAAAATACAGGAGGAATAGAATTGAGAGCACACAGTGAAGACCATCTGAAAGTGATTCAGCAGTTGGAGTCTGATATGACCAATGGCCTGTCCGAGGCTCAAGCTGCTGAAAAGCTGGCGCGCTATGGCGAAAATAAGCTGCGCGAGAAGAAAAAGAAGACCACATTCCAGCGCTTCCTTGATCAGTTCAAGGATGCCATGATCATCATTCTGATGATCGCTGCCGCCATCTCTTTGGTGATGATCGTTGTGGAGAAGAATTGGGGCGAGCTGTTTGAGCCCGGTTTGATTCTGCTCATTGTTATCTTGAATGCCGTGATGGGCGTTTACCAGGAGGGCAAGGCAGAAAAAGCACTGGATGCCCTGAAGAATATGTCTGCACCCCATGCCCGCGTGATTCGTAATGGTGTGGAGAAGGTGATCGACGCCGCTGAGCTGGTGCCCGGTGACATCATCAAGCTGGAAGCCGGTGACTTTGTCCCTGCAGATGCTCGTTTGATTCGGAGCGCAAGTTTGAAGTCTGAGGAAGCTGCACTGACCGGTGAGTCCGTACCCTCCGAAAAGGATGCCACTGTTATTGTTGATGAGAACGCACCCATTGGCGACCGTACCAATATGGTGTTCTCCGGCTGCAGCATTACCTATGGCTCTGCCCTGGCAGTGGTGGTTGCTACCGGTATGGAGACCGAAATGGGCAAAATCGCCAATCTGCTGGATAATGAAGAAGACGGCGATACCCCCCTGCAGCAGAAGCTGGCTCAGCTGGGCAAGTATCTGGGCTTCATGGCTCTGGCTGCCTGCGGCATTATCTTCGTAGTTGGTCTGCTCAATAAGCTGGATTGGATGCATCTGTTTATGACGGCTGTTTCTCTGGCTGTTTCCGCCATTCCCGAGGGCCTGCCCGCTATTGTGACCATCGTGCTGTCCATCGGTGTGCAGCGTATGGTTAAGAAGAATGCGCTGATCCGTCGTCTGCCTGCTGTTGAGACTCTGGGCGGCGCTTCTGTTATCTGCTCTGATAAGACTGGTACTCTGACTCAGAACCGTATGACTCTGACCAAGGCCTTTGTGGACGGCGGCGAGGTGGAGCTGATCAGCAATGAGAACTCTGATGCAATCCGCAAACTGCTGAACTACGGCACTCTGTGCTGCGATGGTTCTGTCAACTTTACCGCAGACGGCGAGCAGCATATTGGTGACCCCACTGAAACCGCCATCGTGGTTGCTTCTCATAAGAACGGCTTCGAGAAGGCTGATCTGAACGACAAGTATCCTCGTCTTGCAGAGATTCCCTTTGACTCTGACCGGAAGCTGATGACCACCGTGAACAAGATCGACGGTAAGAATGTGGTCATCGTCAAGGGCGCATTCGATGTGATGGCTTCCCGTTGCATCGCTGGCGATATCGCAACCGCCAAGCGCATCACTGAGGAAATGAGCTCCGATGCACTGCGTGTGCTGGCTGTTTCCTACAAGGTGATCGATGAAGTTCCCGAGAATCCCACCCCTGAGCAACTGGAGAACGGCCTGACCTTCATGGGTCTGGTTGGTATGATCGATCCTCCTCGTCCCGAGGCAAAGGACGCTGTTACCGTGTGCCGTCGCGCCGGCATCAAGCCTGTGATGATCACCGGCGACCATGTGGTTACCGCCTCCGCCATTGCTCGTGAACTGGGTATTCTGGTGGATGGTGATAAGGCCATCACCGGCGCTGAGCTGGATGCCATGACCGATGAGGAGCTGGACGCTGTGGTCGAGGGCATTTCCGTTTATGCCCGTGTGTCTCCCGAGAACAAGATCCGCATCGTCAAGGCCTGGCAGCGTAAGGGCCAGGTGGTTTCCATGACCGGCGACGGCGTTAATGATGCTCCCGCTCTGAAGGCCGCAGACATCGGCTGCGCCATGGGTATCACCGGTACGGATGTTGCCAAGGGCGCTTCCGATATGACTCTGACTGACGACAACTTCGCTACCATCGTTGATGCCGTCGAAGAAGGCCGTGGTATCTACGCCAACATCAAGAAGGTCGTTGGCTTCCTGCTTAGCACCAACATTGGTGAGGTCTTCACCGTGTTCTTTGCTATGCTGATGTGGCACACCTCTCCGCTGCTGTCTATGCAGCTGCTGTGGATCAACCTAGTCACCGACTCTCTGCCCGCAATCGCTCTGGGTATGGAGCCCGTGGAAAAGGACGTTATGGACGCCAAGCCCAAGCCCAAGGATGAGGGTATTTTCGCACATGGTCTGGGTGTTCGTGTTGCGATCCAGGGTGTGATGTTTGCACTCCTGACTCTGATTGGTTTCTGGGTTGGTACCGGCCTGACCATCGGCGAGCTGTTTAACGGCGCTCTGCTGGATGCAGCTAATGAGTCCGCTATGATGGGTGGCCAGACCATGGCATTTATGGTGTTGGCACTGTGCCAGATCGTGCAGGCATACAACATGCGTTCCGAGCATTCCCTGTTTAAGATTGGTCCCTTCAGCAACAAGAACCTGAATCTGGCGGCGCTGGCCTCTACCGCACTGACTGCCTTCGTGCTGTTTGTTCCCGGTGTGCAGGGTATCTTCAATCTGAGATATCTGAGCCTGCAGCAGTATCTGATCGGTCTGGGTCTCATCTTTGTGCCCCTGGTTGTGATGGAACTGGCAAAGATGTTTGGTTTTATTAAGCACAAGAAATAATAAATAATAAGGGCTGCCAAAGGGCAGCCCTTATTTTATTAGATGAATTTCTGGAAGAAGGCACATTGGTCGCTGTTACATCGGATGGCATCTTCTGTGATGATGTTGATATGAAACACATGCCCAACGGACGGATCATCTTCCTTGCCGTAGCAGTCGATTTGACAGGGGACACCCCGTGTGCGAAGCAGATCATACATGGGCTGCGCCGCACCCCGCAGGAAATCGTGGCACGCAGTGGTGATGTGGGCAGGGGGAAAGTTCTGGGTAATGGCACCCAGCACATCCAGTCTGGGATCATCCGCACACAGTTTTCTGCCCAGATAGTCTAAAGAAATGCCTTTTCGTGGTCCCAATGCCTGCTGCTTTGCGTCATACATACCGCAGTTGAGGCCCACGGCTCGCAACCGGATCGCTTCTCCAGGATGCTTTAGGTCGAACAGTTCCATGTACCGGGGATTACCCAGCATGGCTGCATATTGGCTAACGAGCTGTGCGCCGGCACTGTCACCGACCATAAATAATTTGCCTAAATCTGCTTGATACACTTGATGATTCTGAATCAACCAGGATAGGGTGTGATGAATATCTTCCAGTGGTGCGGGGAATTTCCATTTTGGCGCCAGTCGATAATTGATGTTTACTACAACAAATCCCCGACGGGCCAGATCCATGCAGTAGCGTTTATAGATCTCTTTGCTGCCGTATACATAGCCGCCACCGTGGACATTCACCATGATGGGGTAGACACCCTCCATCTCCGGACGGTATATGTCCAGTAGGTTTTCCTTACCGTAAGGGCCGTAGGATATGTCACAGCTTTGCCGGACACCGGTGGGATAGGGGATTTTGCTATCCCGTTGGCGGTCGCTTTTGGCAGCACCCCGGCGCAGAAGTATGCTTTGAATGGACATGCTATCCACCTCCTATTGTTTTTACAATAGCACAAGAGTCCTGGTTTGTAAAGAATAAAGCCTGTTACCGCCGATGTTGACACATTGGAAACAAGCCGAGCGATGAAAGAACTATCTTTTTTGCAGGATCTGTGCTATGATATGCCAAACATAAGGAGGTCTGGATATGAAATTTGGAGAAACAATCAAAAACAGGCGTGAGCAGCTGGAGATGACACAGCAGGAATTGGCGCAAAAGCTCTTTGTTTCCCGGCAGACAGTTTGCCGATGGGAGAATGGTACCCGATGTCCGGATCTCATCATGGCGAAGAAAATCGCCATTACGCTGGGTATTTCTCTGGATGACCTGATACCGGGACAGGAGGTGCCGGAATATACGCCCCCAAAAGAACCGATCATTGATCTAAGCTGTATCAAGGTGATGCTGTCGGGTATTTTCATGCTACTACTGGGAACCTTTTTGTTTGTGGCTGACGAGGGGAATGGGGGTATCGCGGCTTTTTTCTTTATCGTGAGTATCATTGCTTTTGCGATTGGTTTATTCATCCCTCAGGATCGGGGCAAGGCCATTATTGATGATGAGCTACCGCAGCGTGTTTGCCCCAAATGTGGAAAGAAACATGATTTTGACTATCCACAGTGCCCGCACTGCAATTATGATTACAGCCATCTTAGAAAATAATATAATGGCATTGATGCCCTTCCGCCAAACCATCGGTTTACGGAAGGGCATATTTATATGGAAGCTAACGCTTTGTTCGATTCTTTGTTTGCTGCAGATTCACAGCCAAGGGATACTGCAACGCTAAATGCTTCCATGTAATCTTATCCAATTCTCCGGTTTGGGGCAGGGCGCTTAAATACTGGAAAGAGGCCAGCGCTTCTGCAGTGGCTTCATCCAGGATGCCGGTAATAACCGGAGCCAACAGACTGCCATAAATCTCAGCCAGCGTTGTAAGCATACTTTGTACCAGAAATAGATATGGATGAGATTCGCCCCGCCGGATGACTTGATTGGGATTGAGGATCGGACGTAGAGGTTCTGCAGGTCTAAGTCGTACCAGAGCAGGCGTATGTTCTGCGACGATCCGTTCCCATGTGGACTGATTTACTACGCCGGTAACAGGAATGCCATACTTTCGCTGGAATGCAGTGACTGCTTGCCGTGTTTGATTGCCGTATATTCCATCGGGTATGAGGGAAAGAAGATCCTCATCATCTTCAGCTAGAACGCGTAGCATGGACTGAAGACTGCGTACCGGTTGCCCGATAAAAGATTCTCTGGGCCTCATCGAACCACCTCCTGTCTTACGGTATCCCGGCTGCCGGTTTGTAGACTTTCACCGGGGAATTGGGTCATGGTGGAAGTACGGGCATAGCGTGTACGGTTCATGTTGGAAGGAGCATTGCTGTTAGCCGGTGGCGGAAACGTTTCATTGTTTCGTAGGGTGGTGTTTTCAATGCCGGAGTATTGGTCATAGATTTCATCCCAGGTTTCGTCGTCTACAGCGCCCGTAATGGGCAGACCCAGCCAGCCCTGGGCTGCACGGACCGCAGCAGCTGTTGCCGGTCCGAAAATTCCGTCCACAGTAACAGATGGGATTTCGTCGATATATTCTGCCAGCACCGCTAGCATATATTGCAACAACCGTACTTTTTCGCCCCGGTCACCCTGCATGATGGCGTCGGGATATTCCCAGTTCACGCTATAAAATTGCTGCCCCTGGCTGCGTAGTTCAGAAAGTTTGGTAACAGCTGTGTACAAGCGCACCAAGGCGTACCAAGTCGCTTTGCCCACAATTCCATCGGGTGTCAAGCCAAATATCTGTTGGAAGGCCCGGACAGATGCTTCGGTCTGACTTCCAAAAATGCCGTCCACTGTGGATAGTTTTGGAATGGCTGGGTAATTCTGTGAGATGCGATTGAGTGCTACTTGGATGACCACCACATATGGACCGGAACTACCACGTCGCAGGGGTGTGCCGGGGTAGGAGGAGGTAAGACCCATGATGGGCGCATCGTTGACGATTTCGATATTACCATAATAACTGCGTAGGATCTGTGTGGAACTTAACCCTTGTAAAGCCAAATTCTGGCTTCCCCATTGACTAAGGCCTTCGCAGGTAACAGTAGTTCCGTTGCAGAATTTGGAAGCCAAGGGTTCTACAAACCCAGGACGGCGTAAATAATCGTTAAATAATTCATCTACGATGCGTGATATGTTTTCAAAATAGCTCCGTCCATTGACGAAGGCCTGATCGATGGCGGTAGAACTGGTGATGTCAAAGTCGTAGCCTCTGCTGCGGTAAAATTCTGTGTACACCCGATTGAGGGCAAAGGAAACGATTGCCAATATATTGGCTCGAAGCGCACTTTCTTCCCATGTGGGGTATATCTCGCTGGATGCTACATTTTTTACATAGTCAACAAAGGGTATGGTTACGTTGGCAGCGGCAGTATCCGGTCCGGCCAGATGCACCGTGATGTTCTGTGGTACAAATGGAATGACTGTTGGCATAGGGTGCTCCTTACAGGTTTTGTTTCGGCGTATCGAATACAGTCACCTTGTCCCAACTGGAAGGAAGCTCCGAAAGGGGTATTAGTTGCAAATTCAGTCGGGTGACGGTATTGGGAAATACCTGCAGATTTTCATTTTCCACTTGCTCGAACCCTTCCAGCCGAGCGTAGACATTGACGGATGTAAAGGGAACAACACCTGTATCTGGGGTTTGACCGGCGGACAACTCCGGAACAGGAATTTCAATGGGTTCGATAGCGCCGTTGCGGTCGGTTAGGCGCATGGCCAGAGCGGTACCATCCTGGGAAGTAACGGTAATGGCAACATCCTCCAGAGGTATTTGTGCCACACTGGCATAGGCGAGTACATCTATGTAGCCTTGATCGGGCAGGGGAATCCCTCCTTTCCATATTTCATTCACTATATTATGCATTGACAGCGCAGACTGTGCTATGTACGCTCCGAAACGGAGCATTATAAATAGACCTGAGATTTCTGAATATTGATATTTTCCCTGTTCAAGAGTCGTTGGGCAAGTTGTGTGACCTGCGTGTCGTCTTGCTTGGAACGATTCAGATTTTTGACACCGAGGATAATCCCACGTGTGTTTCCTTGAATCAGCATTCCGGCAATCTTGGAGTCGACTTCGCCGCCCATGAGCTTCATCTGGGACATCATACTGCTCATTGTCCGCACCATGGGGTTGACATTACTTAACTCCCATCCACGGTTTTCTGCCAGTCGAAGGGCCTCTTTTTCGATTGTGTCATATTCTTTTAGTTGCTCGTCCAGTTCCTGCTGCAGAGCCGGCCGTATGGCGCTGTCACGGACAGAACGAATACCGGTTTGCCCCATCTGCACCGTATGAAGCACAGAGATCAAAAGTTCTTTGTTGCTTTTCATTTTTATCACCCGGTGTTAGTATGTACATTCTCTATCAAAAGATACGCACCAGAATGATTCCGCCATCATATACTCCATTAAGGGAAAGGATTGTGATGTATCGTGAGTGGTATTGCCGGTCTATTTGGTATTACTACAAATGAAAAAACAGTAGAATCACTGCTGCTGTCCATGAAACACCGTGGCCCAGATCTGTCATCCGTCCATCAATGGATGGACAATGTACTGCTCCAAACCGATCATGTTAGAACGTGGCATGATCATGACCTGCCCATAACGATAGAATGGGCAGGGGAGCGCTATAGCATTGTATTTGACGGAATGATTTTTAATCGGGAGGAAATACGCCGGGATCTCATGCGGCAGAACCATGTTTTGGAAGGACGTAGCGATGCAGAACTGATGCTGCGTGGTTATGTCAGTTGGCGGGAGGGAATTTTAGATCGAGTCAACGGTGTGTTTGCCTTGGCGATCGCACATGAAAAGGAAAACAAGTTGTTCCTTGCAAGAGACAGAATGGGGGTGAAACCCCTGTTCTATAAACAGCATGGAAAGGGCATTGTTTTTGCTTCGGAGATGAAAACGATATTGACATGTCCCGGCGTAGAGGCACAGCTGGATGCACAGGGCGCAGGAGAAATTTTGCTGCTCGGACCGGGCAGAACCCCCGGCAGCGGTGTATTTAAGGATGTTTTTGAATTAAAGCCGGGAAAATGTGCACTTTATAAAGACGGCAACCTGCAGTTGCGCTCTTATTGGAAACTTTGGGATCGTGCGCACACCGAAACCTTTGATGAAACAGCTGAACATGTGCGCTTTCTAGTGATGGATGCGGTTCGTTGTCAACTGACAGTTGACAATACCGCCGGCACCATGTTGTCCGGGGGACTGGACTCGAGCCTGGTTTCCGCCATCTGTGCCCGAGAATTGGATGCACATGGGAAACAGTTGGAAACATTTTCCTTGGATTATTTAAACAATGAGCGATATTTCACACCAAATCGTTTTCAGCCCAATATGGATACAGAGTATATCCGAATAATGCAGGATGCGCTGGATTCCTTTCATCATTGGACAGTGCTGTCACCGGAAAACTTGATTGATGAAATCTGCAGTGCAACCATTGCACGGGATCTGCCGGGCATGGCGGATGTGGATGCTTCTTTACTTGCCTTCTGCCGACAGATCAAACCGCACCGGGGAATTGTCCTGTCGGGAGAATGTGCGGATGAGATATTTGGCGGTTATCCCTGGTATCGAGATCCGGAAATGCGGGATTTTGACGGCTTCCCCTGGGCAAGAACCACTCATGAGCGGAAGGAATTTTTACAGGGGTGGATTGCAGAAACGCTCGATCCAGAGGAATTTGTTTATGAACGATATTTGCAGACCATCCGTCAGTCGGATATTAGCCCGGAAAATACAACAAGTGAACGACGCATCAAGGAAATGGTCAACCTCAATATTCAGTGGTTTATGCAGACCCTTTTGGACCGGGGGGACAGAATGGGCAATCTAGCGGGCATTGAAATTCGCGTTCCTTTCTGCGACTATCGGATTGTGGAGTATCTATACGGTGTACCATGGGAATATAAGGACCACAAGGGTTTTGAGAAGGGTTTGCTACGCAAGGCCATGGAGGGTGTCATTCCACACAGTGTGCTTTACCGGAAAAAAAGTCCCTTTCCCAAAACCTATGACCCAGCCTATCTTGAAATTGTGTCACAGATGCTAAAAGCGGTATTAAATGACCCTCATGCGCCTATCTTCCAATTGGTCAACAAGAATGCGCTGACCAATCTGCTGGAACAGGACTTTCACTGGCCTTGGTATGGCCAGTTAATGCGCCGCCCGCAGACGATTGTATATATGTTGCAAATCAATTATTGGTTGGAGCATTATTCGGTGAGAATTGTATAATTGACGGATAAATAAATATGTGATATTATTTTTCATGCGTTCGATAAACCAATGACGAATAGAGGTATTCCCAATGAGAAAGACAAAAATTATTTGTACCATCGGTCCTGCCAGTGAAAATGAAGCAACCCTGACCGCAATGTGCAATGAAGGCATGGATGTTGCGCGGCTAAACTTCTCCCACGGCACCCATGAAGAACATAAAAGAAAAATTGATCTCATCAAGCAAGTCCGTGAAAAGCTGGATAAGCCCATCGCCATCATGTTGGACACCAAGGGCCCCGAGTACCGAATCGGTACTTTTGCCAATGAAAAGGTTACGGTGCAGTCTGGTGACACCTTCACCTTTACAACAGAAGATATTGAAGGTGACGAAACCCGGGTTTCCGTCAATTACAAGAACCTGGTGAAAAATCTTGCGGTGGGCGACCGAATCCTGGTCAACAACGGCTTGGTTGTGTTCGAAGTTACAGAACTGTCCGGCTGTAATGCTGTTTGCCGCGTGATTACTGGCGGCGTGCTGAGCAACCGTAAAAGCATGAGTTTCCCCAACAAGGTAATGAACGGACCCTATCTGTCCGAGCGGGATAAGGCTGATTTGCTGTTTGGCATTGAAAACGACGTGGATTTTATTGCAGCTTCTTTTGTTTCCAGTGCTGCGGATTTGATGGAACTGCATGAGTTTTTGGATGCCAACGGTGGCAAAAATATCGACATCGTGGCGAAAATTGAAAATCGTTCCGGTGTGGACAATATTGAGGAGATCTGCAATCTCTGCGAGGGCATTATGATTGCCCGCGGTGACCTGGGTGTTGAAATTCCTTTTGTTGAAGTACCTGCGATCCAGAAGTACCTGATTAGCAAGTGCCGTCTGCTTGGAAAGCGCGTCATTACCGCCACAGAAATGCTGGAAACCATGATCTATAATCCCAGACCCACCCGTGCCGAAATCTCCGATGTGGCCAATGCGGTTTATGATGGCAGCTCCGCGATTATGCTCTCCGGCGAATCCGCAGCAGGTAAGTATCCTGTGGAGGCAGTCAAGGTCATGGCTGAGATCGCAGCATATACCGAGCAGCAGACCTCCTATAAAGAGCGTTTTTTGACCGCTGAATTCCAAATTCAGAATACGCTGGATGCTATTTCCCATGCAACCTGCGCTATGGCAGTGGATGTGGATGCCAAGGGTATGGTCATCAGTTCTGTGTCTGGTAAGACCGCCATGATGGTCAGCCGTTTTCGTTGTCCTGTGCCGATCATTGGCATGACCACCGACCGTAAAGTATGGAGAAAGCTGTCTCTTAGCTGGGGCGTGTATCCGGCCATGACGGATGAGTTTACTTCCTTGGATGTCATGTTCTATCATGCTTTGGCCGGGGCCAAAAAGATCCTTGGCCTGAAAAAGGGCGACCGTGTGGTGCTTACCGGCGGTCCGATTAATGGCAAAAGTGGCAATACCAACACCATCAAGGTGGAAGAAGTGTAATATGAAACAAGGGCGCGTTGCAAAATGCGCTGCAAAAAAACACATCGGCTGGCCCCGAAAGGGGTTGGCCGATGTGTCTTTTTGCTGTAGAATAAATTTGTGAAGATAAACCCTAAACAGCAAGACCAGTATAAAGTATCCGAGAGGAAT
>JBGVMD010000036.1:0-5587 GCA_045124575.1 Faecousia sp.
CATGAGCATAGGGATCTCCTTTCGTGTGTTGTAGGGGTACATTCATTCTAAAGGATTTTGTCTCTATGCTCAACTTATTTGATTATGACTTTGGGGTCAGGCTCATTAAGCCTGACCCCAACATTTATTATAGAACCTTATTTCTCTAACAATCGTGCCCTCTGCCTCGGCAGAGGGCACTTTTTCTTCCGACCATGCAAAGTGGCAACCTGCCACCGGCAGGTTGCGTGTATTTCTACTCGCGCTGCTTCACAGCACTCACCATGGTCGGTATAACCGTTGACCTGGCTGGTGCTGTTGAAGAGTCTCTGAAGCAATTTCTTCATGACGATCCATATCCCGGCTCAAAAGAGCCGGGATATTTTTTCGCTGCACAAGGGTTGCAAACCGATACACTTTTATGTATAATAATGTTATTATACGGGGTCTTATCCCGAAAAAGGAGTTATCTATGAAAGAATTCCCCCTCTCTACATCCAAGGAACGCCTTGTCAGTGTTTCTTTCTGTGCAATCATGGTTATTGCCTTTGGCATTCTGATGTATGCACTGCGGAACAACACCATGCTTTTCGTCCTGGTTGCATTAGGCGCTGTGCCGCTGACGGCGCTGATGGTCTTTTCTGTCATCAGCCTGTTTAAATCCACCTGTTTTGTGGATAAGGAAAAGATGACTTTGGAAATCAAGGGTTTCCCCAGCTATACCCGGGACATTTCCAACGCCGTGCTGCTGCAGACCATCTCCAGAAGAAGCGGCCATTCCATGAGCCGGGCTTTGATTTTTACCGATGCTGAGGAGCAGATCATTGCCGCTGTGCCCACGCTGTATACCTTTAAGCGTGGCTTGCAGGCTGAACCCATGGCCAAAGAGATGGCAGCATACCTTGGTATCGAGTTTCAAGCCAATGTTCCCGCTTGGGAATACGACAAGGACGCCTACAAGCAACACCTGAAGGATGAAGCCGAGCAGGACAAGAAAGACAGAAAAGAGCGCATTGCACGCCGCAGACAGAAGCTGCTGAACAAATACAAGGACAAGTAATGATCCGCATCAAAAGGCCTATGAACCACACATTCATAGGCCTTTTCTTTATTTTGAAACAGCTTTCTCGGACATGGAAGGGATATGCGACGTCTATACATGGAAGGCAAAAATGGACAAACAAGGGCTTGCTATTTTGATGGAACAACGATATAATAAACTGATCGGAAACAAATTCTAACTGGTGAGGTGAGATATGGAAAAGAACAAAAAGGAAATTCTGCCCCCAGGCGTAAAAAAAGCTGTTGGGCCGGAAGTATTCGTATTCTTACTGATCTTTTTAGGGATTTTCGTAGGCCTGTGCAGCGTGATGGGCACGGTAAACATGTTCAACACCATGATGAGCACCGCCTATGATCTACTGATGAGCACCGTGTTTTACATCATGGCCATCGCTGTTTTGGCCGGCGCGATCTCCGCTCTGTTCTCGGAATTTGGCGTTATCGCTCTGCTGAACAAGCTGCTGGGACGTATCATTGAGCTGATCTACGGCTTGCCCGGAGCCAGCGCTGTGGGTGTATTCACCACCTATCTGTCTGATAATCCGGCGATTTTAACGCTGGCAAATGACAATAATTTTCGTCGTTATTTCAAGAAATATCAGCTGCCCGCCCTGACCAATATCGGCACTGCCTTTGGCATGGGCCTGATCATCACCACCTTTATGGCCGGTCTGCACTCCCCTGTTGGCGAGAGTTTCGGTCTGGCTGTGCTGGTGGGAAATATCGGCGCCATTGTGGGCAGCATCGTATCCACCCGACTGATGTTGTGGCGCACCGCAAAAATCTATGGCAAGACAGAAAGGTGCGACTGCGGCAGCGGTGCAGAGCAAATGGATGTAAACAAGTTCCGCAAAGTACGGGAAGGCAGCGTTGGCGCCCGTTTCCTGGACGCTCTGCTGGAAGGCGGCAAA
This sequence comes from Faecousia sp., assembly GCA_045124575.1. Lineage (GTDB taxonomy): Bacteria > Bacillota > Clostridia > Oscillospirales > Oscillospiraceae > Faecousia. Next base: position 1,953 of record JBGVMD010000036.1, read on the forward strand.
AGCGGCGTAGACATGGGTCTGAGCGTAATTCCCGGCGTGCTGATCATCTGCACCCTGGTGATGATGCTGACCAACTCCCCTTCCGCCGAAGGCTTTACCGGTGCGGCATATGAGGGTGTGGGACTGTTGCCCTGGATTGGAGAGAAGCTGAGCTTTATCCTGCAGCCGCTGTTCGGTTTCCAGAGCAGCGAGGCGATTGCTGTCCCCATCACTGCATTGGGCGCTGCCGGCGCTGCCATCGGCATTGTGAAAGAATTGGTAGCGGAGGGTTTGGCCAACGCCCATGACATCGCGGTTTTTACCTCCATGTGCATGTGCTGGAGCGGTTACCTCAGCACCCATGTGGCCATGATGGATAGCCTCAAGTGCAGCAAGCTGACCGGCACCGCCATTATCTGCCATACCATTGGCGGTCTGTGCGCCGGCGTGTTCTCCAACTGGTTCTTTAAGCTTTTGATGCTGATTCTATAACAAAAAATCCGCCCATACGGGCGGATTTTTTATTGCTTGCGGGCCAGAGTATAATCGTCGCCCTGGCGGTAGTAGGGACAGTGGGCATGGGGCGTGGCAACGAAGCGGTAAAACTCGTCTTCATCCAAGTCCATCATGCAGTAATACTCATCGTATTCCTCATCATAGTCCCAATACCAGCAAGTATCACATTCACACTGGGGCATACTCAACCTCCCAGGAGCACGGTTTTCAGCGTGCCGTTATCCCAAACCATGCAGCTATTACTGCCATCCTTGGGGATGGACACGGAACCGGGATTGAGGCAACGAATACCGTTGCGGACTTCATCCATCTTCACATGGGTGTGGCCGGAAAGGAAGATACTTCCCTCCTCCAAGGGCGGCAGATAGTCGGGAGACGCATGGTGGCCATGGGTCAGATAGAAGGTAACGCCGCCATCGGCCACCATGGCAAAGTCTGCCATGCAAGGAAATGGCAGCACCATCTGATCCACTTCTGCCTCACAGTTACCCCGAACAGCAATAATTTTGTCCTTGTGCTGAGCCAGCATGGGAATCACCTGCTTAGGGGCATAGTCTGTCGGCAGATCGTTGCGGGGGCCGTGGTACAGAAGGTCGCCCAGAAGCAGAATTCTATCGGGCTGTTCATTTTCGATTACTTCCATCAGCTTGCCGCACCAAAAGGCAGAGCCATGAATATCAGACGCAATCACAAATTTCATTTTAAATTCTCCAAATAAGTAGCCACATCAAAAGGCTTGATTTTTTCGTCTTTCCGCAGGTACAGCGGATGGTGGGGATGGCCTTTTTTCGTAATGGCACCGGCGCAAACCCACTGCGCGCCGTAACTTTCCCCTGCTTCCAGCATATCCCGAACGCAATCGGGCAGGTATTTCCGTTTCTCTATGATGGCGCCCCAAGCGGCCCAAACGGTAGGTCTTTCGGAAATGGACAGCACATAACGGAAAGCCTTCAAATTTTCTGCGTGCAGTGCGGGGTTGCAGGTTTTTTCCATATCGTCCGGCGAGGTAGCCCGCTGGGCATAGACATTAAACATAATAAAACTGTCAAAGCCGTTGCCCAGGGCGATGCGCTCCACGGATTTGAGGGTATTGTCCAGATTGTCCGGCTCGGCGGTGGAAGGATTAATGCCGATGCAAATCAGAGGATTTTTTCCACGAGTACCCAATATGTACCGGTATTCGGAATAGAAGTTGGGGGCATAGAGCCATTTTCCGATGTCATAGTCCTGACTCGGGGTGTTAGCCGCAGTCAAGGCTGCCTCAAAGGTCACCAGTTCTAATTTATCGGTTGTGACGGAGGGAATGTGCATGGGTTACCTCCTTATGCCCAGAGGACGCAGTCCACAGGGATGTCATACGCTTCCGTTGGGATGAAATCCACCATTTGGAAGTCATAGCAAAGGGCAAGGGTAGGATGATTCGGCTCCGCGGCAAGGAATTTATCATAAAATCCACCGCCGTAGCCCATTCGCTCTCCCCTTTCAGTAAATGCCAGGCCAGGCATTAGCACCAAGGCGGTAGGATCATCGGCAACAGGTCCATCTGCAATAGGCTCGGGGATGCCGCAGTAGCCGCTCTCCACCTGAGAGAGGTCATCCAGATAAATGAAGCGCATCTCATCGCCATAACACTTAGGGACAGCCACCCGCTTGCCCTCATCCAGTGCCCGCTGCAGCATGGGCACGGTACGCACCTCCTGGTTATAGGGCAAATAACCGTAGATGGTACGCGCCTTTTTGTACAGCTCAGATGCTGCGAATTTTTCACCAAGGCGGCAACTGGCAGAAACGATCTGTTCCTCGGTCATGGCTCGTTTCAGTTCCCGAATCTGGCGCCGCAGGGTTTGCTTATCCATAAAGATTCCTCCCGTTCTTTTTTGGATATTTTAGCAGATATACGGTCCAATTGCAACCTTTTGCCTTGACGAACCACAAATTTCCCATTACAATAAACCCTCAAGAACCCTAGAAATCAGGAGGCTAGTATGAAGATTTTGGTTACCGGCGGTGCCGGATACATCGGCTCCCACACCTGTGTGGAACTGCTGGAAAGCGGCTATGATGTGGTGGTCATCGATAATTTATGCAATTCAAATCCCGAAAGTCTAAAGCGGGTGGAAACCATCACCGGCATGGCTGTGCAATTCTATGAGGGCGATGTGCGGGATGAAGCACTGCTGAATAAGATCTTTGCGGAAAACGAAATTGCATGCGTCATTCATTTTGCTGGTCTGAAAGCCGTGGGTGAATCTGTGGCAAAGCCTTGGGAATACTACGACAACAACCTCAATTCCACCCTGGTGCTGACCAAGGTGATGAAACAGGCCGGCATAAAGAACATCATCTTCTCCTCCTCTGCCACCGTGTATTCCGCAGACAACGAAATGCCCCTGCGGGAGACTTCCCGCACTGGAAACTGCACCAATCCCTATGGTTGGACCAAGTTTATGACGGAACAGATTCTCTCCGGTATTGCGCATGCCGACAAGGAATGGAGCATTGCCCTGCTGCGCTACTTTAACCCCATCGGCGCCCACGAAAGCGGCATCATTGGTGAAGACCCCCGGGGTATTCCCAACAATTTGATGCCTTACATCACTCAGGTTGCCATTGGCCGCAGGGAGTATTTGAGCGTATACGGCAACGATTACGACACCCACGACGGCACCGGTGTGCGGGATTACATCCATGTGGTGGACCTGGCCAAGGGCCATGTGGCAGCTGTGAAGTTTGTACTGGAGCACAACGGCTGCCAGGTGTTCAACCTGGGCACCGGCAGCGGTGTTTCCGTTCTGGACATGGTGAAGGCCTTCAACGAGGCAAATGGCTTGGAACTGCCCTACAAGATCGTTGATCGCCGCCCCGGCGATATTGCCACCTGCTATGCAGATCCCTCCCGCAGCGAACAACTTCTTGGATGGAAAGCTGAAAAGAGCCTGCAAGATATGGTGCGAGATTCCTGGAATTGGCAGTGCAAGAATCCCATGGGTTATTCCAGCACAAAATAATAGCAGAACAAGCCCCCGTTTGCAATGTGAACTGCCCCAGTTTATGCGGACAGCACAAAAAAGCCCCTATGTAGGTAATATTAAGTTTTAAGCGGAGTGGCGCAGCGTTAGCGGCGCCACTCCAGTTTTATT
>JBGVMD010000037.1:0-34440 GCA_045124575.1 Faecousia sp.
TACATTGACTATTACAACAATAGGAGAATTCAGCGCAAAACAAAATGGATGCCTCCCTCTAAATTTAGGGAAGCATCCATGATGCAAAACTAATTCTTCAATTCAAATGACTGTGTCCAGAAAATTGGGTACATATCAAAAACAGGCCTGTTTTTATATTACCGTATTAACTGAAACTGCCGCCGATTGACCTTTATGTGTCCGTCATCCCGCAGCTTGCTGATGACAGCGGACATGGCGCTGCGCTCCACCCCCAGGAAATCTGCCAGTTCCTGCCGGTCATAGGGAATGGTAAAGCTGTCAGTGCCCTGAATGGCGGCTTCAGATAGCAGATAGGCCATCACCTTCTCCCGGGTGGTGCGTTTGGATAGAATCTCAATCTTTTGATTCAGCTGCAGATTGCTCCGGGCCACGCTGGAGAGCATATTGCGGATCATTTGGTTGTGAAAGCTGCAGACATGGTGGCACAGGGTCATAATATGGCTACAGTCGATGAGGATGATTTGGCTGTCAGTGGCGGCCACGATGCTGACTGGCAGGCTCTCAATGCCGGCGCAGGCAAAGCCTTCGGCAAACAGCTGACCGGGGGTGGCCATGGACAAAATGGAACGGTTGCCCAGATAATCTTCCTGCACTGTCTGTATTGCGCCAGTCAGAACGATTCCCACATATCGGACAGTCTGTCCTTCGTGGAACACCGGGTTTCCTTTTTTGACGCTGACGCAGCGGGCGCCGAAGCAGCGCAGCATTTTTTCGTAATTTTCCCGGCCAACCTGATCAAACAGGGGACAGGTATCCAGAATATCAAAATATTTTTCCATAATACCCCTCTGTATGTTGGAAATCCAACATACTTTTTTCTTTCAGTATAGTATAATCCCTTCAGAAAGTCAAGCACCGGGGTTGCCCGGCAAGAACATCAGAAGGAGAATGTTACTATGTTCATTACCAACGATATCAAATATGTAGGCGTCAATGACCATCAGGTGGACCTGTTCGAGGGTCAGTATGTAGTGCCCAACGGCATGTCTTATAATTCCTATGTCATTATGGATGAGAAGATCGCCGTTATGGACACGGTGGATGCAGGCTTCACCCATCAGTGGCTGGATAACATTCAGACCGTTCTGGCTGGCCGTCAGCCCGATTATCTGGTGGTTCAGCACATGGAAATGGACCATGCTGCCAACATCGCCAATTTCAAGAAGGCTTATCCCAATGCCACTGTGGTTTCTTCCGCCAAGGCCTTCAACATGATGACCGGCTTCTTCGGCACTGCTTTTGAGGACAACCGCATCGTTGTCGGTGAGGGTGACACCCTGTCCCTGGGCAAGCACACCCTGGCCTTCGTGGCTGCTCCCATGGTCCACTGGCCCGAAGTCATCGTCACCTATGATGTATACGATAAGGTGCTGTTCGCTGCCGACGGCTTCGGTAAGTTTGGCGCCTTGGATGTCAATGAACCCTGGGACGACGAGGCTCGCCGTTATTTCATCGGCATCGTGGGCAAGTACGGCGCTCAGGTCCAGGCTCTGCTGAAGAAGGCTGCTACCCTGGATATCCAGAAGATCTGCCCCCTGCACGGCCCCGTCCTCACCGAGAATCTGGGTCACTATCTGAGCCTGTATAACACCTGGTCTTCCTACGCTGTGGAGACCGATGGTATCGTCGTTGCTTATACCAGCGTCTACGGCAACACCAAGAAGGCTGTGGAGCTGTTTGCCGAGAAGCTCAAGAGAAAGGGCTGCCCCAATGTGATCGTTCACGACCTGGCCCGTTGCGATATGGCCCAGGCCATCAGCGATGCTTTCCGCTACGGCAAACTGGTGCTGGCTACCACCACCTATAACGCCGATGTCTTCCCCTTCATGCACACCTTCATCCATGGCCTGACCGAGCGTAACTTCCAGAACCGTACCATCGGTCTGATCGAAAACGGCTCCTGGGCACCCCAGGCCGCCAAGGTGATGAAGGAGATGTTCGCTAAGAGTAAGAATCTCAAGTTCACCGACACCACCGTACGCATCATGTCCGCCCTGAATGAGCAGAGCTCCCAGCAGCTGGAGACCCTGGCTTCCGAGCTGTGCCAGGACTATATTGCCTACAGCGATGATCTGTCCAATAAGAACGACATGTCCGCCCTGTATAACATCGGCTACGGCCTGTATGTGGTCACCACCGGTGATGGCAAGCGGGACAACGGCCTGATCGTCAATACTGTCAGCCAGATCACCGATACCCCCAACCGGGTGGCCGTCACCATTAACAAGGCCAACTATTCCCACCACATCATCCAGCAGACCGGCAAGATGAATGTGAACACCCTGTCTGTGGATGCTCCCTTTGAGGTGTTCCAGACCTATGGTTTCCAGAGTGGCCGGAATGTGGATAAGTTTGAAGGCCAGTCCCTGCTGCGTTCTGATAACGGTTTGGTGATCCTGCCCCGGTATATCAATTCCTTTATGAGCCTGCAGGTGGAGCAGTATGTGGACCTGGGCACCCATGGCATGTTCATTTGCTCCGTCACCGAGGCCAGAGTGATCTCCCAGGAGGAGACCATGACCTATGCCTACTACCACAGCCATGTGAAGCCCAAGCCCGAAACCGAGGGTAAGAAGGGCTATGTCTGCAAGGTCTGCGGCTGGATCTACGAAGGCGACGAACTGCCCAGCGATATTGTCTGCCCCCTGTGCAAGCACGGCGCAGCAGATTTTGAACCCATTGCCTAAGTGAACATGAAAAACGACGCTCCAATTTTGGAGCGTCGTTTTTGAATACAAGATTGCAATTGGCGGTTGCTTACAAGATTTCTGTAATCGTTCCGCCACCCAGGACTGCATCGCCATCATACAGCACCACAGCCTGACCGGTGGTCAGGGCTCGCTGGGGCTCGTCGAAAACAACTTTGGCTTTTCCGTCCTCCAACGGGTATATGGTGGCAGGCTGTTCCGCCATGCGGGAACGGGCCTTGGCCTTGCAGCGCAGGGGAGCAGTGAGGGTGTCAAAAGGAATGAAATTCCAGTCTTCCGCAATCAGTTCCCGGCTAAAGAGCGCCTCATTGCTGCCTACGGTGACGGTGTTGTTTTTCATATCCTTACCCAAAACATACACCGGCTGTCCCATAGCCAGGCCCAAGCCTTTGCGTTGCCCCCGGGTGTAGCCAATGGCGCCATTATGCCGCCCAACTACCTTGCTGCTGGCATCCAAAAAATCTCCGGCAGGGAAGTCTTTCCCGGTGTATTGGCGAATAAATTCCAAATAGTCCCCATCGGGAATAAAGCAGATGTCCTGACTGTCCTTTTTGCGGGCGTTGATAAAACCCTGTTCCTGGGCAATCACACGGGCTTCGTCTTTGCTGAAGCTGCCCAGAGGGAAGCGGGTGTGGGCCAGTTGATGCTGGGTCAGACTGTAAAGGAAATAGCTCTGATCCTTGCTGTCGTCAACAGCCTTGTAAAGGCCATATCGCTCGGTGTCGGGATTTTTCTCAATGCGGCAGTAGTGACCCGTTACCACATAGTCGCAACCCAGTTTTATCGCTGCATCCAGCAGTGCGCCGAATTTCAGTCTTCGGTTGCAATCCACGCAGGGGTTGGGGGTTAGTCCCGATTCATAACAATGGACGAATTTGTCCATCACTTCCCGGGCAAAGGTTTCCTTCATGTCAAATACATGAAAATCCATTCCCAATCGGGTGGCAACGGCCCGGGCATCCTCTGCATCGCCGGAACTGCCGCACAGCAGCTTCATGGTACCGCCAATGCACTGCAGGCCTGCCTGCTGCGATAAATAAGCCGCCACCGAGCTGTCCACACCGCCGCTCATGGCGATCAGCGCCTTTTTCCCCTCCATTATTCTCGCCTCCTAGTCGATTTTCTTGCCCCCATCATAGCATAACAGCCGCCTTTTTGCAATGGATTTTGGGCATTCCCATCATCTGGCAGCGGCAGATTTCCGAAATATTACCAAAATAATTGTTGGTTTACATAAATTTTCTAAAACAGACAAAAAATGATTGAAAATGCTGTCACTTACTGGTATACTGACAACATAAATCAATCAGCAAGGAGCGAAAGCCTATGAGAAAACGAGTGCTGAGTGCAGCCTTGGCGCTGATGATGGTCTTGGGGTTGCTTTCCGGGGTTCCCATCCGGGCGAGCGCCATTACCCAGATGTCCGCCAGTGAAGACTGCGTGAATTTTATCAAGGACATCGAGGGCTTCCACGCCATTCCTTATTGGGACTATGCCCAGTGGACGGTGGGCTTTGGCACGGCTTGCCCGGCAGAAGACCTGCAGCGCTATCAGCAGGAAGGCATCCCGGTGGAGGAAGCCGAGGCGCTGCTGCAGGAAATGATGGCCTATTTTAACCGGGAAGTCAATAAATTCATGACCCGGCACAATATCCAGCTGACCCAGCAGCAGTTTGACGCCATTTTCTCCCTGACCTATAATCTGGGTCCCAACTGGCTGTACAAACCGGATCAGAAACTGGTGCAGGCCATTCTCCAGGGAACAGGCGGCAATGAGCTCATTTATTTGATGGGTCTGCGCAGCAATGCCGGCGGCGAGTTCCAGCCCGGCTTGCTGAAGCGCCGACTGATGGAGGCGGATCTGTATCTCAACGGCCGCTATAACACCAGGATGCCCGCCGATTACGCCATCGTCTACTACGACAGCGGAAACGGAAAATGTGAAGCTGCAGCCCAGGGCTACGATCTTCACCTGCCGGCCCAGCCTCTGGCAGTGCCTACATACGAAGGCTACAATTTCCTGGGTTGGTATACCCAGCCCAGTGGCGGCGTACGGGTGACGGAGCTGAACGAAAGTACCCACGGTATCACCCTCTATGCCCATTGGGAAAAGAAGGGCATCACCGATAATTTGTCCGGCACGCCCATCGATGCTACGGTGGTGACGGTGCAGGCTTACATGTTGAATATCCGCACCGGCCCCGGTACGATCTACAGCGTGACGGCTTGTGTACCCAAAGGAAGGGAACTGACCATTACGGTCATTGCCTTGAGAAACGGTGTGACCTGGGGTAAATGCAGCCAGGGCTGGCTGTCCCTTGCTCACACAGATTATGTATCTGATGCCGGTACCGGTGGGGAAGACGAAGACCCGACGGATACCGTTCAGCTCCCTATGGGCGCTACCGTGATGAACACCGTCACGGTTTATAACGGCCCCCACACCAGCTATCCCAAGCGGGGCAGTCTGAGCCAGGGCCAGCAGATCCAGGTGCTGCAGCTGAAGAACTTCCTGGGCAAGCTCTGGGCAAGATATGCAGACGGCTGGATTCGTGTGGATCAGAATCTGATGCTCCACGATGAACAGGTGCTGAAGCACAGCTTCACCGCAACCATTACCAATAGCTATCTAAATGTTCGCACCGGCCCCGGCACCGGCTACGCCCTGGCGGGTTCTTTGAAGCAGGGTGACCAGGTGCAGATCCTGGCGGTGGAAGTGGTTGACGGCGCCATTTGGGGCCGCTGCTATGAAGGCTGGATCAGCCTGAGCTATACCGATTTTGACGAAAGCATGCTTGATCGCTACCGTAGCCATACCTATGGCGATTGGTATGATGTGGAAAGCTCCTCCTGCACCCAGCAGGGCCAACAGAAGCGGGACTGCGTGGACTGCGACCACAGCGAAATCCGCAATGCGGAGCTGAAGCAGCACCAGTTCGGTGACTGGTATGAGGTCGTCGCTCCTACCTACACAGAAAAGGGTCAGCAGCGTCGGGATTGTCAGGCCTGCGGCTATCAGGAAACCAGAGAAACCGATTGCCTGCAGCAGCCCAATATCCACATTTATGGCACCGTTACCGGTTGTGAGGCGCTGAATATCCGTGCCGATGCTGGTTCCGGCAATGCCTGGGTGGGCTCACTGAAGCGGGGCGACCGGGTGGAGATCCTGGAACAGAAGATGGTGGATGGCAAGGTTTGGGGCCGCTGTGAAAAGGGCTGGTTCTGCATCACCGGCTATGTGACCGTGGAAACCGTCACGGTTGAACCGGATCAGACCCCCGAAGAGCCTGCTGTCAAGGTATATGGCACACTGACCGGTTATTACAAACTGAACATCCGTGCTGACGCCGGCACCCAGTACGCCTTAGTAGGTGAGCTGGCCAAGGGCGACCGGGTGGAGATCCTGGAACAGAAGACCGTGGGCGAAAAGGTCTGGGGGCGCATTGACCGGGGCTGGATTTGCCTGACTGGTTATATGAGTCTGGAAACCGTGACCGATGACGGCGAGGAAAAACAGCTGATGACTGTCACCGCCTACAGCCTGAACATCCGTGCTGGCGCGGGTACGGGCTATGATGTGGTAGGTTCCCTCTCTCAGGGCGACCGGGTAGAAGTGCTGGAAACCAAAACGGTGGACGGTAAGACCTGGGCTCGCATCGCCGAGGGCTGGATCAGCATGGCCTATCTTGAATAACACAAAATGCCGCCTCATCTGAATAGAACCAGTAAAAACGGACAATAGACAAAATGCCCCCTAATGTAGGATAATAAAACTACATTAGGGGGTGTTGTTATGTCAAAACGCAAGTATACACACATGGAACAAGTGGAACCCATCATACTGCAAATGAAAGAGGCAGGGATGATACACAGTGAGATTGCAGCAGAGTTGGGGCTAACGACTGAACAAGTAAAAAGCTGTGTATGGAGGTACCTCAAGCGGAAGAAAGCAATATCGTATGGCAATCTTCCGAAACCGAAAGGACGACCTCGAAAGGATGGTCATGCGCCGAAACAAGATATACAGAAAGAGCTTGAACGGCTGCGTATGGAAAATAAATTGTTGCGGGATTTTCTGCAGTCCGCGGAAAGGATGTGAGGCCGAAGGTAAAGTATGCAGTGATCCATCGTCACCGGGGCGAGTACCCGGTATCTGTAATGTGTAAATTCTTTGAAGTATCTCGTAGTGGCTATTACGACTTTGTAAAGCGGTTCGGGCAGAGTGAGCATGATGCAGATCTTGCCGAGAAGATCCAGGCGTGTCAGACTAAGGCAGATAATACTTACGGCTATAGACGGGTCTGGAAGTGGCTAAAAGACAGAAATATTCACCGAAATCCCAAAACTGTACTCAGAGTAATGAAAAAATACGGTTTGTTATCCGAAATTCGCCGGCGGAGGAAATGGGTCAATCTAGGCCAACAGGTACACAAGTACAAGAATCATTTAAATCGTCAGTTCCGGTCAGACAGACCGAACTCAAAATGGGTCACAGATATTTCCTATATTCACACCAAAGAGGGTGTGCTGTACCTATCCATGATCCGAGATCTGTATGATAACAGCATTGTTGCATACAAGACGGCATCCAGACAAACAGTCAGCCTTGTCCTGGACACGATTCGGATAGCAATGAAGAAAGAAAAAAAGAGAGTCGCTGCGGAGTTGCAGCTCCACAGCGACCAGGGCTTTCAATATACTTCGCATGCATATTTTAAGCTAACTCAATCTTACGGGATAACACCGTCAATGTCAAGTAAGGGCAATCCTTATGATAACGCAATGGCTGAAAATTTCTTCTCCATTTTGAAAACGGAATGTATCTACCGGCATAAGCCGAAGACTTTCGAGGAAGCGAACGATCTGATTGACAGATACATTCACTTCTACAACCATGAGCGCATCCAGAATAAAACTGGAGTGGCGCCGCTGACGCTGCGCCACTCCGCTTAAAACTTAATAGATCCTACTTAGGGCACTTTTTTGTGCAGTCCGTATAAACTGGGGCAGTTCAATCTGAGGCGGCATTTTGATGTGGCGACGAATGTCCAATTTCAGTTTATCGGGCTGTTGGAGCAGCCACAAAATAAACGGTGTCATCCCGAACCATCCCGCAGGATGGTGTGGGGATCCCCATCGTCTAAAGGAGAAAAGCCCCGAAAAACTGTCATTGCGAGGGCCGTTAGGCCCGTGGCAATCTCCCGCATAAATGTGTTTTCCCTATCAAATGCTGGATAAAGGCGGCTCCGCACTGGTAGGAGATTGCCACGTCGGCTACGCCTCCTCGCAATGACATTCCTTCGGGTTAGCATCTGGTCGATAAACCGCAATTTGTCGAACAGTTGCCGTTGCACACTTTGCTGCAACCAACTGCCTATATATGGAAGCTCTTTTAGAGCGACCGAAAAATAAGCAGGAGGTGCAAATTATGACCAAGGAAAAGTGGATTGCAAAGTTATGTAGCCGCAAGCTGTGGCTGGCAGTGTCGCTGTTTGTGTCCGGTCTCATTACCGCATTCGGCGGGGAAGGGGAACTGGCGGAAACCGTGTCCGGCTGTATCATGCAGGCGGCATCCGTCGTGGGCTATCTGCTGGCGGAAGGCCTGACCGACGCCGCCCACAAAGAGTAAACGGAAAGCCCGGAGGACATCCTCCGGGCTTTTTGCACAACAAAACTGCCGCCCAATCTGGGCGGCAGTAAATGTAAGCGATATAAAAATCAACGCTTGGAGAACTGGGGAGCGCGACGTGCGGCCTTCAGACCGTACTTCTTTCTCTCCTTCATTCTGGGGTCGCGGGTCAGGAAGCCAGCGGCCTTCAGGGCAGCGCGGAACTCGGGGTTCAGCAGCAGCAGAGCACGGGCAACACCGTGACGGATAGCGCCGGCCTGGCCGGAAACGCCGCCGCCGGCGACGGTGACGACCACGTCAACCTTGCCAACCAGCTCGGTGGTGACCAGGGGCTGACGGACGATCAGCTTCAGGGTCTCCAGACCAAAGTAATCGTCGATGTCACGGCCGTTGATGGTGATAGCGCCGGTGCCATTCTCATAAACGCGGACGCGGGCGACGGAGGACTTCCGACGGCCGGTGCCGTAAAAATACTTCTTCTTGCTCTCGTACATATTCGGTTACCTCCAATTACTCCTGAGTCCAGGTCTCGGGCTTCTGAGCGGCGTGGGGATGCTCGGCGCCCTTGTACAGGTGCAGACGGGTCATGCAGTTACGACCGGTGGTGTTCTTGGGCAGCATGCCCTTAACAGCCAGCTCCATGGCGTAGTCGGAACGCTTCTCCATCATGATGCGGGCCTTGGTCTCCTTCAGGCCGCCGATCCAACCGGTGACGCGGTAGTAGCTCTTCTGCTCCAGCTTCTTGCCGGTCAGGATAGCCTTGTCGGTGTTGATGATGATGACGTTGTCGCCGCAGTCAACATTGGGGGTGAAGTCGACCTTGTGCTTGCCGCGCAGCAGGTTGGCAGCGATCACAGCGGTACGGCCCAGGGGCTTGCCGGCTGCATCGATGACGTACCACTTACGCTCCAGGGTCTCCTTCTTCAAAAAGGTAGTGGACATATTCTTTCCTCCGAAAGTTAAAATATTTTGACAAATTAGGGCGCAGGCAGTACAATACTCCCAAGGCGCTCGTACTTTATACCATATACAAAATCAAATGTCAACACATTTTTTAAGAAATTTTATCAAAACGGGCAATACCTTTCAAATGCTTCAAAATGCTCTTGTATACTCCTAAATTCTCGCTTCTTATTTTTAAAACTTTTCGGAGGAAATCCAACCATGCAGAAGCTTATGGGTCTGATGCGCCGCTGCATCGACGATTATCATATGATTGAAGAAGGCGACCGCATCGCCGTCGGCGTCTCCGGCGGCAAAGACAGCCTGGTTTTGCTGCGGCTGTTGGCCGGCCTGCGGGAATACTTTAATAAGCCTTTTACCCTGACTGCTATCACCATCGATATGGGCCTGGGTATGGACTATAGCGGCATCGAGGCGCTGTGTCGGGAACTGGAAGTGCCCTATATTATTGTAAAAACGCAAATCGGCCCCATTATTTTCGACCACCGCAAGGAGAAGAATCCCTGTTCCATGTGCGCCAAAATGCGCCGGGGTGCGCTGAATCAAGCCTTGCTGGATTCCGGCTGTAACAAACTGGCCCTGGGTCATCACTATGACGATGCGGTGGAGACCTTTGTGATGAATCTGCTGTTTGAGGGACGCATTGGCTGCTTCCAGCCTGTGACCAATCTGGACCGCACCGGCATTATCCAAATTCGACCCATGCTCTATATCCACGAAAAAACGGCGGATAATTTCGCCCGGCGAATGGCCCTTCCTGTGGTGGAAAACCGCTGCCCTGTGGATAAAATCACGAAGCGAACAGAGGTCAAGCAACTGGTCTATGATCTTAGCCAAACCTACCCCGATCTGAAGGAACGAATTTTTGGAGCCATGCAGCGCTACCCCCTGGAGGAGTGGCAGCCCCAGGGCCGCTATAAAAGACCGAAGGAGCAAGGCGATGATTAACAAAGCAATGGAATTCGCCCGGACTGTTTTTTCCGGGGATGCCTCCGGACACGATTTTGACCATACCCTGCGGGTGTATCATATGGCCACCCGACTGGCAAAGGAAGAGAACGCAGACCTTCAGATTGTGCAGTTGGCTGCCCTGCTTCATGATGTGGACGACCGAAAACTCTCCCCGGAAACCTACGAGGGCAAGCTCCGGGCTGTGGCTTTTATGAAGGAGAATGGTGTGGAGATCGGGAAGATCGAAACCATCGTTGACATCATTTCCCGTATTTCTTTCTCCGCCCAACTGCCTCCGCCGGAGAGTATCGAAGGCAAATGCGTCCAGGATGCGGATCGTTTGGACGCCATGGGCGCCATTGGTATCGCCCGCACCTTCGCCTTTGGCGGCAGCCGGGGCAGAAGGATGCACGACCCCGAGCGGTTAGATGCCAATGCCTCCATCCAGCATTTTTACGACAAGCTGCTGCTTCTGAAGGAATCGATGCACACCCCCACTGGCCGCCGCATGGCCGAGGAAAGAGATCGGTATATGCGTCAGTTTTTGGAACAGTTCTACGCCGAATGGGACGGGCTTCGTTGACAAAGTGCCCTAAAAATGCTATAATCACAGTATATATGACAACATACCTCTGTGTGAAAGGAGCCTTTTTATGACAAAACCCATCGTTGCCATCATGTATGACTTTGATAAGACCCTCTGCACCCGTGATATGCAGGAGTACACCTTTATCCCCAGTGTGGGCATGGAGCCCAGCGAATTTTGGGGCCACACCGCAGAAGTGGCTGCTGCCGAAACCATGGACTCCATCCTGACCTACCTATACTGCATGGTGGAAAAAGCCCACCAGACCGGCAATCCTCTGACCCGGGAGTCGTTGGTGGGCTGTGGCAAGGACATTGAGTATCACCCCGGTGTGGAAGGCTGGTTTGAGCGGATCAACCGCTACGCCGAGGAAGCGGGCGTGGAGGTGGAGCATTATGTGCTGTCCTCCGGTCTGAAGGAGATCATCGAGGGTACTTCCATTGCAAAGTATTTTAAGCGCATCTACGCCTGCGAGTTCCTCTATAAGGACGGACAGGCCTACTGGCCCAAGATGGCTGTTAACTACACCAACAAGACCCAGTTCGTTTATCGCATCAATAAGGGCGTACTGGACATTAACAATGACGTGGATCTGAACAATTCCCGCCCCGACTCCGAAAAACGGGTGTTCTTCAGCAATATGATCTACATTGGCGACGGCCTTACCGATGTGCCCTGCATGAAGCTGGTGAAGCAGTCCGGTGGCCATTCCATCGCCATTTATTCCAAGGGTCAGCAGCACAAGGCTGCGCCTCTGCTGAAGCATGAACGGGTGGACTGGATGTTCGAGGCTGATTACTCCGAGGGAAGCGACTTGGACCGCACCATGAAGCTGCTGCTGCAGAACCTGGCCTACTACAACAAGCTCAAGGGGATCAACGAAAGCCAGAAAAAGGAATTTGTATAAGCAAAAAGCACGCCCTCTCGGGCGTGCTTTCCATTATTTGCATAATTCTTCCAGTAGTGATGCTCGCAGCCGCAACACCTGGGACACATGGTAATTGACCACAATGTCGCGCTCCTGAAACAGTTCCAGTTTTCGCTTATCCCGGATATGTGCACCGCAAGCGGTTAGCAGTCTGTGATTGTCCTCGCTGAGGATACCGGGCTGTTCCAGATGGCACAGCACTTCCATATGGGCAACCAGTTGCCGGGCATTTGCCTGACAGCGGCGGAACTGCTGGAGCCGTTTGCTCTGACGGCGGGCGTCCAGCAGAAATTTTTGCTTGGAGAAGATATATAGCTGCCGTTCCAGTTCATCAATTTCACGAATCATCACGGCAGGGTCAGGAAGGATGCTGTCGCCGTCAAAGACATCCTCCAGAAATTCGATCACATCCTTATCCAATCGCTCCACCGTTTCTCGGATGCGCCGGCTGTTGTCATAGGGAAACACCAGCGTATTGATGACAAGACCCACGAACAAGCCAATGGCGGTATCCCAAAACCGGCTGATGGCGTAGGGGATGGGCTGAATATCCGGTGTGGTGCACATGATGACCACCAGCATGCAGGGCAGGGAGGGGGAGAAGCGGATGTGCAGCGTATTATACAGGATGATGCACAGCAAAATGCCGATGGCACATTGGATCACCGAGTGGATGGGCAGCAGCAGAAGCAGCAAGCTGGCAGCCGCACCAAACAGAACACCCACGAATTGGGTCAGGCAGGCCTGCAGGGATTCGTGGAAGGTGTGTTCCATGGTGGCCATAGCACCCAGCATGGCAAATATGTATTTGGAGTCGGTGGTGCCGTAAAAATGCACCAGCGCCATGGATATGATGATGGCAGCGGTGGTTTTTATGGTGCGCAAACCGATATGGGGCAGGGGAATACGGTGAAGCATAGAAACTCCTCGTTTGTGTTGATTTTTGCCGATAATAGCATAAAAATCAGGTATAGTCAAATGAATATATTGTAAACCCTTGTCATTGTAAAGCCGACATGCCGGGCCAGTCTCCTGGGGAGTGTGATAGGTTTGACTGGGCGGAGTGAGAGGGATTTGTTTATTCATAGTAGTCGCCAGTTTATGACCTGGTGGCAGCACTATGCCACTGACATATTGGGATTGGATCATTCAAATCCCTTCAATGCAAAAACAAGCCACACCGGATGGTGTGGCTTGTTTTTGGCGGAGTGAGAGGGATTTGAACCCTCGCGCGCATTTTGGTACGCCTACTCCCTTAGCAGGGGAGCCCCTTCGGCCTCTTGGGTATCACTCCGAATCAAAGTTTATGAACTTGACTAAGCCATTCTAGCACAGTGGTTTCGGTTTGTCAAGAGGAAAAAGTATTGACTTTTGGAGTGCCAAATGGTATAGTTGACCCGTTATGGAGAGTTGTCCGAGCGGTTTAAGGAGCTAGTCTTGAAAACTAGTGATTCCGAAAGGAACCTAGGGTTCGAATCCCTAACTCTCCGCCAGATGCCCACGCCCGAACTGGGGGTGGGCATTTTTCTGTCTTCTTTTCTGTACATTTGGCTATGGTGTCGAAGAATGGCGATAAAACACACTTTACAAAAACGAACAAATGTACTATAATTCAACCACAACCAAAGGCGGTAAGACGATCATCCGCTTGCGGGGCAACTCATATTTTGGGCATCTCTCTCGAGAGATGCCTGTAGGAAGCGAGGTATGTGATTATGAATGTAGCGTGTAGTGAAGGAAAGGGAAATATGAGAACCCTGGAACAGAAGGTAGATGCGTTGGTGCGTTACTGTGTGGCAGAATCGGAACAAGCCCGGCGGCATTATCAGGCCAATCTGCAAAGTATGCTGACGGATGCGGCTTCAACGGATCTTCGCGGCAGCATCGATCGGGCGCTGTCGGATCTGGGAATTCCGTCCCATTTGTTGGGCTATGCCTATTTACAGACAGCCATCGACCTGGTGGTGCGGCAACCGGAAGCGGCTTATGCGGTGACGGGTTGCGTCTATCCGGGGGTTGCCATGCAGTACGGCACCACTGCCCAATTGGTGGAGAGGGCAATTCGCCATGCGGTGGAGAGAGGGTGGAGCCGCTGTGATGAAGCCATGCGGGAAATGTACTTCGGAGGAAAAATTCGCTCCGCCCGTCAAAAACCCACCAATGCTGAATTCATTGCCCGAATTGCCAATCTTGTTCGCATGTAAGCAGAACGCCGTCGGAAATTTTTCCGGCGGCGTTTCTTTCTATATATTAATGTATAAAAACCTCTTGCCAATGGAGAAAAAGCTGTTTATAATATATGCTAATAAAATTGGCGGAGTGTTGACTTATGGAAATGCGGATCACATCCAGAAAAAATCCCCTGCTGCAGCAGGTAAAAAAACTGTTCTCTTCCCGCAAGGAACGGGAAAATGCCGGCCTTTTTGCGGCTGACGGAACGAAGCTGCTGCAGGAGGCCGTCCGCTTCTGTCCTGCCTTGGACACGGTTATTTTGTCCGATGGGGTGGAGGCAGAGCTCCCTTCCCGTGTGCGGCTCATCCGTGTGCCGGAAGATGTGATGGCTTCCATTTCTCCCATGGAAGCCCCCCAGGGTGCGGTGTTTCTCTGCCGCCTGCCGGAACCCCAGCCTGTGACCCCCAAAGCTCCCATGCTGCTGCTGGATGGCATTCAGGATCCCGGCAACTTGGGCACCATGCTCCGCACGGCAGATGCATTGAAAGTGCCGGTGGTGCTGCTGGAAGGCTGCGCCGACCCCTATAGCCATAAAGTGGTGCGGGCCAGCATGGGTGCGGTGTTCCGCGCGCCGGTGGTGCAGAGCACCTGGGCGGAAGTCAGTGCCACACTGCGGGCAGCCGGTATTCCGGTGGCGGTTACCGCCTTGTCGGATCGTGCTATGGATATTCGCCAGGCTGCAGTACAGAACATGGCAGTGGTCATCGGCAGCGAAGGTCGGGGCGTCCGTCCGGAGATTTTGGCCGGGGCCGATCATGAACTGATCATTCCCATGAACAAAAACTGCGAATCACTGAATGCCGCGGTGGCTGCCTCCATCGTGCTGTGGCAAATGCAACAGGTATAAAAAGAATTTTTCCAAAGAAAGAGAGAGGGGGACGCCCATGCAACTGCACTGGATCTGGCTGGCAACGCGAGCCGGCTTGGGTGACCGTGGCCGCATGCTGCTATTGCAGCGTTTTGCGGATGCGGAGGATGTTTATTTTGCAGAAACAGGGGAGTATGCCCGGGTGGAGGGCCTGTCCCCGGAGGCTATTTCCTCTCTGCAGGAGAAATCTCTGGCGGAAGCGGAGCAAATTCTGGCCGATTGCCAACGGGAAAATATCCGCATCCTCACCTGGCAGGATGCACTGTATCCCAAGCGGCTTAAGAATATTGCCGACCCTCCCGTGGTACTGTATTATAAAGGCACCCTGCCGCAAGTGGATGCGCTGCCCTGCATCGCAGTGGTGGGCACCCGGGGCGCTTCTGCCTATGGCATGAGCACCGCAAAGCGCATGGGTTATCAGATCGCCGCCTGCGGTGGCATCACGGTGTCCGGCGTGGCTTTTGGCATTGATGCCATGGCTATGCGGGGCGCCTTGTCCGCCGGCGCACCGGTGATCGGTGTGTTGGGTTGCGGTGCGGATGTGGTGTACCCTGCGTCCAATCGGGCGCTGTATGCCGACACCCAGCGACAGGGCTGTTTGCTGACAGAATTTCCGCCCGGTACGCCGCCCATTGGCTGGAACTTTCCCCGGAGAAACCGGATCATCAGCGGTCTGAGCTGTGGTGTTTTGGTGGTGGAAGCCCCGGAAAAGAGCGGCGCCCTGATCACCGCCCGTCAGGCGGCGGATCAGGGCCGGGATGTGGTTGTGGTGCCGGGAAATATTGATGTTCCCTCCTGTAAGGGTAGCAACGCCCTGTTGCGGGACGGTGCCATCGCTGTTAGCTCCGGCTGGGATGTGATCAGTGAATATCAGGATCGTTTCCCGGGCAAGATCACCGAAAACAGAACGGACTCCCGCCAAACAGCCTATCCCGACGAACTGGAGGAGCAACCCTTACAGGTGGCCCAGACCCCCAAAGTGCCGGAGAAAAAGCATCGTAAATCTATCTTTGGCAAGAAAAAAGAGATTGACAACACGCCCTCTTCGCCTTATATTGACGCTGATAAGCCCCGGCCTGTGCTGAGCGCCGATGAAGAAACGCTGCTTTCCTTCATTGGAGCGGATGGCGCGCTGGTGGACGATGTGATCTCGGATGCAGGCCTGCCCGCCGGGCAGGTGCTGGCGATGCTCACCATGCTGGAAGTCAAGGGCGTTGTTGCCCGGCTGCCCGGTAAGCGTGTACAGCGCAAAATTTGAATTTTACCAAGAAACGGAGTACTATCATGGCCAACAAGCCGAATCTTGTGATCGTGGAATCGCCTTCCAAAGCGAAGACCATTGGAAAATATCTGGGCCCTGACTATGTGGTCAAGGCCAGCATGGGTCATTTGCGTGACCTGCCCAAGAGCACCATGGGTGTGGACTTGGAGCATAACTTTGAACCGGAATACATCCCGGTGCCCGGTAAGGAAAAGCTGATCGGCGAGTTGCGTGCAGCGGCCCAAAGTGCCGACACGGTATATCTGGCAACTGACCCGGACCGTGAAGGCGAGGCCATTGCCTGGCACCTAACGGAACTGCTGGAACTGTCCGAAGGTAAGACCCACCGGGTGACCTTTAACGCCATTACCCAGAAAACCGTCACTGAATCCATCCGCCAGCCCCGGAAGATCGACGCCGATCTGGTGGATGCCCAGCAGGCCCGCCGTGTTTTGGACCGGATCGTGGGCTATCAGCTTTCTCCCTTGCTGTGGAAAAAGGTGCGTCGGGGCCTGTCTGCCGGCCGTGTTCAGAGCGTGGCTACCCGCTTGGTGGTGGATCGGGAAAATGAGATCCGTGCCTTCCAGAGCAAAGAATACTGGACGCTGGACGTGACGCTGGAGCGCATGACCAAGTCCGGCCGTTTCTCTGCCCGCTATTATGGCGACAGCAAGAAGCGGGAGCTGGAAAACGAGCAGCAGGTGGATCAAATCCTGGCCGACATTACCGGCCGGGAATTTACCGTCACCAATGTGAAAAAAAGCGAGAAAAAGCGTACTGCCGCTCCTCCTTTCACCACTTCCACCCTCCAGCAGGAGGCTTCCCGGAAGCTGAACATGACCCCCAAACGCACCATGTCCATCGCCCAGCAGCTGTATGAAGGCGTAGATGTGGCCGGCGAGGGCACCACGGGTCTGATCACCTATATGCGTACCGACTCCCTGCGTATTGCTCCCGAGGCACTCTCTGAAGCTGCGGATTTCATTAAGAGCCGCTACGGCGCAGCCTATTACTACGGCACGCCCCATGTGTTTAAGACCAAGGGCGGTGCGCAGGATGCCCACGAAGCCATCCGCCCCACCCGGGTGGATCTGGACCCGGAGCGCATTCGCGCATCCCTGACCGGTGACCAGTACCGGCTGTATAAGCTGATTTGGAGCCGCTTCCTGGCCTCCCAGATGGCCAATGCCCTTTATGACGCTGTGGCCATCGACACCGAGTGCGCCGGACATCTCTTCCGCGCCACCCACCAGAGCCTTCGTTTTGCCGGTTTTATCGCCGTTTATGAAGAAGGCCGGGATGAAGAGGATGAGGCAAATGGCTCTCCGTTGCCGGATCTGCAGGCAGGGGAGAAGGCTCAGTGCATTGACCGAAAGAAGGAACAGCACTTCACCCAGCCGCCCGCCCGTTACACGGAAGCCATGTTGGTCAAGGCTATGGAAGAAAAGGGCGTTGGCAGACCCTCTACCTATGCTTCCATTATTTCCACCATTCAGGACAGGGAATATGTGAGCAAGGTGGATAAGCGCCTGTGTCCCACACCTCTGGGCGAAGTGGTGACAGGCCTCATGATGGAGCGTTTCCACGATATCATTGATGTGGAATTTACCGCCAACATGGAGTCCCAACTGGACGAAGTGGAAGAGGGCAGCAGAAAGTGGAAGGATGTGCTGTCCGACTTCTACCGTGATTTCAGCACTCAGATGCAGGAGGCGGAAGCCGCCCTGGAGGGCACTCGTCTGAAAGTGCCGGATGAGGTCACCGATGAAATCTGTGAGGTGTGCGGCAGAAATATGGTGGTCAAAATTGGTCGCTTCGGCAAATTCCTGGCCTGTCCCGGATTCCCGGAGTGCACCAATACCAAGCCCATCGTGGAACGGATGCCCGGTCGCTGCCCCAAGTGTGGCGGAGGCCTCTTAAAACGTAAGTCCAAGCGGGGCTACGCTTACTATGGCTGTGAAAGCGGTGCTGCCTGCGGCTTTATGACCTGGGATGTGCCCACGGCGGAGGATTGCCCCACCTGCGGCAATACCATGTTCAAGCGGGCCGGTCGTGGCCGGAACAAGCCCTTCTGTATCAATGAAAACTGCGTGGGTTTCCTGCCGGAAGATAAGCGTGGTTACTATAAGAAAAAGACCGAGGAAACCGGGGAGCAACCTGCGGTTGCGGAGGAAAAGAAAGCCAAAAAGACGGCTGCAAAGAAGCCTGCCGCCAAGAAAACCGCAGAAAAGAAACCCGCAACCAAAAGGGCAACCAAGAAGAAAGGGGAATGAGCATGCCGACGGTAAAAGTCATTGGCGCCGGCCTTGCCGGCAGTGAGGCTGCATGGCAGCTGGCCCAGCGGGGCATTCAGGTGGAACTTTACGAAATGAAGCCCCATAAAAAATCCCCTGCCCATCATACAGATACCTTTGCGGAATTGGTATGCTCCAATTCTCTGCGGGGTGATAAGATCGAAAATGCCGTTGGCCTGCTGAAAGAGGAGCTGCGCCGTTTGGATAGCCTCATCATCCAGTGCGCCGATGCCACCCGGGTGGAGGCCGGTGGTTGCCTGGCGGTGGACCGCCATGGCTTCTCCGCCCTGGTCACCGAGAAGATCCGCAACCACCCCAATATCACGGTGATTGATGAGGAAGTCACCGCTGTGCCGGAAGGTCCGGTGATCATCGCCACCGGCCCCCTGA
Source organism: Faecousia sp. (assembly GCA_045124575.1). Lineage (GTDB taxonomy): Bacteria > Bacillota > Clostridia > Oscillospirales > Oscillospiraceae > Faecousia. Next base: position 18,852 of record JBGVMD010000037.1, read on the forward strand.
CCTCCGACGCCATGTCGGACGCCATCGGTGCCTACTTCGGCGCAGACTATCTCCACTTCTTCGATGCAGCCGCTCCCTTGGTCACCGCTGAGTCGGTGGACATGACCAAGGCCTGGTGGCAGAGCCGCTACGACCGTGGAACCCCCGACTATATCAACTGCGCCATGAACAAAGAGGAGTACGAAGCTTTCGTCAAGGAACTGATCTCCGCCCAGGAGGCAGAGGTCCATGGCTTCGAAGATAAGAATGTGTTTGAAGGCTGTATGCCCGTGGAAGTCATGGCCCGCCGTGGCTTCGAGACCCTCCGTTACGGACCGCTGAAACCCGTTGGCCTAGTGGATCCCAACACCGGTAAAGAGCCTTATGCCGTGGTGCAGCTGCGGCAGGACAATGCGGAAAAGACCATTTTCAACCTGGTGGGCTTCCAGACCCATCTGAAATTCGGCGAGCAGAAGCGGGTTTTCTCTATGATCCCCGCCCTCCAAAATGCGGAATTTGTCCGCTACGGTGTGATGCACCGCAACACCTTCCTGCGCAGCCCCAAGCTGCTGGATAAGTACTATGCCGACCGCCGCAACCCCTTGGTTGCCTTCGCCGGACAGATGACTGGCGTGGAAGGATATGTGGAATCCTGTGCTTCCGGCTTCCTGGCAGCCCTCGCTATGGCAGCAAAGGTGCTGGAAAAGCCGCTGCCCGAATTCCCCAAAACCACCGCCATCGGCGCGCTGGGTCTGTACATCAGCGATGAGAGTGTGGAAAATTTCCAGCCCATGAACATCAATTTCAGCATCATCGCGCCCTTGGAGCAGCGCATCCGCAAGAAGGCCGAGAAAAATCTGGCCATCGCCAATCGGTCACTGGCGTTGATCGATGAGATGAAAGAAAGAGGCGACCTATGAAAATTTTGATCGACGCAATGGGCGGCGACAACGCCCCCCAGGCGCCCGTTCTTGGCGCCATTGAAGCGGCAAAAAAGTGGAATGCTAACATTGTCCTGGTAGGCCGGGAGGACGAGATCCGAGCTGCTGCCAAGGAGGCTGGCTTCAGCGAAATGCCCGCTGGCATCGAGATCGTCCATGCTCCCGATGTGGTGGACATGCACGATGACCCGGCCAATGTCTGCCGCAAGAAGAAGGAATCCTCCATGGTGGTTGGCCTGCGACTGTTGAGCGAAGGTCAGGCCGATGCCATGATCTCCGCCGGCTCCACCGGCGCCCTGCTTTCCGGCGCTACCTTGATTGTCAAGCGTGTCAAGGGCATCCGCCGGGCCGCTATGGGTCCCGCTATGCCCAATAAGGCCGGCGGCAAGACCATTCTGCTGGACTGTGGCGCCAACGCCGAGTGCACCCCTGAATTTCTGCTGCAGTTTGGCATCGTGGGCAGCCTGTACGCCAAAAAGTCCTTGGGCATTGGGAACCCCCGAGTGGGCCTTCTCAACATCGGCACCGAGGACACCAAGGGCACTCCTTTGCAGAAGGAAGCCTACGCGCTGCTGACTGACGCCCACAATAAGGGTCTTGTGAATTTCATCGGCAACATCGAAGCTCGGGATACTCTTTTGGGCGAGGTAGATGTGGTGGTCTGCGACGGTTTCTCCGGCAATGTTTTGCTCAAATCCATCGAAGGCACCGCTTATTTCATGGGCAGCCTGATGAAGCACAAGATCTTCAAGCGGAATTTCCTGTCGAAAATCGGGTACCTCTTCTGCAAGCCCGGTGTGGACGACGTGATGAAGATGATGGACTACCGTGAAATCGGCGGCACCCAGTTCTTAGGAATAAAGCGCCCTGTCATCAAGGCCCACGGCTCTTCCGATGCCCTTGCCTTCCGCAATGCAGTGCATCAGGCCATGGAGGCTGCTGAGGCAGACTTTTCCAATGAATTGGAAGAAGCGCTGAAAGCCCTTGCGGAGGAAAAGTGCGATGATTAAGGATCTGGAAAATGCCATCGGCTACCGCTTCAAGAACATTACCCTGCTGCAGAACGCCCTGGCCCATTCTTCCTACGCCAACGAACGCTGGCATGACAGCCTGAAGTCTAACGAACGTCTGGAATTCTTGGGCGACTCCATTTTGGGTATGGTGGTAGCAGAGTATCTCTACCGCAATTTCCCTGATCGCCCCGAGGGTGATTTGACGCGGATGCGGGCGGATATGGTTTGCGAACGGTCTCTGGCCATGATTGCCGAGCGCATCGATTTGGGCAAACATCTGCTTTTGGGTAACGGAGAAGAATCCAGCGGCGGCAGAACACGGGACTCCATTCTGGCAGACGCTGTAGAAAGCGTTATTGCTGCCTGTTTCCTGGATGGGGGCATGGAGCCTGCCCGGAAGTTTATCGAGGGTTTCGTGTTGACGGATGTGCCGGTGCGCAAGCTGCGCAACGCTGATTATAAGACCGCCTTGCAGGAACTGGTGCAGCAGAAAAAGAACCAGATTCTGTCCTACGCCTTGGTGGAGGAATCCGGCCCGGATCACGACAAGCATTTTGTGGTGCAGGTCAGCCTCAACGGTGCTGTAGTAGGCACCGGCGAAGGCCGCAGCAAGAAAAAGGCGGAGCAGGATGCCGCCCACAACGCCATAGAACACCTGTTCCCCCACAATCACTAAATCCAAACCGCCGGAAGGGAAGCGCCCCTTCCGGCGATTTTTATTGACGGGGGTATGGGTTTTTGCTATAATGCAAAAAAAGATCAACACCGAACAGGAGGAATTATATGAAGAAAATTGCCATGATCTGCTGCTGTTTGCTGATCCTTGTTTTCAGCGCATCACTGCTGATTCCTGCCCGGGCAGAAGAGATCCTTTCCGGAACCTGCGGTGAGAAAGTCACATGGGCGCTGGACAAAGAAAATCATATCCTTACCATTTCCGGTACCGGAGCGATGCGGGACTACACTTCCGGAGAAACCCCTTGGAAGGATTATGCTGCCGACATTCAAAAACTGGTGGTGGAAGAGGGAATTACCAACCTTGGCTGCCGTGTTTTCGCCGGTTTGCGCAACCTGACCGAAGTGTCCCTTCCGGAAACATTGGTATCCATTGGTGATAACGCTTTTAACAACTGTAGGTCTTTGGTGGAAATCGACTTGCCTGAGAACCTCCAAATTCTGGATGATGGTGCTTTCTATTGGTGCCACAACCTGGCAACGATCACCATCCCGGACACCGTCACCCGGATTGGCGAAAGGGCATTCGACGGCTGCTATGCGCTCGCCGATGTGACCTTGGGCAGCGGCCTTGCTGTGATGGAGAAATGGGTATTCGTTGATTGCAAGAGTTTGAAATTTTCTGAATATGACAATGCCCTCTATTTGGGTACGGCGGATAATCCCTACTTTTTGTTGGTCAGTGCCGGGGATCAGACGATTGCCGCTTGTACGATCCATGAGGATACTGTCATCCTGGCGGAAGCAGCCTTTGAAATGTGCAACAATTTGACGCAGGTTTCCATTGGCGAAAAGGTTGCCCACATCAGTCCGTTGACCTTTTTGGGCAGTGAGAATATCACCGGGTTTGTCGTAGACGAAAACAATGAGTATTATTGCAGTGATGCCTTCGGCGTGCTCTACAGCAAGGATATGACCCGGCTGATCCTGGCGCCACGAACCACCAGCGGAGATTATACAGTTCCTGCGGGCGTTATCGCCATTGGCGACTATGCGTTTTATGGCTGCGAGGGGCTGACCGAAATTGCCCTCCCGGATTCTCTTGCCGAAATCGGTGATCAGGCATTTTGCCGCTGCACAAACCTGGCAACTGTCAGTTTTGGCACCGGATTGCAGACGATCGGTAATGAGGCATTCATGGAGTGTGAAAGCCTGCAGCAGATCGATTTGCCCCAGGGACTGAAGACGGTGGGGTTTTCCGCATTCATGCGCTGTTATGCCCTTCAAAAGGCTTCGTTGCCGGAAGGAATTACCAGCTTGGGCAGCGATATGTTCTACGATTGCCATGCCCTGACGGATGTGGCCTTACCTCAGGACATGATTGGCATCCCAAAGCAGATGTTCATTTTCTGTGAAAGCCTGCAGTCCATTGTCATCCCCGAAAGCGTAACCTTCATTGGCGACGGCGCCTTTATGTATTGCCAGCAGCTGGAAAAAATCAATCTTCCGGATGGAGTGGAGCAGATCGGAACCAGTGCGTTCCAGTTCTGCAGGAAACTGGTTGCGATTGATCTGCCCCGGAACCTGACCTACCTTGGAAGCAGCGCCTTTGAAAGCTGTAGCAGCCTTCGCACTATTGTGATTCCCGATGGAGTAACTCAAATTGCGTGGTATACCTTCAATGGCTGCACCGACCTGACCATCGTAACGATCCCGGCTGGTGTGCTTGAGATCGGGGAGTATGCCTTCAATAATTGCCCCAATCTGTGGCATGTGCTTTACAAGGGTACGCAGGAACAGTGGAACAGCTTCACCTTTGCATACGGCAATCTGCACCTGAAAGAAGTGGCTTGTCATTATGAATATAACGGCACCGGCGATCCCGATGCGGAAAATAGGCGCTGTCTGGAGTGCTGCCGTTTGGGCAACCATCTGGTTCAGGGCGAGCGGATTGCGCCCACCTGTACCGATGACGGACGGGAGTGGGGCGTCTGCGCTTATTGTGAAGAGAATATTGATAAGGTTCTTCCTGCCACCGGCCATGACCATCATTGGTCTATGACCCAGCTTCCCAACTGTACAACGGAAGGCTTCTCCGTGGACCGCTGCTACAAATGCGGAGATTCCTATCAGTATGATGAGAAGCCTGCGTTGGGCCATACCGAGGAAATCCTCGCCGCTGTCGCGCCCACCTGCAGTGCTACCGGCCTGACGGAGGGAACACATTGCTCCGTCTGCCGTGAAACTCTGGTCCCCCAGGAAGAAATACCCGCATTGCCCCATACCAAAAACGAGCCGATGCGGGAAAACGAAGTAGCAGCTACCTGCGCCAAAGAAGGCAGTTACGATAACGTGATTTACTGCGCTGTTTGTAACGCCGAAGTGAGCCGTGAGACCATTGCAGTTGCCGCATTACCGCACACCGAGGTCATCGACGCCGCCGTTCCCGCCGATTGCGTCAACACCGGCCTGACGGAAGGCAAGCACTGCTCGGTGTGTGACAAGATTCTGGTTGCGCAGGAAGAAATCCCCGCCACCGGTCACAGCTTCGGTGAATGGATCGCTACCAAAGAAGCTACCCGCAAGGAAACGGGGGAGGAGCAGCGTGTCTGCACTTCCTGCGGCGAGGCCCAGACCCGAGAAGTACCTGCTTTGGGCGGTGTCAATCCGGTGGTGATCGCGGTGATCGTTGCCGGTGTTGTGAGCATTGCAGCTGTCGCATTCCTTGTTCTGAAGAAAAAGAAATAACCTAAGCATCATCGCCGGAAGGGAAGTGCCCCTTCCGGCGATTTTTCTATCAAAAAAAGAAATAATACCTTGCATTTGTCGGTATTTTTCAGTATAATAAACTGATTGAATTTTACATTTTTCGGAAAAGAGGTTTTGCTGTGTATCTTAAAAGTTTGGAAGTACAGGGCTTCAAATCCTTCCCGGATAAGACTTTGATCCGCTTTGGCGATGATATTACCGCCATCGTTGGTCCCAATGGCTCCGGCAAATCGAATATTTCCGATGCCATTCTCTGGGTTATGGGCGAGCAGAGCAGCAAAACGCTCCGTGGTGCCAAGATGGAGGATGTGATCTTCGGCGGCACTCAGAAGCGGCCTGCCGTTGGCTTTGCCGAGGCCACCCTGACGCTGGATAATTCCGACCGTGCGCTGCCCTATGATGCCGACGAGGTTATGGTTACCCGTCGGTATTACCGCTCCGGCGACAGTGAATACTATATCAATAAGCAGTCGGCCCGCCTGCGTGACATCAACGAAATGTTTATGGACACGGGTTTGGGCAAGGAGGGCTACTCCAACATCGGTCAGGGCCGTATCGATGAGATCTTGTCCCTGAAGAGCGCTGACCGCCGTGAGATCTTTGAAGAAGCCGCCGGTATTTCCAAGTACCGCCACCGCAAGGAAGAGACGGAGCGGAAACTGGAGCGCACCGAGGATAACCTGATGCGCATTGGCGACAAGATTTCTGAATTGGAACTGCAACTGGAACCTCTGCGGGTGCAGTCGGAAAAGGCCAAAAAGTATTTGGAACTGAAGGAAGAACTGCAGGGCGTGGAAGTGGCCGTGTGGATGGATACTTTGGAGAAGCTGTCTTCTGCCGCCAAGAAAGCAGAGGAGGACTATATCTCTGCCTCCTTCGTGCTGCAGCAAGCCCGGGATGATTTGGACAAACTCTATGCCCAGGCAGAAGAGCTGGGCGCATCTCTGCGCCAGCGGGATGAAGCGTTGGAGACTACCCGTGAAAAGGTCAGTTTCCTGGAAGCTGCCCATCAGCAGTTGGAAGGCCAAATGGCGGTGCTGCGCACCAGTATGGAAAACAATACGCGTAATATCACCCGTATTGAGGAAGAACTCCGTGGTCAGGATGACCGCAGCGGCGGTATTGCCCAGCAGATCCAGCAAGCCCAAGTGCGTATCGCCCAAATCGAAAAGACACTGGCACAGAAACAGGCAGCCCTGGCAGAACTGCAGCAGCAGCTGACCGGCCTGACTGCCAATGCCCAGGGCAGACAGAAGCAGTTTTTGGAACTGCGAAATAAAGAGACCAATCTGGCCGCAGACATTGCCGGCCGGGAAGCGGATATCCGTGGCTTGCAGGACGGCATGACCTTAACAGAGGAGCGCCTGTCCCAGTTGGAAAGTGATCTTGCATCCGGCAATCAGCGTCAACTGGACGCCAAGATGCAGTTGGATGCCACTCGGACAGACCTGCGCCGTGCCCAGGAAGATGTTACTGCTGCCAATAATATGATTGCCGGCTACAGCCTGCGCCAGACCACCCGTGTCAAGCGCCGGGATGAATTGGCTGAACAGATGAAGTCTTTGGTATCCCAGTGGAATGCCGTGTCGGCCAAGGCAAAAGTATTCCGGGATATGGAGCGGGACTTTGACAGCTTCAATAAGTCGGTTAAGGTCATCATGCAGGAAGCCCAGCGTGGCACGCTGAGGGGCATCCATGGCCCGGTGTCCCGCCTGATTCAGACTGATGACGACTACACGGTGGCAATGGAAATCGCCCTGGGCGGTGCCCTGCAGCAGATCGTGGTATCCACCGAGCAGGATGGCAAGGCGGCCATTCAGTTCCTGAAGCGCTCCGGTGGTGGCCGTGCAACTTTCCTGCCGCTTAGCTCCATTGAGGGCAGACGGCTGACGGAAAACGGGCTTGAAAAATGCCGTGGCTTCGTGGGCATTGCCTCTGATCTCATTAAATGCGAGCAGCGCTACCGTCCCATCGTGGAGAATCTTCTGGGCCGCACCGTAATCGCCACCGATCTGGACGCTGCCATCGCCATGGCAAACACTTACCGCAACCGCTTTAAGATCGTCACCTTGGACGGTCAGGTCATGAACCCCGGCGGCTCCATGACCGGCGGTTCTGTGAATAAGGAATCCGGCATCCTCTCCCGTGCCAATGAGCTGGAAAAGCTGACTCTGCGGGAGAAGGAACTGAACGATAAAAAACAGGAATTGGAACTCCAACTGCAGGAGGCCCAGCGGGCCGCCGATCAGGTGCAGTTCCAGCTGGACACCGCCCGGGATCAGCTGCAGGAAGCCCAGAATCAGGTGCTTCGTCTGGAGGGCGTGGAAAAGCAGCATGAGGTTTTGTGCAACGCCATCACCGAGGCGGTGGAAAATGCCCAGCGGGAGCAGGAATCCCTGCGCCGCCGGCAGAGCGCCGACCGGGAGCGCTTGGCAGCCCAGCAGGCTAAAATTCAGGTGTATACTCAGCAACTGGTGGAAACCCGTCAGCAATTGGAACTGCTGGAAGGCAGTCAGACCGAGGCGGCAGAAGCCTCTGCCCGCATTACTGATGCCATGACGGCTGAAAAGACTGAGGAAGCGGCCTTGCTGGCCGAGCGCACCACTGCTGTTGCCCATGTGGCTGACCTGCAGAATCTGCAGAGTGCCATGGCCGGTGACAGGGAGCGCCAAATGGCGCTGATCGGTCAGATCCGGGAGGAAAACCTGCGGATCGAGGCAGAAATCAGCGAACTGCAGCAGCGCCAGCAGGAAAATAACGCGGATGCAGATGCGTTCCGTCACCAGCTGCGCCAGCTGCAGGAGGCCCGGGCCAATGCCGAGGCCACCAAGACCCGTGCCGAACGGGATGCGCAGGAAAAGAGCAAGGATATTATGAACATGGAGCGTGCCTGCGCCGCGCTGGAGCATAAAAAGGAAGTCACAGCCCTGGAAGAAAAGCAGATCATCGACAAGCTGTGGGAGTCCTACGGTCTGACCCCCGGCACCGCCGGCCAGCACCGTGGACAGATCGAATCTGTCACCGCCGGCAACCGCCGTATCGCGGAACTGCGCCGCAAACTGGGCGCGCTGGGTACACCCAACCTGGGTGCCATCGAGGAGTATGCCCGTATCAACGAGCGCTATTCTTACCTAACCGGCCAGCGGGACGATGTGCTCACATCCAAGCGGGAACTGGAGGGCATCATCCGCTCTATCACCCAGCAGATGACCACCATCTTCGTCAGCGAATTCGAGAAGATCGACCGTTACTTCGGTCAGACCTTTGAGGAAATGTTCGGCGGCGGTAAGGGTCAACTGATTTTGGAAGATCCGGCAAATCCCTTGACCTGCGGCATCGAGATTCGTGTTCAGCCCCCCGGAAAGCAGGTTAAGACCATTACATTGCTGTCTGGTGGCGAAAAGGCATTTGTGGCCATTGCGCTGTATTTTGCTATTTTGAAGGTGCGTCCCACCCCGTTCTGCATGCTGGACGAGATCGACGCAGCACTGGATGACCGCAACGTGGAGCGCTTCGCTTCCTACCTGCATAACCTCAGCAAGAAGACCCAGTTCATTGTCATCACCCACCGCCGCGGTACCATGGAGGCTTCCGATGTGCTGTATGGCGTGACCATGCAGGAGCAGGGCGTTTCCAAGCTGCTGCGGTTGGACTTAAACCAGATGGAAGAATATCTGGGCATTGTTGAATAAATTCATAATTCAAAATGCAGAATGCAGAATTGATGGAAAAGATTCATTATTCATTTTAAATTCTGCATTAGCGACTGAAAGGAGTTCCCTTATGGGCTTTTTTGATAAAATTAAGGCCGGCTTGGCCAAAACCCGGGATGCCCTCAGCAATACCCTGGGTGGCGTCTTTTCCGGCTTCAGCCAGATCGATGACGATTTCTACGATGAGTTGGAAGAGAGTCTGATCCTGGCTGATTTGGGCGTGGATACCGCCACCAAAGCCGCCGAACGGCTGCGGAAAGTGATTCGTGAGAAGCATCTGAAGACTCCCGAGGAGGCCAAGTCCGCCTTGAAGGAGATTCTGGTGGAAATGCTCAATGTGGGTCAGGTGGAACTGGACCTTTCTACCCAGCCCTCTGTGATTTTGGTGATCGGCGTCAACGGTGTGGGCAAGACTACCACCATCGGCAAGATCGCCACCCAGCTGGTAAACCAGGGCAAGAATGTGCTGCTGGTGGCAGGCGACACTTTCCGTGCCGCCGCCGCAGACCAGCTGGAAATCTGGGCAGGCCGCAGCGGCGCTTCCATCGTGCGTCAGCATGAGGGAGCTGATCCTGCCAGCGTGGTATTTGACGGCATTCAGGCTGCCAAGGCCCGTAAATCTGATGTGATCATCATTGATACCGCCGGCCGTCTGCACAACAAGCAGAACCTCATGAACGAGCTGAATAAGATCAGCCGCATCGTGGAGCGGGAACTGCCGGGTGCTGCTAAGGAAGTGCTGCTGGTGCTGGACGGCACCACCGGCCAGAACGGCCTCATTCAGGCCAAGCAGTTTAAGGAAATCGCCGGTGTGACCGCCATCGCCCTGACTAAGCTGGACGGCACTGCCAAGGGCGGTATCGTTATCGCTGTTTCCGATGCGCTGCAGATTCCTGTGAAATTCGTGGGCGTGGGCGAACAGGCAGATGATCTGATGCCCTTCGTGGCCAAGGATTTTGTGGATGCTTTGATTCAATAATGAAGGGGTCAGTATGAAAGTTGTTCTAGCAAGTAAAAACCCCCACAAGCTGGTTGAAATCCGCCAAATCACCGATAAATTCGGCTTCGACCTTGTTTTGCAGTCGGAGCTGGGCATCGACCTGGATGTAGAGGAAACCGGTACCACTTTTGAAGAAAATTCTTTCATCAAGGCAAAAGCCGTCATGGAGGCCACCGGCCTTCCGTCCATCGCCGATGACAGCGGCATCTGCGTGGATGCCCTGAATGGCGAACCGGGCATCTATTCTGCCCGCTATGGCTTTGATGAGTCCCTGGACGATTGGGGCAGACTGGAACTGCTGCTGAAAAACACCGAGCATGTCCCGGATGGCCAGCGGCAGGCGCAGTTCGTTTGCGTCATCACCTTTATTACTCCCGATGGTGCTGCCATTCAGGCCCGGGGCGAAATTCACGGTGAATTGACCCGTGCGCCCCATGGTGAAAACGGCTTCGGCTATGACCCCATTTTCTATTACCCGCCCCTGGGCAAGACCACTGCGGAACTGTCTTCCGAGGAAAAGAACCGGGTCTCCCACCGGGCCAACGCACTTAATCTTTTCTATACGAAACTCAAGGAGGCAAATTATGCTGACAAGTAAGCAGCGGGCAGAATACCGCGCCCAGGCAAATGCCCTGGAAACCACCCTCATGGTGGGTAAGGACGGCGTGACCGAAGCAGTGGCTGCCGAGGCAGACCGCCTGCTCACCGCCAGAGAACTGGTCAAGGGCAAGGTTCTGGAATCCGCCCTGATGAGTGCCCGGGAAGTGAGCGACGCCATCTGCGAAGCCACCGGTGCCGATGGTATTTCCTGCGTGGGCAATAAATTCGTCATTTATCGCTTCAGCGAGAAGTGTCAGGAGGCAAGAAATGCCACCGGCCGCGCTAAGCGAAAGGCAACCCCCAAATCCAAGATGGACCCCGTCCGCAAAGGCATCAAGGCCCGCCGGGATGCAGCCAAGAAGGTGCGGGAGCAGCGCAACGAATACTTCCGCCAGCAGGCCATTGAAAAGGCCATCGAGCGCAGCCGGGAGAAGCAGCTCCGCGGCGAGGATTAACCTGAAAACCATGTCATTGCGAGGGCAATGGCACTCCCTCGCAATCACACTATGACGAGAGGATGGCGCAACTATGGAAAAAATCGGAATCTTCGGCGGCAGTTTTGATCCGCCGCATATCGGTCATCTGCATGCGGCAAAGCAGGCGATACAGACCCTGGAATTGGACCGTCTGCTGTTGATCCCGGCCCATACTGCGCCCCACAAGTCCGGCAGCATTGCCGATGCATCCCATCGTATTCAAATGCTGCGCCTTGCGGCCAAGGATCTGCCCAATGCAGAAGTTTCAGACATGGAACTAATGCGACATGGCCCCAGTTTCACCTATGAAACGGTGGAGCAGGTACGAGCTATGTATCCCGATGCGGAAATCTATCTTCTGATGGGCAGCGATATGTTCCTCACCTTTCAGAAATGGAAAAATCCGGAAAAAATCCTCGAAAATGTTACCCTTTCCGTCTTTTATCGGGGAGACAAGGGCGAAAAGGCTAGGGTGGAGGCAGAAAAAACCGCCTTTGAGGAAGCTGGTCACCCTGTTTGCTTGATCAACAACGATGCGGTGCAGATTTCTTCCACCCAGATGCGCCGATTGCTGGCCTTCCATTGCGCCGATGAATTCCTGCCCGATGGGGTAGGGGAGTATATCCGCCAAAACGGACTTTACCATGTGGATGATCATTGGAAGAATCTATCTATGGACGCGTTAGAACGAGTGGTCATTTCCTTGCTGAATCCCAACCGGGTGGCCCATGTTTTGGGATGCCGGGATACTGCGGTGGAACTGGCGAAACGCTGGGGCGTGGACGAAACGGATGCCGGCCGGGCAGGATTGTTGCACGATGTGACGAAAGCCCTGGACGGCCCCTTGCAGTTGACATTGTGCCGCTGCTATGGTAAAGTATTAGACGATTTTTCGCTGCGTTACCCCAAAACGCTGCATGCCCTCACCGGTTCTTTGGTGGCGGAGCGGATTTTTGGAGAGAATCAAGCGGTGGTCAGCGCCATCGAGTGCCACACCACCGGCAAAGCTGCCATGAATATGCTTGAAAAAATCATCTATGTGGCAGACTATATGGAACCCAACCGGGACTTCCCCGGCGTGGAGGAGCTTCGCAGATTGGCATTTTCCGATATGGACCAGGCCATGCGCTGCGGTCTGAACATGACGCTGGAACATCTGAAACGGCAAGGTTCCGAGGTCAGTCCTGCTTCCCGAGAGGCACTGGCGTATCTCCATGTAACTGTGTAAATAATTCCTTGAAAGGATAAGATATTATGTTAACTGCAAAAGAAGTGGCAATTCATGTCACCAAGGCTCTGGACGAGAAGAAGGGCAGAGATATCAAACTGCTGCGTATCACCGATGTTTCTTCTCTGGCAGATTATTTTCTGATCTGCACCGGCACTTCCAACACCCATGTCAAAACCCTCTGCGACTATGCGGAGTTTGCCATGGAGCAACTGGGCGAACCCATGCTGGGCCGGGAAGGCCACCGTGGAAACACCTGGGAACTGCTGGACTACGGCAGCGTGGTGGTGCACGTGTTTACTGAGGAAGCCCGCGAGTTCTATAATCTGGAGCGCATCTGGGCTGACGGCGAAAATGTGGATCTGACCGGTATTCTGCTGCCGGAGTAATTTTTGTAGAGGTGAAATAGAATGCCGAACTACGAATATTCCGCCATTGAAGCCAAATGGCAAAAATATTGGGAGGATAATAAGACCTTCCATACCGATGTTTGGGACTTTAGTAAGCCCAAATACTATGTTTTGGATATGTTCCCGTACCCCTCCGGCGTGGGCCTGCATGCCGGCCACCCCGAGGGCTACACCGCTACCGATATCATGTCCCGCATGAAGCGCATGCAGGGCTACAATGTGCTGCACCCCATGGGCTACGACTCCTTCGGTCTGCCTGCCGAGCAGTATGCTGTGGATACCGGCAATCACCCCAACGGCTTCACCCAGAAGAACATCGCCACCTTCTCAAAGCAGCTGAAGGAGCTGGGCTTTGACTACGACTGGAGCAAGCTGACCGCCACTTCCGATCCCGAGTTCTACAAATGGACCCAGTGGATCTTCAAGAAGCTGTGGGAAGCAGGCTACGCCAAGCGCATCGAGATGCCCGTTAACTGGTGTGAGGCTCTGGGCACTGTTCTGGCTAACGACGAAGTCATCGACGGCAAGAGTGAGCGTGGCGGCTATCCCGTTGAGAAGAGAATGATGCTGCAGTGGGTCATCGACCAGCCCGCTTTTGCGGAAAAGCTGCTGGATGGCCTGAACGAAATCGACTGGCCCGAATCCACCAAGGAGATCCAGCGCAACTGGATCGGCAAGTCCACCGGTGTGGAAGTGGATTTCAAGCTGGTGGGCGGCGGTGAATTCTCCATCTACACCACCTGCATCGAAACCATCTATGGCATCACCTTCATGGTCTTGGCTCCCGATGGCAAGATCACCGCATCCCTGTTGGATAGAGTTGAGAACAGGGAAGAGGTGGAGGCCTATATCGCCGAAGCCGCCAAGAAGAGCGAGATCGATCGTACCGACGCCAGCAAGACCAAGACCGGTTGCTGCCTGAAGGGCATCTACGCCATCAATCCTGTCAACGGCCGGGAAGTGCCCGTGTTCATCGGCGACTTTGTTCTGGGTAATTACGGTACCGGTGCTGTCATGGCTGTTCCCAGCCACGATCAGCGTGACTTTGAGTACGCCATTGCCCACAATATTCCCATGATCCAGGTTATTGAGGGCCGGGATGTGTCCGAGTGCGCTTTTGAGAAGCAGGATTACCTGGGCAAGGGCTGCAAGCTGGTCAATTCTGAGGAGTTTACCGGTCTGACCGTGGAAGAGGCCAAGGAAGCCATCACCGTCAAGCTGGAGAATGCCGGTGTTGCCCGCCGTAAGAATAATTACCACTTCCGTGAGTGGATCTTTGCCCGCCAGCGTTACTGGGGCGAGCCCGTTCCCTGTGTCTACACCGAGGATGGCGAAACCGTGTTCCTGCCCGACGAAGAGCTGCCCGTTGTTCTGCCTGTTTTGGAGGACTACAAGGGTCGTGGCGGCCAGGCACCTCTGGAAAATGCTGAGGATTGGAAGTATTATGATCAGAACGGCCTGAAGGGCAAGCGGGAAACCTCCACCATGCCCGGTTCTGCCGGTTCTTCCTGGTACTTCATGCGCTATATTGATCCTCACAACGACAAGGCGCTGTGTGATCCCGAACTTTTGAAGCACTGGCTGCCTGTTGACCTGTACATCGGTGGCCCGGAGCACGCTGTGGGTCACTTGATCTACTCCCGTATTTGGACCCGCTTCCTGTACGACCAGGGTATTTCTCCTGTGGCCGAGCCCTTCAAAAAGCTGGTGCACCAGGGCATGATCTTGGGTGAAAACGGCATCAAGATGGGCAAGCGTTTCCCCGAATTCGTGGTCAACCCCTCCGACATCGTCCGTGACTACGGCGCAGACACCCTGCGTCTGTACGAAATGTTCATGGGCCCGCTGGAGGTCAGTAAGCCCTGGTCTACCACCGCTGTGGCCGGCGCCAAGAAGTTCATCAACCGTGTGTGGAACTTCTTTACCGAGCCTGCCAACATCGTGGACACCGACGATGGCAAGCTGACCAAGGTCTATCACCAGACCGTCAAGAAGGCCACCTCCGATTTCGAACAGCTGGGCTTCAACACCGCCATCGCCCAGATGATGGTCTTCGTCAATGAGGTCTATAAGGTTGGTACTTGCCCCAGAGAATTTGCCGAGGGCTTCATTAAGATGATGTCCTGCATCACTCCCCATGTGGGCGAGGAGATGTGGCAGCTTCTGGGCCATGAAACCACCATCGCCTACGAGCCTTGGCCCCAGTATGACGAAGCCAAGTGCAAGGATGCCGAAGTCACCATCGCTGTTCAGGTCAATGGCAAGATGCGTGGCACCGTCGTGATGGATGCGGATCTTGACAATGACACTGTGGTTGCCAACGTCTTGACCAATGAGAAGATCAAGGCCTTCCTGGAAAAGAACGGCGGCAATATCGTCAAGACCATCGTGGTCAAGAACAAACTGGTCAACCTGATCGTCAAGTAATTATAATGTAGGGGAGGGGCATTGCTCCTCCCTTTGCATACCCCTGTTGAAACTTTTTTGTAAAAATAACAAATTCTTTCTTGACAACTGCCGAAATAGCATATATAATACTCAAGCCTGAATGCAGGCCCTGAACGCATCCTGGATTTAGCCGGATGCCATCGGAGGGAGGGAAAACAATGTCTGAAATTCGCGTCAAGGAAAACGAGTCTCTGGAGTCCGCACTGCGTCGCTTTAAGCGTAGCTGCGCCAAGGAGGGCGTTATCGCTGAAGTTAAGAAGCGCGAGCATTACGTCAGCCCCAGCCTGAAGCGTAAGCAGAAGTCTGAAGCTGCCCGTAAGAACAAGAGAAAGTTCTA
>JBGVMD010000038.1:0-3738 GCA_045124575.1 Faecousia sp.
AAAACTGTGTCATTGCGAGGAGGCGTAGCCGACGTGGCAATCCCCCGGTCGAAAAGGACAACAAAACGATGCGCTCGGGGCAGGTTTTCCCTCGTTACCGGGGGATCCCCACACCATCCTGCGGGATGGTTCGGGATGACACCGTTGATTTTGTGGCTGCGCCAACAGCCCGATAAACTGAAATTTGTACTTCCCTATTGACAAATTCTGTATGGTGCTGTATCATAACTGTACTAGTACAGTTAACACACTTCATACGCAAGGAGGGAACGCTATGGTCCATCTTGACTACCGGGATGCCCGGCCCATCTACACCCAGATCGTGGACGGCTTCCGGGAACAGATCAGCGCCGGTATTTTGCAGGTAGGTGATAAGCTTCCCAGCGTCCGGGAGCTGGCTGCCTCGCTCACCATCAATCCCAACACCATCCAGCGAGCCTACCGGGAACTGGAAAGTGCCGGCTGGATCGCCACCGTGCCGGGCAAGGGCTGCTTTGTCCACAGCATCCCCCGTGCCCAAACCCATCAGCAGCAGGCGTTGCTGGAGGAACTGGATCGGATCGCCGTCGCCCTGCTGCAGAGCGGTATCACCCGGGACGAACTGATCCGCCATCTGACCGAAGGAGGGAAATAAGCATGCTTCAGATGAAAAATGTAACCAAAAGCTTTGACGGCTTCAAGGCCTTGGATAATCTGACCCTCACCGTGCCTCAGGGTGCGGTCTATGGTCTCGTTGGCCCGAACGGCGCCGGTAAAAGTACTGCGATCCGCCATTTGACCGGTATCTACCGCCCGGATTGCGGAGAAATCACTCTGGAGGGCGCGCCCATCTACGAAAATCCCACTGCCAAAATGCGCATCGGCTATATTCCCGACGACATTTTCTACTTCCCGTCCGCCACTTTGGAGGAGATGCGCAAATTCTATAAAGGCATCTATCCCCAATTTGACGACGGGCTGTTTGAACGGCTGTATGACATCTTTAGCCTCCCCAAAAAGAGCCCCATTCGCCGTTTCAGTAAGGGCATGCAGAAACAGGCGGCCTTCCATTTGACGCTGTGCACCCGGCCGGATGTGATGATTCTGGACGAACCGGTGGACGGCTTGGATCCGGTGATGCGCCGTCAAGTGTGGAGTTTGATGCTTTCCGATGTGGCCCAGCGGGGCACCACGGTGCTGGTATCCAGCCACAACCTGCGGGAACTGGAAGACGTGTGCGACCATGTGGGCATTATGGATTCCGGCCGGATCCTGCTGGAACGCAGTCTTGCCGACATGCAGGGCAGCACCACCAAACTGCAGATGGTAGGTGTGCCCCCGGAAGAACTGGACATTCTCCACGAAACCAGCTCCGGCCGCCTGCAAACCCTCATCGTCCGTGGCTCTATGGAAGAGGTGCAGGCCATCGTGCAGCGTGCCAATCCCGTGTATTTTGACATCCTGCCTCTTTCTTTGGAAGAGATCTTTATTTACGAACTGGGAGGTGTGAACTATGAAGTCAAGAACATCGTTCTTTGATAAGACCGTCCTGAAAAAGGATTTGACCCGGTTTTTCCCTCTGTGGGCGCTGTATCTCATCGGCGGACTGCTGATCATGCACATCCTGTCCGGTTTTTACGACAGTTATTTCCCCAATCGAGCCTATGCCGCCGCCCGGGATTTAAACGCCCTCATCGGCCCCATGGGTCTGGTAAACGCCGGCTACGCTTTTCTCGCCGCCCAGCTTCTGTTTGGCGATCTGCATAACACCCGGCTATGCTACGGTGTCCATGCCTTGCCCCTGCGCCGGGAGGGCTGGTATCTGACCCATATCACCTCCGGTGTGCTGATGGGTCTTGCGCCCACCCTGGTAATTGTCATTACCCTGCTGCCCGTTTTGGGTCGGTTCTGGTTCGTTGGTTTCCTGTGCTGGGGCGCTTTGAGCCTGCATTATCTGTTCTTCTTTGGACTGGCCACTTTCTGCATGATGGTCACCGGCAACCGATTTGCCGCCACCGCTATTTATGGAATCCTCAATTTCCTGTCGCTGATTGTTCACTGGTTTGCCAAGACCATCTATATCCCGTTGCTGCCCGGTGTCCGACCCACCGGGGACATTTCCAATCTGCTGTCCCCTCCGGTGAAGGTAGTGCAGTTGGATGACTTTTTCCAGCTGGTGCACCTGGACAGTTGCTTCTGCCGTAACACGCCCGACTATTTCATTTATGATGGCGGTGTCCACGACTACGGCTACCAAGGTCTGGGCGGCGATTGGGGTTACCTGCTGATTCTGGCAGGCGTGGGTATTGCGCTGCTGGGGCTGGGCCTGCTGCTGTACCGCATTCGCCATCTGGAACGGGCTGGTGATTTCCTGGCCTTTAAGCCCATGAAGCCCATTTTCCTGGGGGTCTATTCCCTATGCGTGGGCGCAGTGCTGTTTTACTTGGCCTACGAGCTGGCCGACGAGGCCGCCGGTTACTTCTTCCTGGTCATCGGTCTGTTCATCGGCTATTTCACCGGCCGGATGCTGTTGGAGCGCACCGTGCGAGTATTTAACCGCAAAGGCTTTATGGGTATGGGCATTCTCTATGCCGCCGTGGCGCTGAGCCTGCTGCTGACCTGGATCGATCCCATCGGCATTTCCCGCCGCATCCCCCACAGCAACAGAATTGACAAGATCATCCTGTGTGACGGCCGCCTCAGCGACTATCAGCTGAACTCCAACCGCATCGGTTACTATGACAATGTAGCCATCATTACCGATGAAGAGGACATCGCCTCCTTTGCGGATGTCCACCGTCTGCTGCTGCAGGAGCACAGCTCCCACAATGGCAACGGCTACTGCCCCGTCACGATCCAGTATCATCTGAAAAACGGAAACCGGGTCAGCCGCACCTACAATATCCCTTACAACGGTGCAGCCTACCTGCAGTTTGTAGACCATCTTTGCGTCCCGGAATATCTCTTCGGCGCAAAAGATGTGCTGACGCTGTATGAGCAAACAGACCGTATTGATCTCGGCTTGCTGGGCGAGATTCCCCAGGAGCTGTGGCCGGAGCTGCTGGATGCACTGTGGAAAGACACCGAGGATGGCAAGATATCCCTCCACTGGAGCGGCAGCCGCACCCCTATTATCGAAATCTCTACCAAGGCCTCCTACCATCAGCTATTCTTCTCTGAGGACGCAGCCAATCTGACCGCTTGGGTCAAGCGTTACGAAACCTCGCCCCAGGTGCTGCTGAAAAAAAACACCCTACCCCAGCTGATTGCCGACACCCAGCACATCTATTATCATGAGCAAGAACAGGTAATTCCCAGCACCCTCTACAAGGAATTTCTGACTCTGCTGTGGGAGGATTGCACCACCGGCAAGGTCAGCCATGCGGAAAAATGGAGCACCGGCTTCCATGTGGAGATACAGTGTAAAACCGGTGGCTTGACCCGTGGCTTTACTCTGGAACTGGTTGGCGACAGCCAGTGCGCCCAGTGGCTTAGCACACATCTGGGAAAATAAGCAAACAGGGGCACGGCTTTCGCCGTGCCCCTGAAAATTGCAGTTTAGCGGGCAGATGCCGATCCCTAAGGAGGGTGTCATTGCGAACCATTCCGCAGAATGGCGTGGCAATCCCCAAAGGTATGGGGTTACTTTTTCGGTAGGTTCCCCCTTGAAACTGGGGGATTCCCACGCCAGTTTGAGAACTGGCTCGGAATGACAGCGTTTATTAGGCTGCACCACCCACTGCCCGATAAACTGAAATT
>JBGVMD010000039.1:0-11141 GCA_045124575.1 Faecousia sp.
GCAGGATGGTGTGGGGATCCCCCGGTAACGAGGAAATACTTGTCCCAAACGCATCGTTTCGTTGCATCTTTCATCCGGGGGATTGCCACGCCAGTGTGAGCACTGGCTCGCAATGACATGGAGGAACAGCCCGATAAACTGAAATTTGTACCATAAAATGCCGCCGGCTGCGCTTTACATTCGCTCTGTAAAATGTTATACTAAAAGGTAAGAAGAAATTGCAGGAGCAAATTTTATGCTGAACAAATTGCGGGCGGTGGAGAACCGCTACGAGGAGCTGTGTGCCAAGTCGGAGCAGCCGGATTTTTACGCAGATCCCCAAAAGGCAGCCAAACTGCTGCGGGAAAAGAATGATCTGGAACCCATCATTGATTGCTTCCGGGACTACAAGACAGCCCAGCAGGAAATGCAGGATGCCCAGGAACTGATGAATGACCCGGAAATGAAGGCCTTTTGTCAGGAAACCTTTGCAGAAGCTAAGGTGCGCAGCGAGGAACTGTACCGCCAGCTGCAGGTTTTGCTGCTGCCCAAAGATCCCAATGATGAAAAGAATGTGATCGTGGAGATCCGAGGCGGCGTGGGCGGTGAGGAAAGCGCTCTGTTTGCCCACAGCCTGTTTCGGATGTATTCCATGTATGCTGCCCAGCGGGGTTGGAGCGTGGAACTGATGAACCTCAGCGAAACGGAGCTGGGGGGCGTGAAGGAAGCGGATTTTATCGTCAGTGGACGGGGCGCCTATTCCCGGCTGAAATATGAATCCGGTGTCCACCGGGTACAGCGGGTGCCGGAGACGGAATCCGGAGGCCGGGTGCATACTTCCACCGCCACGGTGGCAGTGCTGCCGGAAATGGAAGAGGCTTCCGTTCAAATCGACCCCAAGGACATTGAAATGCAGGTCTACCGGGCCAGTGGCGCCGGCGGCCAGCATGTCAACAAAACGTCGTCGGCGGTGCGGCTCATCCACAAGCCCAGCGGCATTGTGGTGGCCTGCCAGGAGGAGCGGTCTCAGCTTCAAAACCGAGAAAAATGTATGCGGCTGCTGGCCTCCAAGCTGTATGAAATTGAGCAGGAGAAGCTGGAGAGCGCTGTCACTGGTATGCGCCGCAGTCAGGTGGGCACCGGTATGCGCAACGAGCGCATCCGCACCTATAATTTCCCCCAGGGCCGGGTGACGGACCACCGGGTGGGCCTGACCCTTTATAAGATCGACGCGGTGATGGACGGTGCCATTGACGAGATCATTGATGCCCTGGCCACTGCCGATCAGGCAGAAAAATTGAAAAACAGTCAGTAAACGGAGATAGATGTATGAAAATTGCCATTGTGACCGGCGCTTCTTCCGGTATGGGCCGAGAGTTTGTGCTGCAGCTGAGCCAGTATGTGCAAGTGGACGAAATTTGGGCCATCGCCCGGCGAGAAGATGCCCTGAAGGCACTGCAAGCGGCAGTTCCTGTGCGGCCTGTGCCGCTGGATCTGTGCGACAGCGCAAGTTTTGCCCGTTTGGCAGCGCTTTTGGAGCAGGAAAAGCCGGAGGTGAAGCTGCTGGTGAATGCGGCAGGCTTCGGTAAATTCGGCCGCTTTGATAAGATCCCCATGGCGGAGGAATGCCGCATGATCGATCTAAACTGCAAGGCGCTGGTGGCCATGACCCGCGTGGTGCTGCCCTATATGCATGCCGGCAGCCACATTCTGCAGCTGGACAGCCTGTCCGCCTTCCAGCCTGTGCCCTATATTACCACCTATGGCGCTACCAAATCCTTCGTCCTCGGCTACAGCCGTGCTATGAACCGTGAACTGAAGGGTACGGGTATCCGCATGATGGCCATGAACCCCGGCTGGGTCAAGACGGAGTTCTTTAACCACGCTTTCCAGACCAACAGCGGCAACGAAGTGCAGTATTTTAACCCCCTGTGGGAGGCGGAAGCCGTGGTCGCCACCGGCCTGAAGGACCTGTACAAGACCAAAAAGGATTACTCTGTGCATGGTTTCTCCATTCGGATGCAGGTGCGCCTGGTGAAATTGCTGCCCCACAGCATCGTCATGAATATCTGGCTGAGTCAGCAGAAAAAAGCAAAAAATAATAAGGGCCTGACAACCCGATAATTTGAGGAATACAGTATGACCTTTTTAACCAATTCCCCCCGGGAAACGGAAGCGGTGGGGGAAGCCTTGGCGAAACTTTTACAGCCCGGCACGGTGGTGGCCTACCAGGGTGACTTGGGCGCGGGGAAAACCGCCTTCACCCGGGGCCTTGCCCGGGGATTGGGCTATACCGAACCTGTGACCAGCCCCACCTACACCATTGTCAACGAGTATTTGGGCGGCCGCCTGCCCCTGTTCCATTTCGATATGTACCGGCTGAAATCTTCCGATGATTTGTGGGACATCGGCTGGGAGGATTACCTGGAGCGAGGTGGCGTGTGCGCTGTGGAATGGAGCGAAAATGTAGCCGATGCCATGGAAGAACCCGTTCTCGTTACCATCTACAAGCTGGGTGAGGATGCCCGGCGCATCACCATCGAAGGAGGCGATTTCCTTGCTGATCTTAGCCTTTGAAACCAGCGCCAAAGCCGCCGGCGTTGCCCTGCATGATGGGACAAAGCTGCTGGCAGAGTGCTATCAAAATACCGGCCTGACCCACAGCCAGACCCTGATGGTGATGGCAGAAGATCTGCTAAAGCAGTGTGGTCTGACAGCTTCTGATGTGACCCATGTGGCGGTGGCAGCCGGCCCCGGTAGTTTCACCGGTGTGCGCATCGGTGTGGCGGCGGCCAAGGGATTTGCCTGGGGCGGGGAACTTCCCTGCGTGGGCGTGTCCACCCTGGAGGCCATGGTAAAAAATCTGGGTATCTATGATGGCGTTGTGTGCGCCTGCATGGATGCTCGCCGCAATCAAGTGTATAATGCGCTGTTCCGGGCGGAAAAGGGTGTGCTGACGCCCATTTCTGAGGATCGGGCCATTGCGCTGGCAGATCTGAAAACGGAACTGGAGCAGATCAAAGAGCCTATCTATCTGGTGGGCGACGGCGCTGCGTTGACTTACAAGACCCTCGCCGGGGAGATTCCCAATCTGATCCTGCCCGCCGAGCACCGGATGCATCAGCGGGGCGCGGGCGTGGCCTTGGCGGCACTGGATAAAATCCATGCCGGCGAAATTGGCGACGCTGCCAGCCTGGAACCCAATTACCTGCGCCTTTCCCAGGCCGAACGGGAAAAACTTGAAAAAATGCAGAATTCATAATGCAGAATGCATAATGAATTCCGTTTCACCACATAAATTCTGCATTATGCATTATGCATTTTGCATTTCAAAAAGGAGATAGATATTATGGCAAACGTTCATGTCCTCGACCATCCTCTGATCCAGCACAAGCTGGCAATCCTGCGCAACAAGGAAACCGGCACCAAGGAATTTAGAGCCCTGATCAACGAAATCGCGGGCCTTATGTGCTATGAAGCCACCCGCAACCTGCCCACTGTGGAGGTAGAGGTGGAAACCCCCATCACCACCGCCAAGTGTCGGATGCTGGCCGGTAAGAAGCTGGCCATCGTACCCATTCTGCGTGCGGGCCTGGGCATGGTGGATGCCATGGTGGATATGATCCCCTCTGCCAAGATCGGCCACATCGGCCTGTACCGTGACCCCGAGACCCATGAGCCTGTGGAATACTACTGCAAGCTGCCCGAGGATGTGGACAAGCGTCAGGTTTTTGTGGTGGATCCCATGCTGGCCACCGGCGGCAGCGCCGTGGCAGCCATTGATTTTCTGAAGAAGCATGGCTGCAAGCAGATCATTATGATGAACATCATCGGCTGCCCCGAAGGCATTAAGACGGTGCAGGATGCCCATCCCGATGTGGAGATGTATTTGGCTGCCTGCGATGAGCGCCTGAATGAGCACGCTTACATCATCCCCGGTCTGGGCGATGCCGGCGACCGTATTTTCGGAACCAAGTAAGCTTCCAAGCACAGGAAAAGAAAGGGGGCAGCTTATGGAACAGGCCTATATTGCGGTGTTTGATTCCGGTGTGGGCGGTGTCAGTGTACTGCGCCATCTGCGGCGTATGCTGCCCCAGGAACATTTTCTTTACTATGGCGATGATGCCAATGCGCCCTACGGCCTGCACACCACCCAGGAAGTACGGGAACTGACCATGGCCGCAGTGAACAAGCTAATGACGAATTTTTCGGTCAAGGCGTTGGTGGTGGCCTGCAATACGGCCACCTCTGCAGCCATCAATAAACTGCGGGAAGCCTACCCGGAGAAGATCGTCGTTGGCATCGAACCGGCGCTGAAGCCGGCGGCGGACCGTTTTCCCGGCGGTCACATCGGCATCATGGCCACCCAGGTGACCCTGCGGGAGAAAAAACTCAGCGACTTACTGGCCCGCTACGGCGAAAATTGCACCATCAGCCGTATTCCCGCCCCGGGATTGGTGGAACTGGTGGAGCAGGGGCTGGGAAATACGCCCCAGGCGGAAAGCCTGCTGCGGCCCATTTTGGAGTCCTACCGGGGGAAATTGGACGCACTGGTATTGGGGTGCACCCACTATCCCTTGGCCGAGGCAGCCATTTCCAACATTCTGGGGGAGAGAACGCTGCTCTTGGATGGCGGAGAAGGCACGGCCCGGCAGACCCGGCGGCGCCTGGCGGAAGCGGGGCTGCTCAATGGCGGCGAAGAAATGGGCACGGTCCGGATGGAACACAGCGGCAGCAATCCGCATTTTGCGGAACTGGTCCGGACGCTGATGGAATGAGGAGACAATAGAATGGATAAAATTCTGGTCATTGGCATTGCCGGCGGCACCGGCAGCGGCAAAACTACTTTGATGAAGCGCATCGTAGAGCAATTCGGAGATGTGGTATCGGTGCTCAGCCATGATAATTACTACCGCCGGCTGGATCATCTGGCATTTGAAGATCGCTGCAAGGTCAATTATGACGAGCCTCGGGCGCTGGAAACAGAACTGATGAGCCAGCATCTGCATCTGCTGCGGCAGGGACAGGCCATCGACTGCCCGGTGTATGATTTTGCCCAGCACAACCGCTCGGAGGACACCATACATATCGAGCCCCGGCAGGTTATTATTGTGGAGGGCATTCTGATTTTTGAGAATGAGGCGCTGCGGGATCTGATGGACATCCGTATTTTTGTGGATACGGATGCGGATATTCGGCTCTGCCGCCGCATCAAGCGAGATGTGAACAAGCGTGGCCGCAGCATGGAATCCGTCATTGAGCAGTACCAGACCACCGTCAAGCCTATGCACGAAAAATATGTAGAGCCCAGCAAGAAGTATGCCCACATCGTGGTGCCGGAGGGCGGCAAGAATGTGGTGGCGCTGGATATGATTATGGGTCGCATCCGCCGGCATCTGGAGGAAGTATGAAGCTGAAAAACATTATTTTCGACATTGACGGCACCCTGTGGGATTCCCGCCAGCAGGTGGCGGAGGGCTACAATGAGCAGCTGATGGCCGAGGGCTTGGATCACCTGTGCGTGACGGCGGAGGAACTAAAGTCCCTGTTTGGCAAAACCATGACGGAGATCGCCGATATTCTCTTTGCCGATCTGCCGCAGACGGAACGCTACGGACTGATGGAGCGCTGTATGAACCGGGAGAACGGCCATATCCTCCAGTCGGACACCATCAAGGGCTACGAAGGCGTGAAAGAAACTCTGGAGCTGTTGGCGCAGGAGTATGATCTATATATCGTCAGCAATTCCCAGCAGGGCTACCCGGAGGTGTGCATGGAGAAAATGGGATTGACTCATTTGATCCGGGGGCATCTGTGCTTCGGAGATACCGGAACAGAAAAGGGCCAGACCATTCTGGAGCTGATGCGCCGCCACGAGATTTCCGACGCCGTCTACATCGGCGACACCCAGGGCGACTATGAAGCGACGCTGGTGGCGGGGATTCCCTTTATTTGGGCGGCCTACGGTTTTGGCACGCCTGCAGGCTGGGATGCCCGCATCGACCATATTCGCCAGCTGCCCCAGGTGCTAGAGGGACTATAAATCAAAGAATAACACGCTGCAGCCCCAAAGGGCCGCAGCGTGTTTTCTTATCGGATAAAGGACAGATGAAAATCGTAGGCCGAGAGGATATTATCTTCCGGCAGCCGGCAGGTAAGGATGCCCATATGCACAAGGCCATCTTCCTCCCGGATCTGGCCGGCGTGCAGACTTAGATAATCTTCGGGATCAGCACCCTCTGGCAGCTGATAGATGTAAAACTCTGCTTGGGAATCGGTTTGGCTGTCTTTTTGCAGGCTGTGCAGCACCAGTACCATATCCTTGCTGATCTGACCGGAAGTAAATGCCCGGGCGGTCATGGCGGTGTTATACTTCTGCAGTTCGCTTTTTTCCAGACGGGGTGCGTGGTTGACGGTCTTGTAGGTGGCAAAATGATAAACACCCAAGGCCACAGCCAGCACAGTAATGGCGATGAAAAGAATGAAGAGCCGCTTTTGTTTCATAGTGTCTCCATAGATCAGCCGGGCGGGATTTTTTCACCCGGGTCGGTTTTTATTCGGGAATGATGAGGTTCCAATCCTGGATGGCATCGGTTTTTTCGTTGCGGGTAAAGGTCACCTCGCCAACCTTAACAAGAGATCCGTAGGGATCTTTCTTGGGACCGGATTTGGAGTAGCCCCACAAAGTGTCCATATTGTATTTCTCGTTCTTTGCTGCGGCAGCTTCCTGGCCGGCGGCAAAGGCTTCCTTGTCCAGGATATACACAGACACGGTGTAGTCCGCATCCTGCTCGAACAGGCCCTGGTAGCAGCTGTCAACGATGCATACCACGGTTTTCTCATCCCAGTCGTCGGTCTTGTCCAGCACCAGCTGAGCCATTTCCTGATTGATGGCCTTGCGCTGCTTGTCGGTGTAGTCAGCGGAACGGGAAGTGCCATCGTAGCGGTAGTTGAGATAGCCCACAGCGCTGCCGATACCAACCACCACCAGCAGTGCCAGCACAGCGATCTGCTTTTTGGTAAAGGTCAGGTTGGCGGAGTTGTCATAGGTCAGTTTCGCACGCCGGGTCACGGGCACCAGCACCTTCAGGAACAGGGTAATAACCACGGTTTCAATGGGGAAGAAGAACAGATTCTTGAAGATACGGGCTATGGTCATGATGCCCATAATGGAATCCTTGGCTTTTTCGGGATTGCCCATGTAGGTATACTGCCATGCAAAGATGAACTGCTGCAGCACAACGTTGACCAGGAAGCAAATCAGGAAACGGGCGATGATCACTCGGGAGGTGCTGGGCTTAGCCCGGTAAAGGCACAGGGCATAAATCATGGTGCTGGCGATCTCCGTTAGGGCGAAGGGCAGGAAATAGTCGCCGGTGGGGAAAATCATAAAGCCGATGGTATCAGAGATCAGCGCTGCAGGAATGGCAACCACAGGACCAAAAATCATCGCACCCAAAGCGGTGGCCAGGGTGGCAGTTTGGATGGCCATCTGAGGTCCGATGTAGATAGCGAAGGGTTTCAGCGCAATGCGCAGGGCGATCATCAAGGCGGTGATCACCAGCATTTTGGTGTCCTTCAGCTCTGCAGCAGCGTCCTGCCAATAGGCTTTGGAGAAGGGATGGGGGTAAAGAACAGTACTTTTTTGGTTTCTTGCCATAAAAATATCCTCCTTGTAGATGAGGCGAACGATCCACAGCGGTGGCGCATCCAATAAAAAATCCCGACGGAAAATCGTCGGGGAGGTTTTACAGATACGGCTTACCGGCAGGGAAGTGCAGCGTCAAAAAACAGCCGACCATTCGCCCGACCGAGTATCGTTGCTACATAAAGGAGGTAAGTCCTATATGACGCAGCGGGTGCGGTGACCCCATCGCAGAAATTTCCTTCGTCCGCCGGGCAACTCCCCGTCCCGGTGGCACTTAACGCGAGGTCTCCTACTCTGTTCGAGGGTATCATACAACACTTTACAGAAAAAGTAAATAGCTATTTTCAAAAAATGGAAACCGCCCGGACAATGCCGGGCGGCACTTATTCTTCTTCGGGCTTTTTCTCAGCGTTCAGGGCATCCACCACAATGTCGGGGTAGGGATTGGCGATGACGGTGCGATAGGAATGGTAGATCACCATGCCAGGCTTACCGTTGGGGATCTTCTTCACCTGCTTGACGGGGGTCAGATCCACGGCAATATTCTGTCCGCCACCGGTTTCGGCATAGTAGGCGGCCAACTGGGCGGCTTGAGTAACGGTGTCATCCGGAGGGGTGACGCCGGCACAGGAGATGATCACATGGCTGCCGTGGACCTTGCTGGCGTGGAGCCAGAGGTCGTCCTTCCGGGCGGATTTGAAGGTCAGTTCCTCATTTTGCCGGTTGTTGCGGCCTACGTAGATGGGATAGCCATCGGTGGAAACAAAGCGCATGGGGGGGAGCTTGCCGGCTTTGATCCGCTTTTTACCGGATTCAGCCTTGACATAGCCGGTTTCCTGCAGTTCGTGGCGAATCTCTTCCAGTTCCTGCTCAGATCCCGCCCGGTTCAGCTCCTCCAGCACACTGCCAAGGTAGGAAAGCTCCTCTTTGGCGATGGAGATCTGGCGGGTTAGTTCCTTTTCCGCCGTCTTCATACGGGCATAGTCCTTGTAGAATTTTGCCGCGTTCTGCTGGGGCGACAGCAGGGGAGAGAGAGGAATTTCCACAATCTTCATGTCTTCGTCGTAAAAATCTTCGCACGCTACCTTGGTTTGGCCCTTCTGAATGCGATGGAGATTGGCGGTGAGAATGTCGCCCAGCTGGCGCAGCCGCTCCCGGTCGTAGGTGGCCACCAGTTCCTTTTCCTGAATGGCGATCTTACGGGTCAGACGCTGGCAGAGATTGGAAACGGTTTTGCGGATGCCCTGGCTCTTCTGCCGCATGGCATCTTTTCGATCCCGGACGGTGTAATACATATCCAGTAGCCCAGAAAAACTGTCGGCAGTTTCACAGCCACCGTACTGCCGAATGGGGCAGAAGGCAAATTGCTTGGGCGTACCGTCTGCCTGGGCATAGAAGCTGGGAGTGGGGCGGGTCAGATTTTCCCGGAAGAACAATTCCAGCTTGTTGGCAATGGGCATCATGTCCTGTCCTTCCAGCCGGGCATCCACGGAATCTGCAGCAAACAGCGCCGCTTCCCGACACACCAGGGGGGACAGACCACCCAGACTGTCCATCAGCCGGTCAGCCAGCAAATCCGCACCGGGATCTTGGAGCAGGGCAGAAAAATCGGCGTCCAGAGGATGCAGTTTTTCCACCGGCTCCGGGTCTTGATAGTACATTCCCGGCAGTGCGGTGCGCTTGGCACCGGCGTCCAGACCGATGCGCCGCAGACAGTCAATGATGCGGCCGGCTTTGTCCAGTAGGTACAGGTTGCAGGTTTTGCCCATCAGCTCAGCAATGAGTCGCTTCTGGGTGGGATCGCCCAGCTCATCGATGCAGTCAAAGGTGAAGATGGCGCAACGCTCCATGGGCTTTTGGGAAACCTCTGCCAGTCTTGCACCGCTGAGGTGCTTGCGCAGCAGCATGCAGAACATGGGGGGTTCTGCTGGATTTTCGGGATTGGCGGTGGTTAAATGCAGCCGGGGGGCAGCGGGATTAGCGGCAATCAGCAGCTTGGCCCGGCTTTCCCGACTCTTCAGGTGCAGAATTACCGTATCCCGGCTGGGCTGGTGGATTTTTTCCACCCGGGCCTCACCCAATTGCCGGATTTCGGCAAGAACGGCAGAAAGATAAAAAGCGTCAAATGCCATAAAGCTCCTCCATCACGGTGCAGAAAATCTCGTTGGCCCGCCCGTTCTGGCCGGACAGGTGCAGATAGCCGAACATCGCTTCCAGGCCGGTGGCCTTTTGGTAGTCGGCAGGGGATGCCCCCTTGGGCACGGCGTGGACATGGGCATTTTTGCCCCGGCGATAGTAGGAAAGTTCGGTTTCCGTCAGATGGGGCAGCATTTTGTCGGCAAAAGCGGCCTGAGAAGTGGCTTTCACCAACTTGACGGTGTCCCGGTGGAGAGATCCCACATTCTGAGCGCCACGTCTGCACAGGTAGCTGCGGCACAGCAATTCAAATACGCCGTCGCCGATGTGGGCCAAGCTCAGATTGGAGAAACGGTTGATTTCTCCCTCTGTCAAATTCATTTCAAAATAGTTTTCCATGCTGCATCCTCCGGGCGCATACTCTTTATCATATCATACCATTTTCAGCGGAAAAAGTAAACCATCAGTATTTTAAGTATCGGCGGAGGCGGTCTTCTGCCCGGTGCAGGGTGCGGCAGACCGTGCTTTTGTGGACACCCCGCTGGGCGGCGATTTGGGGAATGGTCATGCGGCGAAAATAATAATCCAGCAGGGTTTCCCGCTGCAGATCCGTCAGCTCTTCCCGGATGACCCGCTGCACCCGCTGCAACTGCACCTGCTTGGGCAGCCGTAGGGTGGAGCCAATATCAAAGGGTGTATTTGTCATTTCGATAATACCCCCTGTCGTAATAGTGTGCGGTCAGTTCTGCCAGCTCATTCATTTGGGTCAGCATGGGGGTCAATTCCGCGATCCGCCGTTTCAGATGCCAAATCCGCTCCGGATCGGATTCCCGGGACAGTTCCTGCCGCAGTAGCCGCAGGCGAGCGCGCAGAAGGGCAGCGGCTTCCAAATAGGCGGGACTCAATTCTGCCAGGGTCATGGCTGGCTCCTTTCGCAGCGGATACAGTGGTAACCGGGGGGATAAACACAACCGCCGCAGAGGATGCACTGCTTCTCCGGGCGACACTGGGGATCGGTGAGCAACATGGGTTTCGTGGGGCACATAAAATTTCCTCCTTGGTAAAAATGTGGGAAACAAAGACAAAAAGATTGTCCATGGGTTTCAAATGGGAGTGTATCACACACTCTGTGTAAAATCCCTCGAAATGTGTAGGGTGAAGATCCGCAAAATAACGACAAATTGGAATTTAGCGGGCAGTGGGAGGTGCAGCCTAATAAACGCTGTCATTCCGAGCCAGTGCGCACACTGGCGTGGGAATCCCCCAGTTTTAAGGGGGAACCTGCCGAAAAAGTAACCCCATACCTTTGGGGATTGCGAACCATTCTGCGGAATGGTTCGCAATGACACCTTCCTTAGGGATCGGCATCTGCCCGATA
>JBGVMD010000040.1:0-17056 GCA_045124575.1 Faecousia sp.
TGTGGGGATCCCCCGGTAACGAGGAAATACTTGTCCCAAACGCATCGTTTCGTTGCATCTTTCATCCGGGGGATTGCCACGCCAGTGTGAGCACTGGCTCGCAATGACATGGAGGAACAGCCCGATAAACTGCAATTTACCACAATAAATCTCCTGCAGTGAAGAGCAGCACTACACACAAAGTTTCTCGGTGCTATGACGAAATCACCAAATTATTCAACGCAGCCACGCAGGTATTGCATAAATGCCTGTGTCCGTATTGACCCTCATTTAGTTGAATTGTTCACAAAAAATTGTTGAACGGAAAGGCAAATTATAGTAAAATGTGAACAAGAAATGAGACCCCCGGCAAATTTATGTGTATTAGGAAGGCGCATTATGGCAAGAAAGTCCACCAAAGAGAACAAGAACATATACCAGCGCACACGGGAAGCACTGGATCTGACCCGGGAGGAAGCATCCGATCTACTGGTCACCATGTCCCCCGAACGGATTGAGAAAATTGAGAGTGAGCGCTCAAGCCCGCATCCCGACGAAGTGCTGCTGATGTCTGACCAGTACAAGCAGCCGTCTCTGTGCAACTACTACTGCGCCAACCAATGCCCCATTGGACAGCAGTATGTGCCGGAGATTAAGATCAAGGATCTGTCCCAGATCGTACTGGAAACCGTGGCATCCCTGAACGCCATGCAGAAGCGAAAGGAACGGCTGATCGAGATTACCGTGGATGGACGTATCTCCGGCGATGAGCTGGCAGACTTTGTGTACATACAGGAAGAGTTGGAGAAGATCTCTATTGCGGTTGAGACCCTGCAGCTTTGGTGCGAGCGGATGCTGGACACCGGTGCCATCGAAAGAGCGCAATACGAAGCCTTCAAGAATCGTTAATTCTCTCTGATTGGAGAAAAACACCCCTCTATTTTGCGGAACTGATCCTTTATTCCTGGCACCTTTTCTCATACAATATGGATATAACAGGAGCGACATAGTTCCGAGTATCCAGAGAGGAAGTGATGCCATTGAATGCAAGAGAACAGATCCTAACCATCCGACTGATGGAGAAGGTGAACGCAAATCCCGCCTATGCAGAAGCGTTCGGTATTGTCGCCCAAAACGGCCCAGCTGAACCTGAGCGGCAGACCGCTTCAAATTCTGCTAAGAATATGTCGTAATTTAAATTTCCAAAATAAGAAAGGAGAACCCCTATGCAGTACATTATTGGTATTGGTATCCCCGTTGCCCTCATCGTCCTATTCTTCATCTCGGGCTATGTGAAATCCCCTCCGGATACGGCCTACATCATTTCCGGTTTCCGCAAACCCCGTATTCTCATCGGTAAGGCTGGCATTCGTATTCCCTTCCTGGAGCGGCTTGATAAGCTGAGCCTGAAGATGTTCTCCGTGGATGTAAAGACCACCGACTTTGTCCCCAACGCTGAGTATATCAATGTCAAGGTTGATGCTACCGTCAAGATCCGCATTGGCCAGAGCGAAGAAATGATGACCCTGGCCTCCAAGTTCTTCCTGAACGAAGGCGAAGATATGATCATCCGCCGTGTGCAGGACACCCTGGAGGGCAATATGCGTGAGATTGTGGGCCAGATGAAGCTAGAGGAAATGGTCATCGACCGCAAGGCCTTCGGCGAGCGCGTGCAGGAAAACGCCGTTCCCGACCTGCAGAAGATGGGTCTGGAAATGATCTCTTTCAATGTTCAGTCCTTCTCCGACCAGAACAATGTGATTGAGGATCTGGGTATCGACAACATCTCTCAGATCAAGAAGGGCGCTGCCATCGCAAAGGCCCAGGCTGACCGTGATATCGCCATCTCCCAGGCACAAGCCGCCAAGGAAGCCAACGATGCTAAAGTCCAGGCAGATATGGAGATCGCAGAAAAGCAGACTTCCCTGGCCATTCGTCAGGCAGAGCTGAAGCAGCAGTCCGATGTTAAGAAGGCAGAAGCCGATGCCGCCTACTCCATCCAGGAGCAGGAGCAGAGAAAGACCATCGAAGTTACCTCTGCCAATGCCAACATCGCCAAGGCCGAGCGCGAAGCCGAACTGAAGGCCCGTGAAGTTGAGGTCAAGAAGCAGATTCTGGATGCTGAGATCCGTGCCAAGGCTGACGCAGAACGTTACCGCCAGGAACAGGAAGCCCAGGCAGAACTCTTTAAGCGACAGAAGGATGCCGAAGCCCGCCGCTACGAACAGGAGCAGGCCGCTGCTGCTGAAATGAAGATTGCGGAAGCACAGCGCTTTGCCAAGGAGCAGGAAGCAGAAGGTATCGCCGCCGTCGGTAAGGCCGAGGCCGAAGCCATCCGTGCCAAGGCACTGGCAGAAGCCGAAGGTATCGACAAGAAAGCCGAGGCAATGAAGAAGTATGGCGAGGCCGCAGTGGTCGAAATGATCATGGCTGCTCTGCCCGAAATCGCCCGCAACGTTGCCGAGCCTCTGAGCAAGGTCGACAAGATCACCATGTACGGCGAAGGCAACTCCGCCAAGCTGGTGGGCGACATTGTCAACTCCACCACCCAAATCACCGAAGGCATCTCTGCCGGTATGGGCATTGACCTGAAGAGCCTTCTGATGGGCGCCCTGGGCGGCAAGCTGGCTGCTGACAATCAGCCTGCCGTCGTCGTTGTCCCCCAGGTGCAGAACGCTGCGGAAGCCCCTGTGGTTCCGGACGACACCGTGACTGAATAAATGATTTGCGGTGAGGCCTTGCAGCAATGCGAGGCCTCACTTTGTATCATGGAGGAAAAGAAAATGGAAATATTCGTTGTTCTGTGGTTCATTTTGTTCTTCTTCATCATCGGCAAGGGCATCGCGCAGTGGATTGAGAATGAGAACTCTCCTGTGCTTACTGTACCGGCTACCATAGTGGATATGCGCCGAAAGGCCCACCACCATCACCACAAGCATGGCCATCATCACAGTCATTCCTACCATGTCACCTTCGAAAAAGAAGGCGGCGAGCGGATCGAGTTGAAAGTCAAGCGCTATGAGTACAATGAAATGGCCATTGGGGACAGAGGAATGCTGACCCACCAGGGCACTCGGTATCAAGGTTTTGAGCGCACCTAAAAGAAAGGAAACGAAATGTTCAAAATTCTAACAGTTGCAATTTTTATTTGGCTGCTCATAAAGTCCATTGGCTTTATGTTCAAGCTGACCTGGGGTGTGGCAAAAATCGCCGCCGGGATTTTGATGGTTGCGGCACTTCCTGTGCTGATCATCTGCGTGGTGTTTGCCGGCGGTATCGCATTGCTGGTGCCCATCATTTTGATTTCAATTGCCGCAGGCATTCTGAAAATATGCTTGTAAAATAATGTTTGGAGGAAGGAAAAATGAAGTATGAAATTAAGGGCGGGAGTTTTCCCGTCGTCATTTGCTATTTGGAAAATGGGGAGAAGATGATTACCGAGCGTGGCTCCATGGCTTGGATGAGTCCCAATATGCAGATGGAGACCAAGGGAGGCGGCCTGGGCAAAATGTTCTCTAAGGCTTTCTCCGGTGAGAGTATGTTCCAAAATCACTATACCGCCCGGGGCAGCAACGGTATGATCGCCTTTACCTCCAGCTTCCCCGGTGAGATTAA
Source organism: Faecousia sp. (assembly GCA_045124575.1). Taxonomy (GTDB): domain Bacteria; phylum Bacillota; class Clostridia; order Oscillospirales; family Oscillospiraceae; genus Faecousia. The sequence goes on from JBGVMD010000040.1 coordinate 3,595, forward strand.
AGTGCTGGAGATCGGCCCAGGCAGAGAAATGATCGTGCAGAAGAGCGCTTTTCTGGCATCGGAAGCCGGTGTGAATCTTTCCGTCCACTTCCAGAAGCGGATAGGCGCCGGCCTCTTTGGCGGCGAGGGCTTCATCATGCAACGGCTCTCCGGCAGCGGTTTGGCATTTGTGGAGATCGACGGCGACCTGATCGAGTATGAGTTGAAGCCTAGTCAACAGCTGATCGTGGATACCGGCAATGTGGCAGGCTTCGAGCCCTCCGTTCAAATGGACATCCAGTCTGTTTCCGGCGCCAAAAATATCCTCTTTGGCGGCGAAGGTATTTTCAACACTGTGCTCACCGGCCCCGGCCGTGTTTGGGTGCAGACCATGCCCATCTATAACGTGGCCAACGCCATTCGTCCTTACATCCCCACCGGCAATAAATAAAAATGACATCCAGGTTTTTCATTCATAAGGAGGGTTACTATGGGTATCCCAAACAAGATTGCCCAGTACCGTGAATATAAAAATGGCGTGAGCCACTGTACATTTAACCCGGAAGGACCGGGTGTGGTGCGGATTCATCTGATCCCGCCGAGATTTCGTTTGTTTCGTTCTAGTGCATATATCGTGATCCTCAACGGCTACTATCTGCTCCCCCTGGGCTACTCCTGGGCCTTGATTCTGTCGAACTTCATGAAGGAGGTCAACAAATTCGACGGCAAGCCCATCTCAGAGGCAGCGGAAAATGCTATCATTGATCGCACCATTCGAAACGTCCACAAGGTATATCCCACTGTACCGCAAAAGGACATTGAAGAAGATCTGGATGATCTGCTGGATGTGCTGTTTTCCGTGGCAAGAGGCAATGATCCGGACGCGGAGATTGAAAAGCTGTCCATCCGAGCTTACCGGAATAATATGACCGCACCCCACCGAATGGATCTAATGGTCAGCGCCATGAGCGATTCTTGTGGCACCTGGCAGTGCAATCAGAAGTGTATCTTCTGCTATGCAGCTGGCCAGGAAATGGGCAAGGTCAAGGAGCTGACGACAGAGGAATGGAAGCGGGCCATTGATCGTCTGGACGCCGCCAGAGTGCCCATGGTGACCTTCACCGGTGGCGAGCCTACCCAGCGGGCGGACATTACCGAGCTGGTTGGCTATGCCAAGCGGATGGTGACCCGGCTGAACACCAACGGCGTAAATCTCACGCCGGAATTGGTACAGCAACTGAAAGAAGCAGGCCTTGACAGCCTGCAGGTGACCCTCTATTCCCACGACGAAGATATCCACAACGCCCTCGTCGGCAGCAAGCACCACACCGATACCATTCAGGGTATTCGCAATGCGGTGGCCGCAGGATTGGACATCAGCGTTAACACGCCCCTGTGCAAGAAAAACGCGGACTACGAAGAAACTTTGGCATTCATCCATTCTTTGGGCGTGCGATTTGTCACGGTCAGCGGTCTAATCTGCACGGGTATGGCAGGCATCAATCACGAAGAATATGATCTCAGTTCGGAGGAACTGTTCCAAATCGTGAGGACCGCCAAGGCGTTCTGCAACGAGAATGATATGGAAATGGACTTCACCTCCCCCGGCCTGATTGCAGCGGATAAGCTGGATAATTTGGGCATAAATGTGCCTATGTGTGGCGCTTGCCTGAGCAATATGGCGGTTGCACCGGATGGCACCGTTGTCCCCTGCCAAAGCTGGTTGGGTGGGGATAGTGGTTTGGGCAATATCCTCACCGATCCGTTTAAGAAAATCTGGAATCATCCCATGTGCAAGAGCCTGCGGAATATGTCGGAAGCGCAGGCGTTGCGGTGCCCCTTTAGAAACGGAAAAGGAGGTGCGGCCAAATGAAAGAGAAGACCGAAAATCAGCTGAAGAAAGAGGAAAAGCTTAGAGCCAAGCGGACTTTCCCGGTTGGATACACCATTTTGTTGGTGGTAATCGTAATTGTGCAGACCGGCTTAATCTTCCTTGGTATTCGGTATCAGCCCAAGCCCCAAGACGTGATCCATCAGTATCATGTGACAGTGCAACCTTTGGATGATGGCAGCCTGGATATTGAATACCGCCTGGTATGGGAGGCACTGGATACCTCCGAAGCGCTGACTTGGGTGGAAATCGGTATGGCAAACAGCAATTTCACCGTTTACCCAAATAGTGTCTCCAGTAATATTCTCACTTACAGCAAGCACACCGAAGATGACTATGTCTCTTTGCGGCTTGATTTTAAGCAGGCATATCTTGGCGGCGATGTGATTGAATTCTCATTCAAGGCAAACCAGAAGGATGTGCTCTGTAAGAATGAGTCCGGCTATTTCTATGAATTTGTTCCCAGCTGGTTCAATGCCATCCAAGTCAAAAATTTTCAATTTGTTTGGCAAATGGAAGACTCCAGCGATTATGTCCAAACCGGAAGTCTGGACTACGGCGAGTACCACAAAATGAACATCCAGTATGGTGCAAATGATTTCGCCGGCTGCCAGACAGTGAAGTATTATCCTTTTGACGATGACGGCGCATATAATGAGCTGAAGGGAGACAAAAATGGTGTCCTTTTCGCCTGCTGTTTTGGCGCGGCATTGCTCATCATTGCGGAAGTATATATCGTAGACTGCTATGTGTCCTATGGAAGGGGCAGAGGATTTATTACGGAGTATGGCGCTCATGTCCATATGTATGGCCGAACCAATCCCGGCTATATCCGGGCTAGACGGCGATATCATGCCAGAAGCTCCAGTGGCCGATCCGGAGGGCGTGGAGGCGGTTGCGCCTGTGCGTGTGCCTGCGCCTGTGCAGGTGGCGGCCGCGCTGGCTGTAGCCAAAAGGATACCTACGCAACAGATAAGAAAACTACTGAATGAGTAGCCGTCGTTAAGCTTCATTCGATACGCAGACAGCAGTCCCCGACCACTGCAATTATTGTAGTAGCCGAGGGCTGTTCCTTAGGGTTCGCTACCACTTCCCTTCAGTATAGTTCGTTTGGTAGAATTCTCTAGCTTATTTTCTGCTATTGCACTTTGGGCAGTGTTTTGATAAAATATGATTACAAAAATATAGGATTTATTTTAAAAATGTTTCTCAAAAGGAGGACAGGATGTATGGATTGGTTTATTTTGGGCATTCAGCCCACCAAAGATAAAAAGGCCATCACGGATGCCTACCGTCAGAAACTGCGCCAAACAAATCCCGAGGACAAGCCTGAGGAATTCAAGGCGCTGCGTTTAGCCTATGAAGAAGCGCTGGCGAATGCAGACCTGGCTGATACCGTGCCTGTTCGGGACGAAAGTCCTGTGGGCCTGTGGATAGAGGCCGTTGTAAAACTGTACGAGGACTATTCTGCTCGCATTGACCCCAAGAACTGGAAGGAACTTATGGAAACTGATGTGTGCATCGGCTTGGACACTCGCCCCGCCGCCGAGGAGGCGCTACTGCAGTTCCTTCTGGAGAACTATTTCCTGCCAAAACCGGTTTGGAATGTGTTGGATGCAACTTTTGCATTCAGCCAGAGAACGGAGGAACTCTACGAAACCTGGCCCAGGGAGTTTATAGATCACGCCATCATTCCGGGCATCCGTCTGGACCCTGCACTGGATTATGACTTATTTACACCCGGCATCAATGGCGCCGATTGCGATACTTACCGCAGGCTCTATTTCCAGGCCAGCCAAGTTCCGCTCAATGAGATCGGCACCATTCTGGACCAGATGGATGCGCTGTCTGAGCGGCATCCCTACGGCGACGGTCTGCGATACCGCTATCTCATGGAAACCGGCCATGGGCAGGAAGGCCGGGATGGCTTCCGCAGCCTGGTTGCGGCCCATCCAACCAATTCCATGCTGTGTATGAGCTGGGCAGAAATCTGCTTCGAGGACGAAAATTTTGAGGAAGCAGAGCAGCTTGCCTCCCATTTCCTGGAATTTGAACCGAAGAACAACACCGCCAGGATTATCTATGCCAAGTGTCTTGCTGCGAAGGAGCGGTATCACGAGGCAAAAGAATATGCCTACGAGATTCTGCACAACAGCAGTGAAAACCCCATGCTGATGGCGCAAACCGTGGAATTATTAAAATCCTGGAACGGACAGCTGATCCTCCAAAGAGAGGCTACCTACGCAGAAAATCCCGCAGATTTCAACAATATGATTGAACTTACCTGGTGCTATGTCCAAAACGAACGGGTAGAGGATGCCATGGCACTGGCAAATAAAATTGATCCCCATTATGAAGATGTCTATGCTTACCACAACCTGATGGGCAAACTCTACTATAACACCAACAAATTTGCAGAGGCTTTGCCCTATTTGCAAACCCTGGAAACGGTACTGCGGAGCATGACAGACGACGGTACTGTGGAGACCCGGAAACGCATGGCAAGATTGCCTGAAATACTGCAGATTCAGGGCAGCTGCCTGATGCAGCTGGTCCGTGTAGCGGAAGCAAAGGTAAAATTTGAGCAGGCTATGGCTGGAGCGCCTGAGGATGTGGAAGCCCTGTCCGTTATGGGCAAGATTCTGTTCTCCTCCGGCGATTATACCAACGCCATTGAAATATTCCAGCGTTTGCTCCAGGTATCTCCCGGTTCCTGGTTCGCCGAAATGCTGACCGCAATGAGCCTATATCAGCTGCACCGAGATCGGGAAGCATTTGATGCGGTGAATCGTGCGTTGGCTTTTCAGGGCAATGACCTGAGCATGTACCTTCTGAAAATGCAGATTTTGATCCGCAACGAGATCTTTGAGGGTGTTCACGAGATTCTGGATTTCCTGAAAGAGAACAATGCACCTGTGGATATCTCCACCGACTTCATCCGGGCAGAGCTGACGGAACTGGAAAAGAAGGACACCAGGGGTGCCTTGAAGCAATATCGCACCCTGCAAAAGCGGGTAGAAGCCGGCGAAGACATGATGTGGAAAGCGGAGCTTTACTATCACCTGGCCGTGCTGACCGGTAATCAGCTGGATGTCAGCCAAGAGCGAAATCGCCAGACCATCCTGGAACTGGTCGACAAGGGTCTTGAAGCAAATCAGCATGATACTGATCTGCTTTCCTACAAGGCATGGGTGCTGAAGCAGGGCGGATTGCAGGCAGATGCCATTCGGATGTATCAAGCGCTTGCAGAAAAGAACCCCAATTCTTCTGTTGCGCTACGCGGTCTGGCCGACCTTTACTACGAGAATCTGAATCTGCATGCCCAGGAAGCACTCACCTATTACGAAAAACTGCTGGAAAACCAAAAGACTGCCGAGCTGTATTTCTATGCCGCCACCTGCAAGCGTCAACTGGGCGACTGGGACGGTGCACGACGTTACTACCTGAAGGAGCTGGAAATGGATTCTGAGGATATTGACGGTTACCGTGGACTGGCCTTTATTGCTGAAGCCCAGGGCAACAATTCCCAAACCCTGGAATTGCTGGATCAGGCGCTGGCCATCATGGAAGAATATGACCGCCCCTTCGATCCCATGGTGGAGCATAAGGCCAAGGTGCTGCGGCGCATGGGGCGGTTTGAAGAAGCCCTTGCCTTTGTACAGGATGCCGCAAGCCGCTATCATTTTGGCAGTGCCTTCCAGCTGCAATTTGATATCTGCTGCCAGGCAGGATGGTGGGTTCGGGCCAGGCAGGTACTGGATTTCTGGAAGCTGAATCTTCCAAAGGACCCCAATTGGGCATCTACCAACGGAAGGCTACTTCTTCTGCAGGGAAAGTTGTTCAGAGCAGCCTTTGCTATGGGTCCTGCAAAACATAAGCTGCCCTTTAGACAGGTGCAGGATTTCCGGCTGCAGCTGGCAGAACTTGAGCAAAATTATTCCAGACAAGCCGAGATTTTGAATCAGCGCGTCCGTTTCAACCCCAGCGACGACCATGCCTTTAGTCTCCTGGCGCTTGCCTACTGGCATATGGGCAAGAACGATGCCGCCAAAGGTGCCGCACGAAAGGCACTGAGTCTCCTGGATACCACACTTGCCCAAAGTCTGACAGATGAGCCGCTGTATCGCAGCCGCCGTAGCCTGATGCTGGCAATTCTGGGTAGAACTGAGGAAGCCAAAACGGAACTGGCCAACACCAGGAAGCTGCCTCTATGCCACTTCTGTGAGTATGGCAGCTGCAAAGATGCGGATATTTACGAAGCACAGATTGAAGAGATCTTGGGCAATACGGAACATGCCAAAAAACTCTACACCGAAGGCAAAGCAAAATGGCCGGATGATTTGGATTTTGTTTCCGGCCATCTGCGCCTGAAAAAGAAGGGAAGAAAGTAAATGTTAATCGGAATTGATTTGGGCACTACAAATTCCTTGGTTGCCTGCTTCCGAAACGGAAAGGCGGAGATCATCCCCAACCGCCTGGGAGAAAACTTAACACCCTCCGTGGTCAGTGTGGACAGCAAGGGAACGGTCTATGTAGGCCGTTCCGCCAAGGAGCGCGCCATGCTGCATCCCTTGGAAAGCGCCAGCGTCTTTAAACGCAGTATGGGTACGGACCGGGAGTATGTTCTCGGCGGCTGGAAACTGCGAGCCGAGGAGCTGTCCAGCCTGGTTCTGCGAAGCCTGAAAGAAGACGCCGAAAGCTATCTGGGCCAACCGGTGACAGATGCCATCATTAGCGTCCCCGCCTACTTCAATGACTTGCAGCGCAAGGCCACCAAGCGGGCCGGTGAACTGGCGGGACTGAATGTGGTGCGTATCATCAACGAGCCCACTGCTGCTGCCATTGCCCACGGCATGATGGAGCAAAAGGATTCCCGGTATTTGGTGTTTGATTTGGGGGGTGGCACCTTCGATGTGTCCATTCTCGAGCTGTACAATCCCATTATGGAAGTCCATGCCATTGCCGGTGATAATTTTATCGGCGGCGAGGACTTTACCGATGTGCTGTATAACCTGTTTTTGGAAAGTGCCGGCATTGCCCCAGAAAATTTGGATCTAAAGACCCGCAGCGAGATACGCAAGAATGCAGAGAACTGCAAATGTGCCTTCTCCCACAGTAATGAAGTCATGATGTGCTGCGCAGTCAATGGACAGATGCACATTCTCCGCTTGTCCTTCGAAGAGTATGAGCGGGCCTGCGCTCCCCTGCTGGACCGGCTGCGCAAGCCCATTGAGCGCAGCCTTCGAGATGCGGGTGTCAGTCTGAACGAAATTGATCAGATCGTGCTGGTGGGCGGCGCAACCAAATCGCCCGTGGTTCAAAGATTTGTCGCCAAGCTTTTCGGACGCATTCCCAGCTTCGGTGTCAATCCCGACGAGGCCGTGGCGATTGGTGCCGCATTGCAGTGCGGCATGAAATCTCGGGATAAGGAAATTCAGGAGGTTGTGCTGACAGATGTTTGCCCGTTCACCCTAGGAACGGAAGTAATGGTGGATAACGGCGTGTTTGAAGAGCCGGGACATTACCTACCCATCATCGAGCGCAATACGGTAATCCCCGTCAGCCGCACGGAAACGGTATGTACCGCCCACGATAACCAGACCCGGATTACCGTCAAAATCCTGCAGGGAGAGTGCCGCATGTCCCAGAATAATCTGCTGTTGGGAGAGCTGTCCGTCCCCGTCCCGGCAGGCCCTAAGGGCAAGGAATCGGTTGATATCACCTACACCTATGATGTCAATTCCCTGCTGGAGGTGGAGGTTTATGTCCATTCTTCCAAGCTCCGCCGGAAAATTCTAATCCAGGGCAGCAAGAGTCGTCTGTCTCAGAAAGAAGCCGAAAAGCGAATGGAGACCCTGCAGTACCTCAAGCAGAATCCCAGAGATGAAGAGCCCAACCGGCTCGTTCTGCTCCGTGGTGAACGGCTATATGAGGAAGCCACAGGCGAAACACGTGTAGCCATTGACCGTGCTATGATGGAGTTTGACCGGGCACTGAAGAAACAGGACCGAACCGAAATTCAGCGAGCCAGAGACAAGCTGGAAAAATTCCTGAATGAAATGGAATATGAAGTATAAAGTATCAACCGCCGCCCAATCCGGGCGGCGGTTGATTACTGACAGCCAAATTCCTATTGCGTCGGGGATGGTTTTGGGGTACAATATCAAAAACGAAAGGAGGCGGCCTATGGGTTGCAACAATTGCGGCGGTGGTTGCGGTGGCAGCTGCGGCGGATGCGCAAAAGTATTGGAACTGACCCGAGGTGAAGTGGACTTTTTACAGGAGCTGGCAATCTATGCTTTTCTTCCGGTGGCCCGGAAGGCAGACGATATGACACCCTTCTACCCTGAGGGCGAAGCATATTCTTTAGAAGAATACAGCGCCATTTTGATGCACCTGGAACGCAAGGGTTTAATTTCCCTCGATTATGGTGCACCGGTAGGCCCCTATCCGGCAGAGTTGTATGAAAAATGGCCTGTTCACGGATCTGTTGCACTGACCAAAAGAGGGCAGGAAGTTGTGGAAAGTCTGAGTATCACCGGAATCTCCTAACATTTGTCCGTAGTAGAAAAATATGTGTTGACAAGTGGCGGATTATCTGCTAAAATTGGGACAATTCTTGAATACAAAGGCAGTGAAGAGAAGAGTAAGCCTAAGGATGCCGTTCAGCGAACCCCGGTTGGTGTGAGGGGGTACGGATAGGTAGGTCGAACATGGTCTCGGAGCCGCACAGGCGATAGGTAGTCTGTGACGGGTGCGCCCGTTAAAGCGCAGGGGTATGTTGGTACTCCGTAAGGCAGTTGCTGTGAGGCAATTGTAAATCAAGGTGGTAACACGGTTATTATGGCCGTCCTTGTGCGTATGTACAAGGACGGCTTTCTTTTTTTGATAGGAGGAATGAAGATGGCAATGATTGAAATTGCCCATTTGTCCAAGACCTTTGGATCCGGCGACACCCAAGTTTCGGCGCTGCAGGATGTATCACTGGAAATTGAAAAGGGCGAAATTTTCGGCATCATCGGTCTGTCCGGTGCCGGCAAGAGCACCCTGGTGCGGTGCATCAATCTGCTGGAACGGCCGGAGGCAGGACAAATCTTATTTGATGGTCAAAACTTAATGACCCTCAGCCCCAAAAAGCTGCGGTTGCAGAGGCGCAAGATCTCCATGATCTTCCAAAGCTTTAATCTGCTGGATCAGCGCACCGCGCTGGACAACATTTGTTTCCCCTTAGAGCTGGCCGGTATCAGCCGCAAAGCCGCCAAAGCCAAGGCCATGGAGCTGCTGGAAACCGTGGGACTGCCGGACAAGGCAGATGCCTACCCGGTGCAGCTGTCCGGCGGTCAGAAGCAGCGCATTGCCATCGCAAGAGCATTGGCCTCCGATCCGGAGGTGCTGCTGTGCGACGAAGCCACTTCCGCACTGGACCCCCAAACCACGGAAAGCATTCTCTCTCTGCTGCAGAAGATCAATCGGGAGCGGGGAATCACCGTGATCATTATCACCCATCAGATGTCCGTCATTGAGCAGATCTGCCACCGGGTGGCCATTCTGGATCACGGCGAAGTAGCAGAAATCGGCGCAGTGGAGCAGGTGTTCTCCAATCCCCGCACCAAGGCCGGCCGGCGGCTGGTGTCCCCGGTGAAGGCCCTTCCCCTCTCCCACTGGGACGGCCCGGTGGCCCGCATCGCCTTTAACGGCACCATGGTGGAAGAGCCGGTCATCGCTTCTCTGGCGGCAAAGAAACAAATTCTCGTCAGCATCCTGGGTGCGGACACCCGGAATGTGGACGGCAAGATGTTCGGCACCATGCTCATCAGCCTGCCTGCCGAACTCCACGAAAAACAAACTGCTCTGGATTTTCTGAATTCCTACCAGGGTGTCACCGCAGAGGAGGTGGCAAGAAATGTTTGATCTGTTTTCCGACCCTGTAAAGGTGGCCCAACAGCTGCAGATTTTGCAAAGCGAATACCTCTTCGCCGTGTGGGAGAGCCTATACTCGCTGGCGCTGCAGGTGCTGTTTTCCTATGTGATCGGCTTGCCCTTAGGCGTGCTGCTGGTCACCGGTGAAAAGGGCGGCATTCGGCCCCTCCCCGGCTGGGTGATGAAGATCATCAATATGGTCATCAATCTGCTGCGCAGCGTGCCTTTCCTGATCCTCATGATCATCGCCTTCCCCCTGTCCAAGATCATCGTGGGCACCAAAATCGGCACCATTGCCACCATCCCCCCCATGGTCATCGCCGCTTTCCCATTGGTGGCGCGCATGGTAGAAAGTTCCCTGCGGGAAGTTAACCGGGGCGTTATTGAAGCATCCCAGTCCATGGGCGCTTCCACCTGGCAGATCATCACAAAGGTGTTGCTGCCCGAAGCCCTGCCCAGCCTGATTTCCGGCGGCACCATTACCGTGACCACCATTTTGGGCTACGGCGCCATGGCCGGCATCATCGGCGGCGGCGGACTCGGCAAATTAGCTGTAGATTACGGCCTGTATAACTTCCGCCCCATCGTCATGTGGGCCGCCGTCATCGGCCTGGTGATTTTGGTACAGATTTTCCAAAGCATTGGCACAAAGCTGTCTGCCGCCTGCGATAAGCGGCTGAAAAATCGTAATTAACGAAAAGGAGAAATAGATTATGAAAAAGATCACTGCTATTATTCTGACTCTGGTGCTGACCCTTGGCCTGTTTGCCGGTTGCGGCAAAAACACGGACGAAAAGACCATCGTGGTTGCCGCCTCCCCCACCCCCCATGCTGAGATCCTGGAGATCGCCAAGCAGGAACTGGAAAAAGAAGGCTATACCCTGGTCATCAAGAAGTTCAATGACTATGTCGTTCCCAACACCGCCACCGAAGATGGCGAAGTGGATGCCAACTACTTCCAGCATCAGCCTTATCTGACCACCTTCAACGCTGAGCAGGGTACCCACCTGGTGAGCGTTGCCTCCATCCACTACGAGCCCTTCGGCATCTATGCCGGCAATAAGAATTCCATCGCTGATCTGGCCGATGGCGACAAGATCGCCATCCCCAACGACGGCTCCAACCGCGCCCGTGCGCTGCTGCTGCTGGAGGCCCAGGGTATCATCAAGCTGAAGGACGGCGTGGGCGTGGAAGCCACTGCGCTGGACATTGTGGAAAATAAGCTGAATCTGGACATCGTTGAGATGGAAGCTGCCCAGATTGCCAATGTGCGGGACAGCGTAGCCCTGGCCGTCATCAACGGCAACTATGCTCTGTCCGCTGGTCTGAACGCCGGCAAGGACGCCATTGCCACCGAGGATGCCGCTTCTGTGGCCGCCCAGACCTATGCCAACATTTTGGTGGTGAAGGAAGGCAATGAGGCGTCTGAGAAGATCCAGGCCTTGGTGAAGGCACTGACCAGCGATGCTGTAAAGGAGTTCATCAACAGCACTTATGAAGGCGCTGTGGTTCCGATTTTCTAATACTACAATAATGATGAGGCCATGCAAACCAACCGGTTTGCATGGCCTCTTTCTTGTTATTTTGAAGAATAAAACTGTGCGATTTCTTTCCACTGTCGATGCTCTGCTTCAACTGTGGAGATTGGCATTCCCTCTTGGAATGTCAAATTGACACCTCTATGCAAAGCAAAAATGCAGTTTAGCACTCTGTACCTTTTTCTGTTCCAAAATCGAACTTTATGCTGCATCAAGTCTAACAGATACCGTTTAAGCTCTGTAGGGTATTCTTCTATGATGACCGCTGCTGCACCATAGGCATCTTCTTTATCTTTTCCTTGAACCAACTCCATCAGTTGCTCAAAATTGCCCAGTGGAATTCTGTAGAAACCGTTTTCCTTGCCCCAACCAAAATCATATAGCTGGCGCGAAACCCACTGTGAGCCATCTTGCTCACAAACGAACCGTCCCTGTTGATAGGTTAGTCCAAAATCCTGGGGGCTCTGCTTATTGAAGCGGGTACTCATCCGAAAATGCTTCATATATTGAGTACGCACCTCCTCCACCATTTCCTGTAATGTTTACAAACCTCAGAGGGATTTCTGCGGGAGATTGCCACGGCCTGACGGACCCGCAATGACACTGCTTACATACATCTTTAATAATTCGTCGTTGATCTGCTGGAAAATGCGGAAGAATTCGGCGATGTGGTAGCCATCCACCAGCGCGTGGTTACACTGGATGTGCAGGGGCATTTTGATACATTCCCCTTCCCGGATATATTTGCCAAAGACGATACGGGGATTGCAATCGCCGGGGCTGGGCACGGGTTGCACCACCTGGGTAAATTCCACCCAAGGGACGCAGGAGGTAAAGATCTGACCGATCTCATCCTCGTCGGGGTTGACGAAGCCTTCATGGCGGGCCGCTTCCTCTTGCCGCACCCGGGCATCTTTCAAAAAGTCCTCCAGGCTCATGCGGGTCTCCACATCGCAGTTACAGAAGGTATGATCCTCCCGGGCCACGGTGAAACCGGCATTGCAGTGATCAAATTCCACGATTTGGCCGTTTTGGATCCGCTGGCGCAACTCCGGGATGCTGTTGGCTGCCTTGGCTGCCGCCCACAGCACCGCATGGAAGGTGGAACCGCCATGTTCCTTGGCAAAGCGGATAAGATTCGTCACATCCACATTGGCGGTCAGACCCACATAAGGAAAGGCCATGCGGCCGAAGTATTCAAAATGGCTGCGACGGGGATAGTTTGACAAGTCGATGATTCGCTTCATAGACGCTCCAAAAGTGCTTCCAGCTCCGTCAGGGAGCTGATCTCATAGTCGGGGTGGATGGGGGTGGTATTCTCCTTGCCGAACACATTGACCCAGCAAGTGGGGATGCCGGCATTGATGCCGCCTTGAATATCAGAGGTCAGACTGTCGCCCACCATCATGGCTTTCGTGGGGTCAAAATCCGGAATCTGGGCAAAGCACAAGTCAAAATAGGCTTTTGACGGTTTGTTTTCACCCAGTGCCTCAGAAATGAAGGCCTTTTCAATATGCCCCTCCAGACCGGATTCCCTCAGTCTGAGGAACTGAACAACAGAATTGCCATTACTGGCCACGAACAAACGATACTTTTTCGACAAAGAAATGATTGCAGCCTCCGCGCCGGGGAGGTAATCGTGGGTCATTGCCAATTGGGAGAGGTAGTAAGCAGCGCACTCGCCTCCGTCCACTTCCCTGCCCAAATGACGGAACAGGGTTTCAAAGCGGCCTTCATTCACCTGCTTGCGGGTCATTTCGCCTTTTTCTAAAGCATGCCAGTGGGCGGCGTTGATTTGCTTATACAGTTCCACCGTTTCAGCGCTGGGTTCCACGCCGTAGTGACGGAGCGTATTTTCAAGGCCGATGCGCTCGGCCTTGTGGAAATCCAAAATGGTGTCATCCAGGTCGATAAGTAGATATTTGATCATAGACGATCCTTTCAAATTTCAGTTTATCGAGATGCTGAGGGGTGCGCCCAAAGGCCCCCTTGCGCAAAGGGGGCTGGCAAATTGCCGATTTCAGGCAATTTGGCTGGGGGATTGTCGTTTTTTTACAATCCCTCCGACCAAAATCAAAGATTTTGGCCACCTCCCTTTACACAAGGGAGGCTCGCGCTGCGCGCTCCATCTGCC
>JBGVMD010000041.1:0-4530 GCA_045124575.1 Faecousia sp.
AATTTCAGTTTATCGGGCAGTGGGTGGTGCAGCCTAATAAACGCTGTCATTCCGAGCCAGTTCTCAAACTGGCGTGGGAATCCCCCAGTTTCAAGGGGGAACCTACCGAAAAAGTAACCCCATACCTTTGGGGATTGCCACACCATTCTGCGGAATGGTTCGCAATGACACCCTCCTTAGGGATCGGCATCTGCCCGATAAATTCCAACTTAAATGGCCGCCGTTTACACGGCGGCCATTGTTATGTGATTATTCCACGCAGACGATGCCGCCATCCTTAATGGTAATGGTCATACCCTCTTTCACATAATCGAGGAATTCTTCGCCCAAAGAGTCAACGACGGGCATCTGAATGCCATCCAGCCAAACGGAGGCCAGAATGGAGCCAGCGGCCGCAAGGCTGTCGATGGGCTTACTAAAGAGCATACAGGCAGGCTGACGGCCCATGGCGCAGGCGCAGTACAGCACCAAACCGCCGGTGGTAGAGCCAATGGTCTGGGGCAGGCACAGGGCCTTTCCAGCCATTTCCTTGTTATAAAGGTCGGGGTTGTTCTGATCACCGCAGGTGGCCTTCTTGTCGCCAAACTGCAGCGCACCCTGGAAGGATGCCAAAGTGTTCAGACCGCCATGGGATACCAGCGCCGATGCAGTGACGGTGCCGGGGGCAATAACACGACCGGTAAATTCTTTCATATCACTTGCCTCCCTTCGTGATCTTCTCGAGAATCTCTGCCTCGGTATAGTACCGGGCGGTGGTATAGGTACGCAGCTTGTTGGAGCTGGTCATAACAGGCATGGCCTTGCACAGGGGATTATTCATATACATCAGCGGGCAGATGTAAGACAAAATGATACCGGTGGCCTTCAGGCGGGCGGCATACTCCGTCTTCTCAAATTCCTTCTGCACACCGGGGGCGGTGGTGAAGACAGTAGGAATCAGCACCTTCTTGTTGCCGGCTTCCTTCAGGCCCTTTTCCACGGCCACCGTCCAGTCGATCAGCTGCTGCAGGCTCATGTGGGGGCAGCCCACGAAGCACAGCTTGGGCTTGGCATCGGGATTCTTCCACATGACGGGATACTCAGACTTGACCCGCTCCAGTTCGGCGTCATCAATCACATAAACCCGAGCGCCTTCTGCCATCAAACCGGCGCCCTGCTCCTTGGCCTCGGGAGTCAGATTTTCAATGTGATAAAGACCCACAGCACCATTGGACGCAGTGGCTGCGCCGAAATCCTTCAGATAAGCGCAATTTTCGTCATTGAGCTCAGTGCCCAGCCACTTGCTCATGCCGGTGATATAAGGCACATCTTCCATGACCTTCATGCCGATGGCAGAGCCCAGCAGCTGTGCCTCAGGCTTCTTTTTGCATTCCACCTTGACGATCCAGGTGGCCTTGCGGCCCTCGTCGGTCAGCAGGCCGAAGTTGGGCACGAAGCCGGCAATGGAGCCCATGATGTCCATAATGCCGGAGTTGCGGTTGCACCGAGCGCCCAGCACAGAGTTGGCATACACCACGGCAGAGGACTCTGCCCAGCTCAGCACATCGCCCTTCTGGGGCTTGTTGCCCATCTGATCCAGATAGCAGGCGCAGGTGAATGCATCTTCGTTCATCAGGCCCAGTTCCTTGAGCTGGCCTTCGTAGCTTTCCTGGGTAGCGTACATAATCTTGTTGAAGATCAGCTTCTGCAGAAAATTGGCAGGCACATTCTTGTCCACAGGACGGGGGTCCACAGAGAACTGCTGCTGAGAAACCGCACCGGCGTCGATCAGCTGCTGCATCAGGTCAAAGACGGGCTTCATCATCTTCAGGCCAAAGGAAGTGACCAGATGGTTATAAGTAGAAGTCACAGGCACCAGCTTGTCAGCGCCAAAGGCCTCGCCGTACATCACCAGGGTCTTCATGACCTTGGCCTGCACTTCGCCCTTGGAACCATCCAAAATTGCCTGCTGTTCGGCAGTTAAAATCATATAAATCGTCCTTTCTTCCAAATATAAATTGTTGTTTACAGCGCTAAAAAGAGATGTCATTGCGAACCAGTGACCGATGTCACTGGTGTGGCAATCCCCAAAGGTATGGGACTAGTTTTCGATCGTCCCCCCCTCTATCCGGGGGATTCCCAGGAGGTGAATTGCCCCGAAGGGGCAAGAGAGGCCACTCTGGAGTGCGCCAGTGTGCACACTGGCTCGGAATGACACAAAACTTGTAAACAACAATTTACAGCTTCATGCACACGTCCCAGGCGCCCCAGATGACGGTACGCAGATTGCCCACCTTGTTGGCGTCGCCAATCACATGGATGTTCTTGGCCTTTTCATTGTGTGCCAGGGGCTGGGGCTTGTAGCCAACGGACAAAATCACATTGTCGGCAGGGATCTCAAATACCTTGCCTTCCTTGTCGGCCACCACAACCGCGCCGTCCTTGATTTCCTTCACGCCGGTCTCCAGGTGCACAGGCACATGATTGGCCTTGAAGAAGTCCCGGAGGAAACTGGTGTTGGCAAGGCAAATGCCGGGGGTGGTAATCAGGTCGTCCTGCATCTCCACGATGGTAGGCTTCTTGCCCTGCAGGAACAGTTCATAAGCGATCTCACAGCCGGTGAGGCCGCCACCGATGATGGTGACATTTTCGCCCACCTCATGCTTACCCAGCAGGAAATCCACAGCCTGGATGGTCTTTTCCACGCCGGGAACGGGGATGCGGTTGGCACGGGAGCCGGTGGCAACGATGATCTCATCGGCAGCCAAAGCAGCCACATCGGTGATCTCGGTGTTCAGCTTGACCGTGATGGAGGGGTACTTGCAGATCTCACGGCGATACCATGCGATTAGATCTCTGTCCTTCTCCTTGAAGGAAGGGGCTGCAGCAGCGATGAACACGCCACCCAGCTTGTCGCTCTTCTCGTACAGCGTCACCTTGTGGCCACGCTTTGCCAGCACAATGGCAGACTCCATGCCGCCAATGCCACCACCGACGACGGCCACATTCTTGATTTTCTTGGCAGGCTCGATGTAATGTTTCTTGGACTGCATGGTTTCTGCGTTGATGGCGCAGCGGGCCAGGCCCATGGTATCGGTCAAGTCCTGGGTGTTGTAATGACCCTTGGAAGAGGAGAAATTGAAGCAGCCAGAGTGGCAGCAGATGCAGGGCTTGATGTCCTCCAGGCGATCTTCGATCAGCTTGGTGATCCACTGGGGATCCGCCAGGAACTGACGGGCAACGCCCATGCCGTCGATACGACCCTCCGCGATGGCCTTGGCGGCATCCTCCGGCTCCATACGTCCGGCGCAGACCACGGGAATGTCCACAAACTTCTTAATGTGGGCCACATCGTCCAGATTGCAGTTCTGGGGCATGTACATCGGCGGATGTGCCCAGTACCAGGAGTCGTAAGTACCGTTGTCGGCGTTGAGCATATCGTAGCCGGCATCCTGCAGGTACTTGGCAGCCCGCTCGGACTCTTCCATGGTACGGCCCATTTCGGGAGCGGTATCACCGGGCACCAGGCCCTCGGCAAAGCCCTTCAGCTTGGACTCTACGGAGTAGCGCAGGGACACGGGGAAATCATCGCCACAGGACTCCTTAATGGCCTTGACCACCTCGGCAGCGAAGCGGTAGCGGTTTTCAAAGCTGCCGCCATACTCATCGGTACGCTTGTTAAAGAATTCGATGGCAAACTGATCCAGCAGATAGCCTTCGTGGACAGCGTGAACCTCCACACCGTCAACGCCGGCATCCTTACACAGCTTGGCGGTCTTGGCAAAAGCCTCGATGATCTCGTGGATCTGCTCCTTGGTCATTTCGGGGCAGATGATGTCCGGCGCCCAGCGGGCAGGTTGGGCAGAAGGAGAAGCCAGCTCGTGGCTGGTATCCAGAATGGGCTTAATCAGCGCCCGGGTAAACTTATTCTTATGCAGGGGGCCAACCAGCTCGGTGATGGCCCAGGAGCGGCCCATGCCGGCGGTCAGCTGAATGAAGAGCTTGGCGCCGGTCTTATGGATCTCGTCCATAAATTCCTTCAGTTCCTTGAACATCTTGGGATTCTGCCACAGCCACTTGCCCCAGAAGGTATCCCGCAGAGGGGCGATACCGGGGATAATCAGACCAACATTGTTCTGGGCCCGCTCCAAAAACAGCTTGGCAGCCTCCTTGTCAAAGCCACAGCCGGTCAGCTCAAACCAGCCAAACAGGCTTGTGCCGCCCATGGGGCACATGACGATGCGGTTCTTGATCTCCACATTACCCACCTTCCAGGGGGTAAATAGGGCTTCATATTTTGCATCCATAACCGTTAACACTCCTTATTTTTTATAAAAAGCGGAAAAATCTCCCTTTTTTCATATATATTATACAGGTCCATTCCCCCACTGTCAAGAAACGGACAAATTGCAGTTTATCGGGCTGTTCCTCCATGTCATTGCGAGCCAGTGCTCACACTGGCGTGGCAATCCCCCGGATGAAAGATGCAACGAAACGATGCGTTTGGGACAAGTATTTCCTCGTTACCGGGGGATCCCCACACCATCCTGT
>JBGVMD010000042.1:0-4957 GCA_045124575.1 Faecousia sp.
AATCTTCTCGCTGTTACTCCTGCAGGCGTGTCCGGCCATTTCCCTTGCCGATATAGATCCACACACATTTTCTTGTACTCATAGCTGTACTTCATGAAAATACCCCCAATACTGGGTGTCCAGTATTGGGGGTACATATCAATACGCTGCCGGTTTTTTTATTGCATATTGGATACACTGAAGCTATACGGCAGTAATTGAGCCAGGGTGACTTCCTCATATCCCTCCGGATTGACCATCAGGATCTTAAAGTCATCCCCGCAGAACTCCCGCATCACCTGCCGGCAAACGCCGCAGGGCGGGAACTGCCCGGTGATCACACCATCCTTGCCGCCACAAACCGCAATGGCCACAAAATCCCGGCGGCCATCATACACCGCCTTGAAGATGGCGGTGCGCTCTGCGCAGATGGTGGGGGTATAAGAGGCGTTCTCGATGTTGCAGCCAGTGTACACTGTGCCGTCCTTGCACAGCAGTGCCGCACCCACCTTAAAGCCGGAATAGGGCGAATAAGAATGGGTCATGGCCTCCTTGGCCAGTTCACACAGTTTTTCATAGGTCATAGAATTTCCTCCGCAAAGCTGACGCCGGAGGTTTCCAGATCCACATCCAGCAGTTCTGCCACCGTGGCAGCGATGTCACAGAAACCATGCCGGGTGCCCAAATTCACAGGCTTCACAGCCTTACCCAGAATCAGCAGCGGCACATGCTCCCGAGTGTGGTCGGTGGTAGCGGTGTAGCCGGGATCACAGCCGTGGTCGGCGGTGATGAGGACCAGATCGTCCTCGTGCAGCGTGGGCAGGAAATCGCCCAGCCAGGCATCAAATTCAGAAAGCGCCTGAGCATATCCGTCAATATTGCGGCGGTGGCCATAGACCATGTCAAAATCCACCAGGTTCACAAAGCACAGGCCCTGGAAATCCTTGGCAGCATAATTCGTGGTGTGCTCCATGCCGTTGGCATTGGACTGGTTGTACACATGCTCCGTGGTGCCGATACCGGCGAAAATATCATAGATCTTACCCACGCCAATGCTGTCCAGACCGGAGGCCTTGATGGCATCCAGCAGGGTCTCCTTGGGAGGCTCCAGAGAGAAATCATGACGGTTGGCGGTACGCTGGAAATTACCCTTACCGGTGCCCACAAAGGGACGGGCAATCACACGGCCCACGCCATGCTTGCCGGTGAGGATTTTCCGGGCGATGCGGCAGTATTCGTACAACTGCTCGGGAGGAACGATGTCCTCGTGAGCAGCGATCTGGAACACGGAGTCGGCAGAGGTGTAGACGATCAGGTCGCCGGTACGCATATGCTCCTCGCCGAATTCATCCAGCACAGCGGTGCCGCTCCAGGGAGCGTTGGCCAGCACGCCCCGGCCGGTGGCCGCACGGAAAGGCTCCAGCACTTCCTCCGGGAATCCCTCGGGATAGGTAGGCAGCGGATTTTCCGACACCAGGCCCGCAATTTCCCAGTGGCCGATGGTGGTGTCCTTGCCCATGGATTTTTCCGACAGGCGGCAGAAAGCACCGGTGGGATTTTCTACCTTGGGCAGGCAGGAAACGCCGTCCATATTGCCCAAGCCGGCCGCAATCATGTTAGGAATATGCAGTTTCGAAGAAGTGGCGCAGGATGCCAAAGTGTTCACACCCACATCGCCAAAGGACTCGGAATCGGGCATCGCGCCGATGCCGAAAGAGTCCAAAACAATTAAAAAAATTCGTTTCATAGAGTTATTCTCCGTCATAATAGTCCACATCTGCGGACTGGGGATAAATCTTGTTGATGCCCATGCCCCAAACGCCAATTTTTTCAGAATCCGGGTACACGGCAATATCCACATCGTGGACCACATCAAAGTCAATGTAGACCAGATTTTCCGTTGTAGAAGTGTTGGTCAGCTTGTGGGCACCAGCCGGACCGGTGGGGAAAAACAGCAGTTCCCCCGCCGCCACCTTCCGCTCCCCTTCCGGGGTTTTCAAGATGCCCTCGCCACTGAGGATATAGAAGGTTTCCTCGTTTTTGTGGTGGTAGTGGTAAGGGTAGGCGGCTTTTCCGGGCGGGATCTCATAGACGCTGACAAGGGTATTTTTCGCACCGCCAAAGGGGATGAACTTCCGGCGGAAATACTCGTAGCCATCGTGCTCACACTTGTGACTCACAGGCAGCTGTTCAATTCTGCAGTGCTTGATTTCGGTCACAAAAACACCTCCATTTGTTTCCCGGTCACAGCAGTACCCATGCCTTCTCCTTGAGGAGAAGGTGGCCTGCCGCCAGGCAGGTCGGATGTGGTGTAGCCGCATAGCGGCGTATATTCCAAAGCCGTATGTTTTGCATTAGACACCACATCAGTCACCTTTGGTGACAGCTTCTCCTCAAGGAGAAGCCTTTTATTTGTTCTCCATGGCCACGGCCACGTCCAGGGCCACCTTCATCATCTGAGTGAAAGCGGTCTGACGCTCGGCAGCGGTGGTCTCCACACCCTTCAGGATGTGGTCGCTGATGGTGCAGATGCAGAGGCCACGCTTGCCATAGCGGGCAGCGTTCATATACAGGGCGGCAGCCTCCATCTCCAGAGCCATAACGCCCATCTTCTTCTGATTGTAGATGGTGTCCAGGCCTGCGGGCACTTCGGCATGGTCGCCGTAGAATACGTCGGAGGAGTTCACATTGCCCACATGATAGGTGGCGCCATTGGCCTGACAAGCCTTTACCGCCTCGCTCAGCAGCTCGTAGCTGGCGATGGGAGCGAAGGTGCCGGGGAAATGGAACTGGGCAGCAAAATTACTGTCGGTGCAGGCGCCCTGGGCGATGACGATGTCATACAGGTTAATATGATCCTGGATGGAACCGGCGGAGCCCACACGGATGATATTTTCCACGCCGAAGAAATTGAACAGCTCGTGGGAGTAGATGCCGATGGCGGGCATGCCCATGCCGGAAGCCATGACGGACACCTTCACACCCTTATAGTAGCCGGTGTAACCGTGGACACCACGGACATTGTTCACCAGCACAGGGTTTTCCAGGAAATTCTCTGCAATAAACTTGGAGCGCAGAGGGTCGCCGGGCATCAGAACGGTCTTGCCGAAGCCGATCTCGTCGGCAACATTGATATGGGGGGTAACAGCAAAATTGGACATAGTATTTCTCCTTTTCAAAAGTTTCATGTCATCGCGAACCAGTCCTCAGACTGGTGTGGCGATCCCCCGGACCTTCCGGAGACTTCTTGGGGATTGCCACGCCAGCGTGCGCGCTGGCTCGCAATGACAGCGTATTTTAATAGGTTCCGTCGTTTTCCAGGCCCTTGGCGATCTTGACAATACGGGAAGTGCCCAGGCGGTCAGCGCCCAGAGCGATGAACTTTTCAGCGTCCTCCAGGGAAGAAATGCCGCCGGCGGCCTTGATCTTCACATGGGGTGCAACATGCTTGGCAAACAACTCCACATCGGCAAAGGTAGCGCCGGCAGTGGAGAAGCCGGTAGAGGTCTTAATATAGTCGGCGCCGGAATCGGACACGCACTTGCACAGCTGCACCTTCTCCTCGTCGGTCAGCAGACAGGTCTCGATGATGACCTTCAGAATGCGGCCCATGCAATGCTCCTTGATCTGGTGGATCTCCTCGGTGATCTCGGCCCACTTGCCTTCCTTGGCCCAGCCGATGTTAATGACCATGTCCACCTCGTCAGCGCCATTAGACACAGCGTTGTGGGCCATAAAGCACTTGGCGGCGGTGGTGGCGTAGCCATTGGGGAAGCCGATGACGGTGCAGATGGCTAATCTTTCGCCCACATATTCCTTGGCCTGCTTGACAAAGGAAGCGGGGATGCAGACGGAAGCGGTGGCATACTTCATGCCGTCATCACAGATGGCCTTGATGTCAGCCCAAGTAGCGGTCTGGGCCAGCAGGGTGTGGTCACAGCGGGCCAGAATATCCTTCAGTTCCATAAATATTTCTCCTTTTCGGTTGTTTTCAGTTTTGTCCGTGTAGTTTAATCTTCTTATGTTCCCGGATTCCATTTACATAACATCTGTGGCACATGGCGATATAGCAATCATTGCCGCCCAGCACCACCTGTGCGCCCTCGGTGACGATGTAGCCATCGTTGATACGGGCATTGACGGTAGCCTTGGTGCCGCAATCGCACATGGTCTTAATCTCTTCAATGGCATCCGCCAGTTCCATTAGCCGAAGACTGCCGGGGAACAGCTTGGTCTGGAAGTCGGTACGTAGGCCGAAGCAAAGCACCGGGATATTAAAATCATCCACGATGGCCCGCAGCTGATCGATCTGTGCCATGGTCATAAACTGGCACTCGTCCACAATAATCACATCGCAGCGGTCCTTCCGCTCCTCACAGAACAGCGCATAAATATCCATCTGGGGGGTGATCACCTGGCACCGAGCCTCCAAACCAATGCGGCTGCGGATCAGATCCGCCCCATCCCGGGTGTCGGCGCTGGGCTTGATGAGCCACACATTCAGATCGTTTTCCTCATAATTGTATTTGGTAATCAGCGCCTGGGCGGTCTTGCTGGAACCCATGGCGCCATATTTGAAATAGAGCTTTGCCATAAAAGTACCTCCTGTCGGTATCTTATTATTATAACGGATTTCGGGTTTTTTGCAAGATAAAAATGTGCATCTTCACAAAAAGAGCACCGCCGAAGCGGTGCCATTTGTATCATTCGATATTCAAATTTCCGTTTATCGGGCAGATGCCGATCCCTAAGGAGAGTGTCATTGCGAACCATTCCGCTTAAGTGGTGTGGCAATCCCCAAAGGTATGGGGTTACTTTTTCGGCAGGTTCCCCCTTGAAACTGGGGGATTCCCACGCCAGTGTGCGCACTAGCTCGGAATGACAGCGTTTATTAGGCTGCACCTCCCACTGCCCGATAAATTCCAATTTACCGATTCCGCTCCACCCGGTGCAGGCGCAGCACGGCAGCAGTGGCATC
>JBGVMD010000043.1:0-29590 GCA_045124575.1 Faecousia sp.
GTGGTTGAAGGTGATGATCTCATCCACACGGTTCAGGAACTCGGGACGCAGGAAGCTCTGCAAAGCCTTCATGGTCTTCTCCCGGACCTGGTCGCCGGAGGTGCGACCGAAGCCCATGGCGGCTACGCCGCCTTCGCTGCCGGCGTTGGAGGTCATGACGATGATGGTGTTCTCGAAATTCACCACACGGCCCTGGGCATCGGTGATACGGCCGTCGTCCAGCACCTGCAGCAGTACATTCAGCACATCAGGATGCGCCTTCTCGATCTCGTCAAAGAGGATGACAGAATAGGGACGGCGGCGAATCTTTTCCGTCAGCTGGCCGGCCTCATCATAGCCAACATAACCGGGAGGAGAGCCGATCAGCTTGGAAACGGTGTGCTTTTCCATATATTCCGACATATCCAATCGGATGAGGCTATCCACGCTGTTGAACAGATCGTCAGCCAGCTGTTTCACCAGTTCCGTTTTTCCCACTCCGGTGGGGCCGACGAAAATGAAGGAAACGGGTCGCTTCTTGGGGGAAATACCAACCCGGTTGCGGCGGATAGCACGGGAAACTGCTTCCACAGCCTGGTCCTGACCCACGATATGCTTCTTCAGGCGAGCATCCAGTCCCTTGATCTGCTGGTATTCCTGAGCCTTGATCTTGGAAGCGGGAATCTTAGTCCACAGTTCAATGATGTGTGCCAAATTCTCCATGGTTACGGCAGGCTTAGGCAGTTTTTCCAGCTCCTCGATCTGAGCAGCCAGCTGCAGCAGCTTGCTACGAACAATAGCCAGACGTTCAAAGTTTTGGTTCTCGGTCTGCTCATTGAGCATCCGCAGTTCCAGCTCATAATCATCCCGCTCTTTCTGAAGTTCTGCCATGCGGGAGATTTCCTTGCACTGCAGATTCACATCGGAGCAAGCTTCGTCCAACAGGTCGATGGCCTTGTCGGGAAGGAAGCGATCGGTGATGTAGCGCTCGGAAAGAATGACGCACTGGTGGGCAATTTCCGTGGAAATTGCCACGCCGTGGAATTCGGCATAGGCTTTGGCCACACCCTGCATGATGAGGCTTGCCTCCTCGATGGAAGGCTCTGCCACGGAAACAGGTTGGAAGCGACGTTCCAAAGCGGCATCCTTTTCAATATGCTTGCGGTATTCATTGAAAGTGGTGGCGCCGATGACCTGAATCTCACCCCGAGACAGGGCAGGCTTCAGGATATTGGCGGCATTCATGCTACCCTCGGCATCACCTGCGCCCACCAAATTGTGGACCTCGTCGATGACCAGGATAATATTGCCACAGGCCTTGACTTCACTAATGAGGCTCTTCATGCGGCTTTCAAACTGACCACGGAACTGGGTACCGGCCACCAAGGCGGTCAGATCCAGCAGGAACACTTCCTTGTCCTTCAGCTTGTAGGGCACATCGCCTGCAACGATTCGCTGAGCCAGACCCTCCGCAATAGCGGTCTTACCCACGCCGGGTTCGCCGATGAGGCAGGGATTGTTCTTCTGGCGGCGGTTCAAAATTTGGATAATCCGCTCGGTCTCCACATCTCGGCCAATCACCTTATCCAGTTTGCCCTCCCGGGCACGGGCGGTCAAGTCCAGGCAATAGGAATCCAGGAACTTATGCTTCTTTTCTTTCTTTTTGGGCGGTGTCTCCCCTTCCGGCTGCTTGGACTGCTCGGAAGGCTCCTGCTTTGTCGGCAAATTCTGGCTACTACCGCCGAACAGTTGATTCAGCAGCGGGAAAGTAGCGGTCTGGGAGTCCATATCGTCCTCATCATGGTCGCCGGAATCGATTTGGCCGAACATATTGCTCATTTCGTCGGTCAGGTTATCCAGGTCTTCCTCAGAAAAGCCCATTTGCTGTACAGCCTGATCGATCTGCGGAATGCCCAAACTGCGGGCGCATTTCAGGCAATAGCCCTCGTTTAAGGTGACGCCGTTTTCCAGCTTCGTGATAAACACTACGGCGATATTTTTCTTACATTTGGTACAAAGTTTGGGTTGCATAGGGTATCACTCCTTTGGGGCACAGTATAGCACATTTTGCCCCACAAAGATAAAACATTTTATTAATTTTACAGCACCGGAGTGCACTCGAAATTTTCGGTGCCATCATCGTACCACAGGTGGGTCATGTACAGGCCGCCGGGGGGCACAGTGGGGCCTGCAGCGGTACGGTTGCCGGAGTCCAGGATCGTACCGATCTCCTCAGGCTTGATTTTACCCTCAGCGGCGTAAACAACGGTACCTGCCATGGCACGGGCCATGTTATAGAGGAATCCGTTGGCGCAGACCCGCAGGTAGATGAGATTCCCCTGCCGCTCCACATCATAATAATATACGGTGCGGACAGTGGATTTAACATCGGTGCCCACACTTCTGACCGCAGCGAAATCGTGGGTGCCCACAAACTGCTGGGCGGCCTGTTGCATGATCTTCTCGTCCAAATGCTTGGGATAGAACCAGGCACGGTTGACATAGAAGGGATCACGGACGCGGGAATTATAGATGATGTAGGTGTATTCCTTCCGGGCGCAGGAGCCGATGGCATTAAAATCCTCGTGAACTTCAAATGCCTTGGTCACCACGATGTCAACCGGCAGATGGGTGTTCAGCGCATAAGGCAAACGGTCCACCGGAATGGTGGAAGTAGTGCGGAAGTTTGCCACATAGCACTTGGCATGGACGCCCGCATCAGTACGGCCACAGCCGGTGACATGAACGCTGTGGCCCACCACCATGGCAATGGTCTTTTCCATGGTTTCCTGAACAGTAGGGAGGTTTTTCTGCATCTGCCAGCCGTGATAGGCAGTGCCCTCATAGGTCAGAAACAAGGCAATATTACGCATGTTCCACCTCACAAGCCAAAATAGGCCAGCGTAATAACACCAGCCAGCAGCAGAATTCCGATGGCATAGGCGCAGTAATCCCGGCGCATGTAACGCAGAAGCTTCATTTTGGTGCGGCCCTCGCCGCCGTGATAGCAGCGGCACTCCATGGCAGTGGCCAATTCGTCAGCCCGGCGGAAAGCGCTGATAAACAAAGGTACCAAAATGGGCACCAAAGCTTTGACCCGCTGCAAGAGATTACCGGTTTCAAAATCGGCACCACGGGCTTTTTGGGCGGACATGATTTTGTCGGTTTCTTCAATCAAAGTGGGAATAAAGCGCAAGGCGATGCACATCATCATGCTCAGTTCATGCACCGGCACTTTAATTTTCTTCAGGGGGCTGAGCAGAGACTCCAGACCGTCAGTCAGGGCAATGGGAGAAGTGGTATAGGTCAGCAGGAAGGTACCGGTGATCAGCATCAGAATACGGATCATCATAAAGAAAGCACGCACAAGACCCTCCTGGGTGATTTTTACAACCCAGAATTCCACCAACACTTTTTCACCCTCGGTAAAGAAGATGTTCAGGATGGCGGTAAAGGCCAAAATCATCACCATAGGCTTCATACCACGGAAAATGCTTTTTACGGGAATCTTGGAAATGGCGATGCAGGTAACCAAAAATGCAAGCATCACCCCATAGGAAATCCAGCTGACTGCCACAAACAGGGCAACGATATAGACCACCAGCATCACAAGCTTGGCCCGGGGGTCCATTTTATGGACAACGGAATTGCCGGGGAAGAATTGACCGAGGGTAATGTCTTTCAGCATATTACTTCCCCTCCTTCAGCTTTTTCAGCGCGACAATCGCCTGTTCCATGGTATACACCGGTTCCACCGGCAGGCCCTTGGCGCGTAGGCGCAGGAAAATGCGGGTGATCTCGGGGATATCCAGACCGATTTTCTCCAGCTCATCTGCCCGACGGAACACTTCATCAGGCGTTCCGGCCATGGCAATATGGGCGCCACTGAGCACCAAAAGCCGATCAGACAAGCGGGCCACATCGTTCATAGAATGGCTGACCATCATGATGGTGGCATTTTTCGCCTGACGGTAGCGCTGAATATTCATGAGGATCTCCTCACGACCCACTGGGTCCAGACCTGCGGTAGGCTCGTCCAGAATCAGCACCTCCGGTTCCATGGCAATCACGCCTGCAATAGCTACCCGGCGTTTTTGACCGCCGGAGAGATCAAAAGGCGACACCTGCAGTTGCTGCTCCGTCAGGCCGACAAAGTCGGCAGCTTGACGGACACGACGGTCGATTTCCTCTTTGGAAAGGCCCATGTTTTTGGGGCCAAAGGCGATGTCTTTATACACCGTTTCCTCAAACAGCTGATACTCCGGGTACTGGAACACCAGGCCCACCCGGAAACGGGCTTGCCGGGTCAGTTTTTTATCCGCCCAAATGTCCTTTCCATCCAGCAGGATCGTACCGGAGCTGGGCTTCAGCAAACCATTGAGGTGCTGCATCAGCGTGGATTTGCCGGAGCCGGTATGACCGATGATGCCGATAAACTCTCCACGATTGACGGAAAAATTAATCTGTTCCAGGGCGGTATGCTCAAAGGGCGTACCGGCACTGTAAGTATGCGTTAGGTTCTGGACCTGTAAAATAGGTTCCACAGCGATTCCTCCTGTGCGGCGTCAAACCTTTACCTCGTTATAAAGTGTCTGCGCGCAGTTTTCTATATCCAGGGCATCCAGCGGCAGGCTGAATCCCTCCTGATTCAGTGCGTAACAAAGCTCCACCGTGTCGGGTGCGGCAAGGCCGATGCTATGCAGCAGTTCCACCTGAGAGAATACCTCCCGGGGATTGCCATCGGCGGCGATGGTGCCCTTATGAAGCACGATCACCCTCTGGGCCTGGGCTGCTTCGTCCATATGATGGGTAATGAGGACGACAGTGATATTCTTCTCCCGATTCAGCCGCAGCACCGTTTCCATGACCTCTTTACGGCCACGGGGATCCAGCATGGCGGTAGGCTCGTCCAACACAATGCACTTGGGTTCCATAGCGATGATGCCGGCAATGGCAATGCGCTGCTTCTGACCGCCGGAAAGCAGATGGGGAGCATGCTCCCGGAAATGGTACATTCCCACCTGATGGAGCGCCTGGTCCACCCTTCTGCGGATCTCAGGACTGGAAACACCCAAATTTTCCGGACCAAAGGCCACATCCTCCTCCACCACATTGGCAACGATCTGGTTGTCCGGATTTTGGAAGACCATGCCCACATTGCGGCGGACACGCATCAGAAGTTCCTCATCGGAGGTATCCAGACCGGAAACGTAAACCTTGCCGCCACAAGGGAGCAGGATAGAATTAAAGTGCTTGGCCAGGGTCGATTTACCGCAGCCGTTACTGCCGAGGATGGCAACGAAAGTACCTGCCTCAATGGTCAGGCTCAAATCCGTGAAGACCGCCACAGCGGGAGCGTCATCCACGGAAGGATAGGCATAATTTAAGTGTTCAACACGAATGGCTTCGTTCAAAGTCGTTCCCTCCTGTTACTAGGGGATTGCCACACCAACCGAAGGTTGGCTCGCAAAAAAGTGTTATATATCCGGGGTCCAGCGGCCGGTGGCACCGCAGGGCAGAATAAGCCCCGTGGATTTGACCGGCAGGCCTACTTCTCCCACGGCGGTATGTCCGCCGTGGAAAGCGGTATCGGAAGCATAGCCCACGGCAGAGGGCGCAAGGCCCGTGGTATAGGAATTGATAATGACAAACAGCGGATCATCGCTCAAGAGCTTCGCCACCTCCAGCAGGAAGGGATAGAAACTGGTTTCCATCTTCCAAATCTCACCGCTGGGGCCACGGCCATAGCTGGGAGGATCCATGATGATGCCGTCATAGCGGCGGCCGCGGCGGATTTCCCGCTGAATGAACTTGGCACAGTCGTCCACGATCCAATGGATGGGGCGATCCGCAAGACCACTGGCCTGAGCGTTTTCCTTGGCCCAGGCAACCATGCCCTTGGAGGCATCCACATGATACACCTCTGCCCCACCGGCGGCGGCAGCCAGGGTGGCACCGCCGGAGTAAGCAAAGAGATTCAGCACACGCACCGGTCGACCGGCATTGGCACACTTTTCCCGAATGAAATCCCAGTTGGCAGCCTGCTCCGGGAACACGCCGGTGTGCTTAAAGTTCATGGGTTTCACATTAAAGGTCAGGAAATCCTTGTAATGCACCTGCCAACGCTCCGGCAGATGGTGATCCGTCCAATGGCCTCCGCCGGTGTTGGAACGGACATAGCGGGCGTCATATTTCTTCCAGTTGGGATCAACATGGGGAGTGTCCCATATGACCTGGGGATCGGGACGCACCAGGATATACTTGCCCCAGCGTTCCAGACGCTCGCCGTTGGAGGTGTCCAGCACCTCGTATTCTTTCCATCCGTCAGAGATCCACATAATTTTTACCTCACTGTTTCTATATCTGAAGTTTCATCCGGCGTACTGGGCCGGGTCGTTGTCGTAGGTTGAGTTGGGAGCGTTGTCGCTTCCGTTGTCGGCGCCGTTGGGCGCGTGGTAGGCTGCGTTTCGCCGGTGGTGGGCGGAACGGTGCCAGGTACCGTGGTGGCCGGCGGTTCCGTGGGCGGCTGGGTAGGTGCGGTGGTTTCCGGTGGGGTGGTGTAGTCCTCCCAGCTTTGCTTGGTGTGGACACGGCAGACCTGACAGGGTTCCTTCAGGCCCTTATTTATATCACCGCGGAAGCCGTAAAAGGCTGTGGCACCGCCGTTTTTATCCACCAGATACACATAATCATCCCGGAGGTAATCGCCTGCCAGGCCCTTTCCCTTCACTTTCAGCAGAGCCTCCATTTGGCTTTTTGTCATTTTCAGCAAGCCCCTGCTTTCCAACTTCAACGCGCCCAGTTCCGCAAATTTCTTGCAATATTCATTGGCTACGCCATGACCCTCCACACAGTACTCCACCTGAATATGACGGTCACAATAGGAATTAGGCTTATCCTGGGGATAAACCAGCACTTTTTCAACACGATGCAAGCCATCAGCGGTGCGAATATCATGGTAGCAACCGTCAGTTGCTAATTTTCCGGAATCCAGGCAAATGGAAACGGAAACCATCTTGTCGGCATCATATAGCGGAACGGTGGAACGGCCCTTGTGCAGCTGCAGCATCACCTTTTTCCACAGCCGGGCCGCAGGATTGGCGGTGCTGCCGGAGAGGACAATCTGCTCCGGATTATCAAACCCGCACCAGACGGCAGCGGTGTAATAACCGGTAAAGCCAGCAAAATATCTATCCTTCTGACCGGATGTGGTGCCGGTTTTTCCCGCCACATCAATGCTCAATTCTGATTCCATGTCCGCCGCCGTACCGGTGCCAGTAGCAACGGCACTGTCCAGGCAGTAATTCATATAATTAACTGCTTTTTTGCCCAAAATCGTGCGACTTTCCTGCCGGTTATCCAGTACCGTTTCACCCTTATCATCCAGGACCAAAAGAAAGGTTCTTCCCTGCCGCCATACGCCTTTATTGGCAAAGGCGGCGTAGGCACTGGCCACTTCCCGGACGGAAATACCATGGGTCAGAGCACCCATGCCCAAGGGGGCATAGTCCATATCCGACATCACGCCTCCGGAAACCGTTTCAAAATGATCTGTAAGTGTGGAAATTCCAAACTTCTCGGTAGCAAAATCATAACCTGTCTGCAATCCCAGGCGTTTGAGGGTATTGACCGCGACCGCATTCACAGACGAAACCACGCCACGCCAGACCGTACGACTGTTATGGTAGACACGGCTATCGTTCCGCGGGAAAGGTGTTCCATCGGAGAGGATCTTTATGGGTAGATCTTCGACCACGGTAGCCGGCGTAATCATCCCTTTTTCAAAAGCCGGGCCATAGACCGTCAAGGGTTTGATGGAGGATCCAATCTGCAAAGGTACATCGGCCCGGTTATAGGCATCAAACGTTTTCTTCTCCCCTACGCCGCCAGCCATGGCCACCACATCGCCGGAGCGATTATCGATGATCACAATGGCGGATTGAAGCTGCTGGGCGCTTTTTACGCTGGGTATTTGAGATAAATCGGTGTATATTTTGTCAACTGCCAGTTGCGCTTCATGGCTGTATGGGGTGTAAATATGATATCCGCCACGGCTGATGAGGGTGGTGTAATGGCTGCGGATGGTGTCGTTCCATTGGGTAACCCCATCCTGCTGTGCCATGGCCCTGGCCACATCCTCCAGCACCGTATCCACGTACCAGGAGTAGACTTCCCGGGATTCGTTGCCTTCTTCCTTGGATGTGCCGCTTTGGAACACCATTTCCTGCTCCATAGCAGATAGATATTCCTCTTCTGTCAGCCATCCCTGATGGTACATTTCACCCAGCACCACTTCCTGGCGCCGGCGATTTCGTTCCCTACCGGTGAGCTGTTCTCCCCGGTAGTTATCCAACGTGGTTCTGTAGGGATTAAATAAGGCAGGGTTATTGGTGATGCCGATCAGCGCTGCACATTCGGCAGTTGTCAGTTCCGACAATTGTTTGCCGAAATAGTGTTCCGCTGCACTTTTGACACCGTTACAACCGTTGCCAAAATAAATACAGTTCATATACCATTCCAGCACTGTCTTTTTATCATAGACCTTTTCAAAGGCAATTGCCCGGAATATTTCGGTGACTT
This sequence comes from Faecousia sp., assembly GCA_045124575.1. Classification (GTDB taxonomy): domain Bacteria; phylum Bacillota; class Clostridia; order Oscillospirales; family Oscillospiraceae; genus Faecousia. The sequence continues at coordinate 8,560 of JBGVMD010000043.1, forward strand.
TCCGCTGGACTGTCACATCATTGGCAGACTCGTCGGTGGTCATATAAAGATTCTTGATCAGCTGCTGGGTCAGTGTAGATCCGCCGAAGGTAGATCCACCGCCAAACAGCAAATTCAGCGATGCTTTGGCAGTGGTGATCCAGTCCACCCCTTGATGCTCATAAAAACGCTTATCCTCTATGGCGATGGCGGCATTGATCAGATCTTCTGGAAGTTCCTCATACGACGCCCAGCGACGGTCAGTCACAGTGTACAACTGCTGAAGAACCCGAATATCTCCATTCTCATTATAATAATAGAGATAGGATGTTTTATCCAGGTTGTAGCTATCCAGATTCACCTGCGCCATGGGAAGGATGTTCTCCTGCAAGTGATTGGCAAAAATGTTCACGAATACAAACCCGCAGACCAATGTGATCAGCAGCACAGTTGCCATAGAAATGGCCGCCACTTTCAACACGGTGCGAATCCTGCGGGAAATCGTTTCCCTTCGATCATTGTTTCTGTCCATAAAACTACCTCCGTCCGGTTGGTTGGGGACACCAAAAACAACCCCGCCGACCGAAACCATCCATCAGGACAGAAACACTCATCTTAGGATTATAGCACATCCTTCCGCAAAACGAAAGCCCCAATTTATGAATAATCCTAAAAATCGCCGGTCGGCTGTTTTTTATGGGAATAGGTTTCCCAAATTTGCATACATTATCATACGTTACTATATATGATGAAGAGGTTTGCACTATGAAAAGAATAGATTTCTGCCGACACCTCTGCGTTTTCCTGTTGTTGGGATTCCTGGTGGGCATCCACGAAGGCCGTGTTGCACTGTGGAAGGACGGTCAGGCTTCTCCCTGGAAGGTCTTCCCCTACCCCTCGGCCGTGCTTCCGGCGCAAACACAGCAGGAATTGTTACAAGGCATTCGCGTGGATTCCATGGAGGATCTGGATCGGCTGTTGGAAAATTTACTTTCGTGATTATTTCTACTTGATTTTACACCCGGTTGATAGTAGAATAACGGTATAAACAGATACATCCGGGAGGGAATTTTATGTCTGAAGATTTTGGCTCTGATTTTATCACCATCGTGGATGAAGACGGCACCGAATTTGAACTGGAAGTGCTGACCACGCTGGAGTATAACGGCTGCAGCTATATGGCCGTTATCCCCGCCACTGACGAAGAGGAAGAAGATCTGGAGATCGCCATTCTCAAGAGCGTGGAAGAAGACGGTGAGAGCATCCTGTGCGCCATCGAAGATGCGCAGGAGCTGGAAGCTGTACATCAATTGATGATGGATCAGCTTTACGAGGAAGAAGACGAAGAAGAATAATTTTTTCCTGCTTGGTGCGTAATGTGTCCTTTTGGACCCACATTTTTTAATCGGGACGTTAGTTTTCCTTCTGGTTTGCAGACCTCCCGCCCCCGCTTTGACGGACGGCGGATGTTGGGAGCAGTAAAGGATGGAAGCGGCAACCCACCTGCCCTTTCGTGCAGGTCATAATCGGATGCATACGGCCAAAGTGGGGTGCATGGGGAGCATTTGCTCCCCATGTTTTTTTATTTCGGTCAAACATTGGATTAGATTGTAAACTTTTTTCATTTTTTCACTATTTCTGCAGATTGCTACTTGAAACTGGCAGACAAATCAGTTATAATGCACTGGTCTATGCGTGAAAAAATACCTTCGCGTGCAAAACACATGACATAACGAGAGGAAATGATTCTATGAGTTCATCCAAGAAAAAGCAACTGCGCAAAGAGCAGTACATGACTGAGCGTCAGGCCTCTGCCGCCCAGGAACAGAAAAAGCTGAAGCGCTACACCCTGACTTTCTGGGTTGTCATCGCTGTGGTTGCCAGCATTTTTGTCTGCGCTATTGTCAGCGCTCCCCTGAAGAATATGATTTACAAGAACACCGACGCTATCAAAGTCGGTGACCATGTTCTGTCTTCCGTGGATGTGAACTACTTCTACATCGACGCTGTCAGCAATTATGTGAATGAGAACAGCCAGTATCTGCAGTTCATTATGGACCCCACCAAGCCCCTGAACGAGCAGATCCTCAACAAAGAAACCGGTGATACCTGGGCTGACAACTTTATGATGTCCGCCCAGAATGCCATCAAGAGCACCTATGCACTGTATGATATGGCTGTAAAGAATGGCCACAAGTTGACTGAGGCTGAGCAGAAGAGCATCGACAGCACGCTGTCTACCTACGAACTGTATGCCTACTACTACGGCTATAAGAATGTGGACGCTTATCTGCGTGGTACCTATGGCAACGGCGCCAGCGAGAAGAGCTATCGCAACTACCTGGAAGTTTCCGCTCTGGCCAACTCCTATCTAGCTGCTTACTCCGATTCTTTGGAGTACACCGCTCAGGACCTGCTGGACTATCAGGCTAAGAAGCCCTACGAGTTCAATTCCTACACCTACGCCACTTACTACCTGAATGCCTCCGACTTCCGCGAGGGCGGCACCAAGGACGACAAGGGCAATGTCACCTACTCTGACGAGGAGAAGGCCGCTGCCATCAAGGCCGCTGAAGAAGCCGCTAATCTGCTGGCTGGTGGAGAGTACCAGGATCTGGAGGCATTTGACAAGGCTATCCACGCACTGCCCATCAACAAGGACAAGCCCACCACTGCATCCACCAAGAACAATGACGTGCTGTACTCCCAGCTTTCTTCCCGCTTCCAGGATTGGCTGATCGGTAAGGTCGAGAGTGAAGACAAGGACGCCGAGCCCACTTTCGTGGAGCGCAAGGAAGGCGATCTGACTGTAATTGTCAACAAGACCGGTTCCGGCGAGAACGAAGTGATCAATGGCTATTATGTTGTCCGTTATGGCAGCGTTGAGTCTAACAACTTCGCTATGAAAGATGTTCGCCATGTTCTGATCAAGTTTGAGGGCGGCAAGACCGACTCTACCACCGGCGTGACCACCTACTCTGATGCCGAGAAGGCTGCCGCCAAGGAGAAGGCCGAGAAGCTGCTGAAGGAGTGGAAGGAAGCCGGCGATCTGAGCGAAGAGAGCTTTGCTGAGTTGGCCAAGAAGAACTCCAAGGACGGCAACGCAGCACAGGGTGGCCTGTATGAAAAGGTCTTCCCCGGTCAGATGGTGGAGAACTTCGAGAACTGGCTGTACGACGCTGAGCGTAAGGTTGGCGATGTCGACATCGTGGAGTCCCCCTACGGCTACCACATCATGTTCTTCGTTGGCGACAATGAGCAGACTTTCCGCGACTACATGATCACCAATGTCAAGCGCAACGAGGATGTGACCAACTGGCACACCGGTCTGGTCGACGCTCTGAAGCTGGAAGTACTGACTCTGAAGCATGTCGAGCTGGATATGGTTCTGAGCCACTAATTGACGAATAAGCAACGCCTCCTGTGGAACAATTTCCACAGGAGGCGATTTTTTGCGCAAATCATCTGTATACACCGCCATAGCCGGTGCTGCCGCCGGCATTGTAAACGGGTTATTCGGTGCAAGCGGCGGTATGATTCTGGTTCCGATGCTGACAAAACTGACAGATCTTGGCGATCGGGAGGTTTTCCCCGCATCAATATCCATTATTCTTCCCATGTGCATCATTACCTTGCTCATGCAAGCCGGAGCGGGGTTGCCTTTCAGAGATGCCCTTCCCTATCTGATCGGGAGTGTTATTGGCGGCTTGTTGGCAGGGGTTTGCGGGAAGAAAGTACCCACAGTTTGGCTGCATCGTGTGCTGGGTGTATTGATTCTATGGGGCGGGTGGCGGTATTTATGCTAGAGAGTCTACCTTTTACAATCTTGATGGGCACAGTGTTAGGCTTCCTTTCCGGCCTGGGGACGGGCGGAGGCAGTTTGCTGATCCTTTGGCTCACATTGGCGGTCGGCATGCAGCAGACGGAAGCGAGAGTCATCAACTTAATGTTCTTCATTCCCTCAGCGCTGGTGGCTTGCTTCTTCCGCTGGAAGCAAGGGAAGTTGGATCTAAAAAAAGTGCTGCCCGCAATCGTTGCAGGCAGCATGACAGCGGCATTATTTACGATATTAGGCCGTGAATTAGACACTTCCCTACTGAAAAAACTCTTCGGAGGGCTACTAATTTTTACCGGGATACGAGAGTTATTCTATAAACCAAAGCAGCGATAAATTGTTGTTTAGCGCAGAAAATGGAGCGCACAGCGCTTTTCCTCCCCTGTGCAAGGGGAGGTAGCCAAAATGTTTCATTTGGGCCGGCGGGGTTGTACAAGTACGACAATCCCTCAGTCAAAAATCATAGATTTTTGACAGCTCCCTTTGCACAAGGGAGCCTTTGGCGGCTGCACCGCTGAAATCGTAAACAACAATTTATATTCTCCTGAGAGAATTTAGATAGCCCTCAAGAATCAGGGATGCAGCAACTGCATCCACGGTGTTTTTCCGTTTCTGCCCGTGGTAATTATGTTGAGAGAGGATGTTGTGAGCCTCTACGGTGGTACGCCGTTCGTCCCACATGATGATTTCCAAACCGGTTGCGGATCCCAACTTGTCCGCAAACTCCCGGCACAATTCGGCGCGAGGGCCCTCGCTGCCGTCCATATTGCGGGGCAGGCCGACCACAATAGTGCCCACCTCATTTTCTTTTGCCATCCGGACAATGTCTGCGATGGCTTTTTCTGTATTGCGGCTGGGAACAACGGCAGTGGAGCCAACAATGGAGCAAAGCAGATCGGACATGGCCACGCCGGTGCGGGCATCGCCATAGTCAATTCCCATAATTCTCTTCATAAATTCATCGGTTCCTTTCCTTTGATGGGGCTATTATACATCGCACCAAAGGAAAAGAAAAGAGGAATTTCATATTTCCGTTTTGATGCTTCCCAATGTTTTGGTTTTTATATAAATTTTGTTAAATTTCACAAAAAATAGCGAAAAAAGTTGTTGACATTCCACCCCCCCTGTGGTAGAATTATTTCACCTGTGAAAAAGGGTTATTTTTTTGCGGCCATTTTTCAGCCCCGGAGCGGCAATTGTAGTTAACCGCTTCCTAAATTCTTTTTCTAGCCGGGGTGATACAGGGAGGCAAATTTTTAAGGAGGTGCCGTTATGCGCGTTAAGGTCACTTTGAGATGCTCTGAGTGCAAGCAGAGAAACTACAACACCATGAAGAACAAGAAGAATGACCCCGATCGTCTGGAGATGAGCAAGTATTGCAGATTCTGCAGAAAGCACACCACTCACAACGAGACGAAGTAAGGAGGTCCGTTATCATGGCAGAAGTCAAAAAGGAAAACTGGTTCAAGAGAACCTGGGGCGGCATTTGCAAGTACTTCCGTGAGCTCCGCAGCGAGCTGAAGAAGGTTGTTTGGCCCACCCCCAAGCAGGTCCTGAAGAATACCCTGATCGTTTGCGCTTGCGTTCTGTGCGTTGGCGTGTTCATTTGGGTGTTTGACTTCGTGGCAGAATGGGGTATCACCAAGCTGCTCGATATGGTCCACCACTAAGGTAGAGCACCATGGCAGGAACTGCAAGATGGTATGTTGTGCATACCTATTCCGGTTATGAAAACACTGTAAAGGCCACCATCGAAAAGACCGTGGAAAGCCGTCAGCTGCAGGATCAGATCCTTGCGATCTCCATCCCGCTGGAGACGGTTACCGAGATCACTGAGTCCGGCGTCAGCAAGACTTACGACCGCAAGGTGTATCCCGGTTATGTGCTGGTCAAGATGGTTTACAGTGATGATACCTGGCACGTGATTCGGAATGTCCGCGGCGTAACCGGCTTCGTGGGCACATCCAGCAACGACCCCACTCCCCTGACGGAAGAAGAAGTGTACGCCATGGGCGTTGAGAAGAAGGAAATCATTGTCAACTATGTGGTTGGCGATACTGTCCGTATCCTCGACGGTCCTCTGAGTAGCTTCACCGGCCGGGTGGACAACATCGAGGTCGACAAAAATCTGGTCAGCGTGGTCGTTTCCATGTTTGGCCGTGAGACCTCCGTCGAGTTTGAGCTCGATCAGGTTGAGGTCATTTCCCAGTAAACGCATCGGGTCGGATGTTCCGACCGGAACGTGGGAGGGGTAATACCCCGAAAAATGTACGCAAAGCGTACCACTACCACATTATATTCAGGAGGTGCTTATCATGGCACAGAAAGTCACTGGTATTATCAAACTTCAGATCAACGCCGCTAAGGCTACCGCTTCTCCCCCTGTCGGTCCTGCTCTGGGTCAGCACGGTGTCAACATCGCTGCTTTCATCAAGGAGTTCAACGCCCGTACTAAGGATCAGGAAGGCTTCAAGATCCCCGTCGTTATCACTGTTTACGCTGACCGCAGCTTCACCTTCATCACCAAGACCCCTCCGACTCCCCTGCTGGTTCTGAAGGCCGCAGGCCTCAACGGCGGTTCCGGTGTCCCCAACAAGAACAAGGTCGCTACCCTGACCGCTGCTCAGGTCACTGAGATCGCTAAGACCAAGATGCCCGATCTGAACTGCAACACCCTGGAAGCTGCTGAGAGCCAGGTTCGTGGTACTTGCCGTTCCATGGGCGTTACCGTTGTTGATTGATAACTGTTTCATCCGGGAAAATTGATACCCGGAAATGTGGGAGGATTATTCCGCATCACCACTATATAGGAGGATAACAAAAGTGTTTAGAGGTAAAAAGTATCAGCAGAGCGCCAAACTGATCGACCGCTCTGTTCAGTATGATCCCACCGAGGCCCTGGATCTGGTTGTGAAGGGCGCTTCCGCTAAGTTCGACGAGACCGTCGAGCTGCACATCAAGCTGGGCGTTGACTCCCGTCACGCTGACCAGCAGGTTCGTGGCGCTGTCGTTCTGCCCCACGGCACCGGCCGCACCATGCGTGTTCTGGTGTTCACCAAGGACGCTAAGGTTGAGGAAGCTAAGGCTGCTGGCGCTGACTATGTTGGCGGCATGGAGCTGGTTGAGAAGATCACCAAGGAGAACTGGTTCGAGTTCGACGTGGTCGTTGCTTCTCCCGACATGATGGGCGTTGTTGGCCGTCTGGGTAAGGTTCTGGGCCCCAAGGGTCTGATGCCCTCCCCCAAGGCTGGCACTGTCACCCCCAACGTTGGCGCTGCTGTCACCGAGATCAAGGCCGGTAAGGTTGAGTACCGTCTGGACAAGACCAACATCATCCACTGCCCCATCGGCAAGGTTTCCTTCGGCGCTGAGAAGCTGACCGAGAACATGGACACCCTGATGAGAGCTGTTGTCAAGGCTAAGCCCGCTGCAGCTAAGGGCCAGTATATCCGCTCCTGCACCGTGGCTTCCACCATGGGCCCCGGCGTGAAGGTCAGCTCCACCAAGTACGGCAACTAATTGCATACAAAATCACCCCGGAAGCCAAGCTTCCGGGGTTGTTTTTATATTCATTACTCTGTAAAGACATTATCCTGGGACATCGGGTTGAGGGTATTACGGATGGTCTCCAGCGCCTCCACCGTCAGCGCACCACGGTCGTAAGCTTGCTGCAAGCCTATGAGCTCCCCTTCAAAATAGACCAGCAGCTTCTGCCCGGTGTTGTAGCGGAAGGTTACGCCAGCCACAGTTTCGCTGGTGAGTGCCTGAGTGTACATGAAGATGCCGTTGATAAAGCCTACATAAGCACCGTTATATTCGCCGTAAGAAATGATGGACAAATCTTCCGTGGTCCAACGATCGTCGTTTACATACTGCCGAAGGAAGGCCTGTTTCATCCCCTGTTGAATATCAAGGGTAATTACAGGGGTAACCGAGGGAATCATTGGCCTTTTCGCTCTCGTTTCATAAGCCAGGTGCTGTAAGGACAGTTCTTTCAACTCAGTCACTGACAGTTTCCCTTCCTCGCAGGCCTCCTGCAAGGGCGTAAAAGTGCCATCCCGGTAGGCATAGATCTCAAATCCGTTATTGTGAGCAAAAGTCAAGTCTTCCACCTCCAGTTCGGTAATAGCATCATCACCGGTGGGTCGGAAAATGATCTGGAATCCGGCGTAGCTGCCGTAGTAGCGGACGCCATCCACAAATTCCTCCTCATCTACCTCGCACCATTCGCCAAAGGAAACACCGGTGGCAGTGTACCAGTCGTTTTCGATCTGCTGCATCTGGGTAGCAGACAACCGGGTAATTTCAGCGTTATCTACAGACTGGGATGGGACGGTGGGATCAGAAGAGGTATCGGGCTGGGCCGGATCCTCGGGGCTGATTGGCCACTCAGGAGGATGGACAGGACCAGGTTCCGGGGCCACAGCAGGTACGCAACCGGTAAGCAGCAAAGCAAAAATGGTCAGTAAGGCCAAAATCTTTTTCACATGTTTCATAATCGTTCCTCCTATGGAAAAATTGGGATCAGCTCCCCTTTATACTATAAACGCAGGATCACGGGATTTTACTCAGTAAAAAGCCGCACAAATACACATTTTTTGCAGTGTATCTGTCCGGCAACGATTTTTCTTTCGAAGAATACCCGTCGAAGCCCAGTAACTCTGCGGCGGTTATTGCAAAGATGATAGCATAAGTATTTCAAAAAGTCAAGAATGAAGCTTTTTGCCCAAAAATCAAGAAAAATACGAAAATAATGCTTGACTTTTGTTCTATCATGTGGTAATATTCATCTGTTGCCAAAGACAGCAGGTGGTTTAGACCATAAGTCCTGCCGAGGTGCGCTTAACTCTTTTGATTGTTTGCGTGTCTTTCTGTCTTCTGGCAGGAAGACACTTTTTTATTTTCGGAGGTGAAAATTATGCCCAACGCAAAGGTTCTTGAGAGCAAGAAGGCCGTTGTTGAGTCCCTGACCACTAAGATCCAGGAGGCCACTGCTGTCGTCTTCATTGATTACAAGGGTATCAATGTTGCTCAGGACACCGAGCTGCGTAAGCAGTTCCGCGAAGCTGGCGTGGAGTACACCGTCGTTAAGAACACTCTGACCAATTTTGCCGCTAAAAATGCCGGCTACGATTTCTCTAAGGTTCTGAACGGTACTACCGCAATGGCTTCCACCACCGGCGATCCCATCGCTCCCGCTCGTATCGCCGCTGAATTCGCCAAGAAGAACAAGCTGAAGACCCTGGGTATCAAGGGCGGCATCGTGGAAGGCTCTGTCCTGTCCGGCGAGCAGCTGACCGGCTTCAGCGAACTGCCCAGCAAGAACGCTCTGGTCGCTTCTGTCCTGGGTACCTTCCTGGCACCTATCTCCAGCCTGGCCTTCGTCCTGGATCAGATCCGGATGCAGAAGGACGGCTCCGCTCCCGCTGCAGAGTAATCTGCAAATCGTAAATCCACAAACTATCTAACTCAAAACATATTTTAGGAGGAAATTTATCATGGCATCTGAGAAGATCACTGCTCTGGTTGAGCAGGTTAAGGAACTGACCGTCCTGGAGCTGTCCGAACTGGTTCACACTCTGGAAGAGGTTTTCGGCGTTTCCGCCGCTGCAGCCGCTGTTGCTGCTCCCGCTGCTGCCGCTGTTGAGGTTGAGGAGAAGACCGAGTTCGACGTCATCCTGAAGTCCGCTGGCGCTTCCAAGCTGAACGTCATCAAGGTTGTCCGCGCTGCTACCGGCCTGGGCCTGAAGGAAGCTAAGGACATCGTTGACAACGCTCCCAAGACCCTGAAGGAAGCTATCAGCAAGGAAGACGCTGAGAAGCTGGTCGCTGAGCTGAAGGAAGCCGGCGCTGAGGCTGAGATTAAGTAATTTCAGTTCAAATTACAAACAAAAACTCCCGAAAGAGCGATCTTTCGGGAGTTTTTCTGTTTCTCAATCCAAGTCCATATAGACCTTCATGAAGTTCATATAATTATCCCAGGCTTCCTCCTCACTGTCTGCACAGACAGCCATAAAGGTTTCCTCTTCAGTGAAAATGTTGATCCAATTCCACTCAGGATTTTCCAAAGCAAAGTATGCCTCATATTTTATATGAAAAAACGGGCTGTGCTCTGTGTCAGTAGCAGAATCGAGGTTGAATCTTATAGGATGCCAAACATAAAGTACATATTTGTCACTTATATGTGCCGTTGGGGTTGACCCGGGAAATTCTTCTCTGGGAATTGGATAGGCAGCTATATTCATGTAGCCGTCTACATTCACGCCGTCACTACTGCCGTCTATAAAGGTCGGCCCATCCACCTTTTCTACCCAGCCTTTCAGTTCGAAGGTAGTCTGGTCTATGATCTGGCGGGTATGATCGTCAATGATGTAGCAGTTTTTCACGATTTCGACCCATTCACGATTGTCCTGTGTCTCAGTTGGTTGCTGCGCAGGCTCACAGCCGAAAAGTATGACCGCAATCATGATGGCACAGAACAGTAAAATGCTATTCCTTTTCATAGTTATCCTCCATTCTTCAATCGACATGCCATTTCTAACACTTACTTTTATTAAGAAAAAATACCATCTGATCGATTAAATGTCAAATGAACATTTTATGAATGACATTCAAAAATATGCACATCCATGTGTGAAAAATGACGGCTATACAGCCGTCATTTTTTATTTAGAAGGTGGCCACATCGGGATCAGCGGGGTCGGCGGAGGTGACAGACAGAGCGGTCAGCACCGGGCCAAGTTCACCATGGTACAAGCTGTGCTTCTCGGCAGAAATTTTCGCCGTGACCATATACCAGGCTCTGGGTTCGATGGTGCCAGCAAAGATACAGGGCACGCCCAGGAACTGAATATCGTCCACGCAGCAGGTCATGACGAAGCGGCCGGGTGCAAAAATGCCCTTCTTCTCCCGGCGCAACAGAGCGGCCTGACACTTAAAATGGACGGTTTTGCCGTGGTATTTTTCCGGTTCTTCGGTGATATCCCGATACCAAAGGGCATAATCCTCATCTTTGACTTCAATGATAGGCGCATTAATGTCAAAGGGCAGCGGATCTTCGATGTCGTCGAAGGCTGTCGTGCCATCCAAATAGTCATACATGATGTCCACACGCCGGTTAGCCGCGCGGACGATCTTATGAAGCGGCATGGTATCCGCACCGGGTTGCAGTCGATTAAAAACTACCATCTGAGCGCCCATCAGCTTATCCATCATCAGGTTGCGCATATTGGCGTTATACTGGATAAAAGTGGTGGAATCGGCAAACATCACCTCCTGGGCGATGACCCAATCCTGGGGCAACCGGGAATAGAGATCTCCCACTTGCTCCATACCGTTCAGCTCCACTACAACTCGCTCGGGCTTGTGCTTTTTGGCCAGGGACTGCAGTTCCTTGGTGGTAACGGTGCGCTGGCTCAACACCTCCAGGTAGACATTCTGATGAGGATAGGTAGAGAAATCATACTCCTCCTCCCCTTCTTCAAAAACCAACAGCAGCGTACGCTCGCCAGCATTGAAGCGCTCATCTTCCAGGGTTTCCTGGATGAATTTCGTTTTGCCGGAATCCAAAAATCCGGTAAAGGCATATACAGGAATTTCAGTCATCACTTAACCTCACACACCGAACAGGCCAGCAATTCCCTGCTCATCAATCTGAGAGCCAATGACACAGAGCTTGCCGATGACACCGGCTGTACCCATGCGGACATTCTCCTCGCCGGGGACATAGTCGAAGTGGATCCAACCGCCATCGGCACAGGCGACAATACCCTTCGCCCGGAGAATGATGCCGAATCGACCGGTATCCAGGGAGCTCAGGGCTGCACGGATGGTGCCAGCGGTGAATTTATGAGTTGTTTCCACACCCCAAGAGGTGAAGACCTCATCGGCATGGTGATGGTGGTGATCATGATGACCACCGCATCCGCAGGAGCAGCCCTCTTCATGATCGTGATGATCGTGATCATGGTGACCGCAACAGCAGCCTTCCTCATGGTCATGGTGGTGATGCTCGTGGTCGTGATGACCGCAGCAGCAGCCTTCCTCATGGTCATGGTGGTGATGCTCGTGGTCGTGATGACCGCAGTAGCAGCCTTCCTCATGGTCATGGTGGTGATGCTCGTGGTCATGATGACCGCAGCAGCCTTCTTCATGGTCGTGATGGTGATGTTCGTGGTCATGATGGCCACAGCAGCCTTCCTCATGGTCATGGTGGTGATGCTCGTGGTCATGATGATGGTGATGATGGTGGTGCTCCAGTTCCTCCAGTTCCTTCTGCAGACTGTGCTGGCCTTCCATGGCCTCCAGCAGCTGCTGCCCGGTCAATTCGTTCCAAGGTGCAACCACCAGTGTAGCTTCTGCATTGTGCTCCCGCAGCAGGGCAACGGCCGCATCCAACTTGGCCTGGGGAATGTCAGCGGTACGGGAAAGGATAATTGTGGAAGCAGTTTCGATCTGGTTGTTGTAGAACTCGCCAAAGTTCTTCATATAGATCTTAACCTTACCTGCATCGGCCACAGCGACCTTATAACCGAGGACAACATCGTGGCCCGTAACCTTCTCCACCGCGGCTACCACATCGCTGAGTTTACCCACACCGGAAGGCTCGATGACGATACGGTCGGGGTGATACTGCTCGATGACCTGGGTCAGCGCCTTGCCGAAATCGCCCACCAAAGAGCAGCAGATGCAGCCTGAGTTCATTTCGGTGATATTGATGCCGGCATCCTGCAGAAAACCGCCGTCGATGCCGATTTCGCCGAATTCGTTTTCAATCAGAACCAGGTTCTCGCCCTTGTAGGCTTCCTGGATCATTTTCTTAATCAGTGTGGTCTTACCGGCGCCGAGAAAGCCGGAGTAAATATCAATTTTGGTCATAAAGATGCCTCCTATGTTTCATGTCTACCCAATATTATAGCACAGATTTCCTAGATTTCCACCTTTTTTTGAAAAAAGAATACCCCGGCGCTTTCGCGTCGGGGTAAATTCATGATACGAGATTAAGCAGCGGGCTTGATGCTGATGACATGGGGGTTGATGGCGTTGGCGTAGTAATACAGGAAGCCTTCAATGTCCACAACATCGCCGACCTTCAGGGTCTCGAAAGCCTTGTAGACCTCGGTATCGGGACCGGTCAGATAGCGCTCGACGCAGAACTCATAGTTAGCGCCGTCCTTGGAAGCAGTGACATAGATGTCGTCGCCGGGCTCACCGTTCTTGTAGTTGATAGCCTCCAGGGTCATGCCCTTGAAGGAAACCAGCTTGTTCATATGGTTAGCGATCTCTTCCTTACCCAGCAGAGCGGTCACATCGGTAGCAGAAGCGATCCAGGTGTTGCCACCCAGGATTTCCAGCTGGCCAGCCATAATCTCAACTTCGCCATCGTAAATGGTCTTGTTGCCGGTAACACGGACCTTGGTGCCGGGAGTCAGCTGCTTAGACTGATCCTCGGTGCAGACGGTCTCGTAGCAGAAGTAGCCGCCCTCTTCGGTCTGGCCGTAGATGGTGATCTTGTTGTCCCACCAGGACTGAGTAGCCTGGACATAGAACTCAACAACGCACTCGGTATCCACGGGGGCAGCCATAAACTCTGCGTAGGTCATTGCCTTGTTGTCAGGGGTAGAGGGTTCAGTGGGGTCTGCAGGAGTGCAGGCAGCGAAAGCAAACACGGTTGCCAGCACCAGCAGCATTGCAACGATCTTCTTCATTTATTGATCTCCTTCATTTGTGAAATCTTATTTTGGGGATACGCTTTCCTAATTATACAACAAAAACACAAGAAATCAACTGGCAAAGTGCACATATTATTGTTTCCTGGCCTTTTTGTTTTGCCGCAGAGCCAAAATGCCTAATATCACCCAGGTTGCAGCCAAAACGCACAGCAGAATCACAGCCGTTTGCGGCAGAGGTCCCAACTCCTGCTTCCAGCTACCGTTGGTTTGAATTTGGTCCAGACGGTACAGAGAAGTTACTTCTGCGGACAGAGCGCCAAAATAGCTATCGTCAAAGGGCACGCTATTGTGGGCGTCCTTGACCACTTCGTCAATCATTTGGCCGGCTGCATTACGCAGGGCGGTAGAGCCGTTGAACACAGGGGTAACAAAGGTCTTATCAATATTATCCAGCAGAATATTTGTCGCGTCCATTTTGACCTGATAGTGTAAGTCATTGTCCTCCCCTGCCCGGCTGAGATAATCCTGATATGCTTGGCTTTGCTGGGCCTTGGTAGTAACAGGCACATAACCCTCGGTCTGTGCATAGGCGATCTGCACCTCATCGGTCAGCAAATATTGCGCAAAGAGCCATGCAGCAAGCACCTCTTGGGGATCGGCCTTATTGAACACGCACACAGACGGGCCTTGGGAAATCATCTGCGGATTGTTCAGATCATACTGCGGAAGTTCCATTACAACAGTTTCAAATTGTACCGGATCCTTAATGTCAAGCTGTGGCGCATCCGTACCCATCCAGGTTGCTCCTGCGGTAGAGTCTACCGCAAAGATACATTGACCCGCATTGAGGAAATTGCCGGGATAACCGGTACGGAAAGTATAAAACTCCCAATTTGCTGCAGAATCGTAGATTTCACGGAGGATATCCTTAGTGGTGTTGTTGAACATCTCGATGCGTCCACTGTCAGTGGAATAGCCACCGCCCCGCTGTTTCAGCATCTGGATCATCATATTGTCCGTGGATTTGTACATAAACGGCAGCATAGTTTTCTGACCGTTGACCTTGAAATTGCCGTCGGCATCCTTTTCCATCGCCGCCTCACTGACCTCATAGACAAAATCCCATGTCAGCTTTTCCGGCAGTTCATAGCCAAGCTTTTCCACAAAGGTCTTATTGACATAGCATACTTCCGTGGAGCGCATATAGGGCATGGCATAATACTGGCCGGAAACCTTGCATTCATCCAGAAATTTCTGCACCACTTCCCCTTGCTCAGGGCCGTCATAACGCAACGCACTGCCACCAAAACCATATTTTTCATTAGCAAACAGGGTGTCCAGCGGCACAACCACTTCCTGGCCCTGGGTATAGGTGGCAATATGGTCGGGATAGGTAATGCAAATATTGGGGGTGGAGTTGGTGGGCAGATTGATGATCACGTCCCGATAGATGTCATTATAATTGGCATATATCCGCATGTTAATCTTTATATTGGGATATAGCGCCTGGAAATCGGCAACTGCCTTGCGGTAGACATCGGCCTGCACCTGGTTGGATTCATTTTTTGCCCAGAAAGTCAGTTCATAGGTGCGAGTGGTGTCGAATTCTTCCGGCAATTCAAAGACTGCATGCTCTTTCGCGCCATGGCAGCCGGTCAGCAACGAAAGGATGCAAACTACACAAAGGAGAAGTGCCATGATTTTACGATGGGGATTGCCACGCCGGTTTACGAACCGGCTCGCAATGACAGTTTGTCTCATCCCTTGGTACCTCCTCTTGCCACGCCGGCCATGATCTTTTTCCGGAAGATCAGGAACAAAATAATCAGCGGCACGGAAATGACCACCACCGCGGCCATCATGGCAGGGATATTTTCCCGGCCAAAACCGTTTTCCCGGATTTCCTGGATACCATTGGAGACCAGGAAGAAGTTGGGATCGTCGGTGATCAGTCTGGGCCAGACGTAGCTGTTCCAGCATTCGATGACCTTAAGGATGGTGATGGTGATGATGGTAGGCTTACAGATGGGGATCATCACCTTCCAGAGGTACTTTAGATCCGTGGTGCCATCCACCTTTGCGGCCAGGTACAGTTCATCGGGGATCTGAGCGAAGTTTTCCTTCAGCAGATAGATATAAAACACCGATGCCACCGATGGCAGAATCAGGCCGGGGAAGGTGTTGCGCAGGTCTGCATTGGTAATGGTGACGAAATTGGTGATGACCACCAGCTCCGTGGGAATCATCATCAGCGCCAAGAACAAGGTAAATGCCAGATTTTTGCCTCTGAACTCCAGACGGGCAAAGGCAAAGGCCGCCAAAATCGTTACCACCAGCATAATCGCTGTGGTGATCAGGGTGAAAATAATGGTGTTGACAAAGTAATCTGCCAGCGGCACTGCAGCGAATGCGGAAAAGTAGTTTTCCAGCGTGGGGGAAAGCGTAAAGAACTTGGGAATGAACTCAGCATTGTAATTTCCATAGCTCTTAATGGAGGTGAGCACCATCCAATAAAAGGGGAACAAAACCGCCAGCGCCCAGAAGCCTAGAAAGGTATAGGTAATGCCCTTCATCACCTTCTTGCGGGTGGCCTTCCCTCTTTGGATGGAAGAAAAATCCTTTTTCTGCATAGCTGTTACCTCTTAGTAGTGTACATGCTTCCGGCTCACCATCAGATTGATGCAGGTGATGGTCAGCACAATGGCAAACAGCAGGATCGCCGCTGCGGAAGCATAGGACGGGTAGCCACCGGAACTGCCGTAGAGCATATCATAGACATAGCCAACGATTGTATTCATGCCAGCGGCGTTTAGATCCGTGCCAAAGAGGGCCACCGAATCGCTGTAAGCCTTAAATGCGCCGATAAAACCCGTGATGACCAGATAGAAAATCGACGGTGAGATCATGGGCAAGGTGATATGCGTAAAGACACGGCGAGAGGGTGTTCCATCCACCATAGCCGCATTGTAGTAGGTTTGATCCACGGATGCCAAGGCGCTGGTAAGGATGATGATCTTAAAGGGCAGCACGATCCAAATCGTATAAATACACAGAACCAACATTTTGGCCCAGTAAGGACCATCAATAAAGTCCACGGACTGGCCACCAAAGAAGTTGATCATCAGATTCACCAAGCCGTCAGAATAGGCGGTCTTGCGGAACAGAATCATAAACACCAGGCCAACAGCCAAAGTATTCGTGACATAGGGCAGGAAATAAATGGTCTGGAACAGGTCCTTCAGCTTTTGAATAGAGCTCAGGGCCAGGGCGATCAGCAGCGCCAAGCCTGTGGACAGGGGTACGGTAATGACGACCAGAATAAAGGTGTTCTTCACCGCCTGCAGAAAGTAGGGATCGTGCAATACATATTTATAATTGTACAGTCCGATGCCGAAATGGGTTTGGGAGGCAGAGTTAAAGCCTTCCTCTACAGAATAGATGAACACATCAATCAGCGGATAGACCATAAAGACGCCGAGGAACAAAAAAGCCGGCAGCAAATAAAGCCAGGCTTTCAATTCCCGCAACCGGGTGGGCAGCGCTCGTTGGGTTTTCATAGTGATCCCCTTCCCTTTTATAATCTTATTCATATTTTATCCCAATGGGGAAAATAAGTCAATCCTTGTTTTGCCAGCTGCCACCGGTCTCAATAACACCATAAACAAACATCCGGCAAAAGTGAATTTGGATATAAAGCAGGAGGCACTGTGTTTTTCAGGGATTTTTCCCGAATGGAAGAACTTTTCGGCTTTACAAAACGAAAATTAAGTGCTATGATATACGGGACGAAATTTGAATACTTTAGGAGGTATTTCATTTTGGCAAGAAAATTTAAGACTATGGACGGCAATACTGCTGCCGCCCACGTCAGCTACGCATTTACCGAAGTAGCTGGCATCTACCCCATCACCCCCTCTTCCCCCATGGCCGACAATGTCGACCAGTGGGCCGCTGCCGGTCGTAAGAACATCTTTGGCGACACTGTGAAGGTCGTTGAGATGCAGTCTGAGGCTGGTGCTGCAGGTACCGTTCACGGCTCTCTGGCCGCCGGTGCTCTGACCACCACCTACACTGCTTCCCAGGGCCTGCTGCTGATGATCCCCAATATGTACAAGATCGCCGGCGAGCTGCTGCCCTCCGTGTTCCATGTTTCCGCCCGTACCGTCTCCGCTCAGGCTCTGAACATCTTCGGCGACCACTCCGACGTTTACGCCTGCCGTCAGACCGGTTTCGCCATGCTGGCTGAATCCAACGTGCAGGAAGTTATGGACCTGTCCGCCGTTGCCCACCTGGCTTCCATCGAGGGCAAGGTTCCCTTCATCAACTTCTTCGACGGTTTCCGTACCTCCCACGAGATCCAGAAGGTCGCTATCTGGGACTATGAGGACCTGAAGGAAATGTGCAACATGGAGGCTGTGGCCGAGTTCCGCAAGCACTCCCTGAACCCCGAGCGTCCCGCTATGCGTGGCTCTCACGAGAACGACGACATCTTCTTCCAGCACCGCGAGGCCTGCAACAAGTACTACAACGCTCTGCCCGCCGTGGTTGAGAAGTACATGAACAAGGTCAACGAGAAGCTTGGCACCAACTATCAGCTGTTCAACTACTACGGCGCCGAGGATGCTGACCGCGTCATCGTGTGCATGGGTTCCTTCTGTGACGTGGCTGAGGAAGTCATCGACTACCTGAACGCTCACGGCGAGAAGGTCGGTCTGGTGAAGGTTCGCCTGTACCGTCCCTGGAGCTCTGAGCATCTGCTGAAGGTTCTGCCCGCTACCGCTAAGAAGATCGCTGTTCTGGACCGCACCAAGGAGCCCGGCTCCCAGGGCGAACCCCTGTACCAGGATGTGGTCATGGCTCTGGCCAAGGCCGGCAAGTTTGACGTCACCGTCATCGGCGGCCGTTACGGTCTGGGTTCCAAGGACACCCACCCCGCTTCCGTGTTCGCTGTTTACGAAGAGCTGGCTAAGGAAGCTCCCAAGCACGAGTTCACTCTGGGTATCGTTGACGACGTGACCAACCTGTCCCTGGAGGAGAAGGTCTCCCCCAACACCGCCGCAGAAGGCACCATCGAGTGCAAGTTCTGGGGTCTGGGCGGCGACGGCACCGTTGGCGCTAACAAGAACTCCATCAAGATCATCGGCGACCACACCGACAAGTACGTACAGGCTTACTTCCAGTACGACTCCAAGAAGACCGGTGGTGTCACCGTTTCCCACCTGCGCTTCGGCGACAAGGCCATCAAGTCCCCCTACTACATCAACAAGGCTGACTTCGTGGCTTGCCACAACCCCTCCTACATCACCAAGGGCTTCAAGATCGTTCAGGACGTCAAGCCCGGTGGCGTGTTCCTGATCAACTGCCAGTGGACTCTGGAGGAGCTGGAGCATCACCTGGATGCTGCTTCCAAGCAGTACATTGCCAACAACAACATCCAGCTGTACACCATCAACGCTATTGACCTGGCCATCTCCGTTGGCATGGGCAAGCGCACCAACACCATTCTGCAGTCCGCTTTCTTCTCTCTGGCTAAGGTCATGCCCGCTGAGCAGGCCATTGGCTACATGAAGGAAGCTGCCGAGAAGTCCTACGCCAAGAAGGGTATGGACGTTGTCGAGTGCAACTGGAAGGCCATCGACGCCGGTGCTACCGCTTACGTCAAGATCGACGTTCCCGCTTCCTGGGCCACCGCTGAGGTTAAGCCCGTTGAGCTGGAGCTGGAAGGCCCTGCTGATACCGTTAAGGTCGTTAAGACTATCCTGAACCCCGTTGGCAAGATGGACGGCTACTCCCTGCCCGTTTCTGCCTTCGACGGTCTGGCTGACGGCCAGTTCCCCCTGGGTGCTTCCGCTTACGAGAAGCGCGGCGTTGCCGTTACCGTTCCTCACTGGGACGAGACCAAGTGCATCCAGTGTAACAACTGTGCTTATGTCTGCCCCCACGCTACCATCCGTCCCTACGCTCTGACTGCTGAAGAGGCTGCTGCCGCTCCCGCCAATGCTCGCCTGATGGATGTCAAGGCCGGCAAGGGCAAGGGTGTGTACAAGTACACCATGGCTGTCTCTCCCCTGGACTGCATGGGCTGTGGCGTTTGTGTCGGTGTCTGCCCCACCAAGGCCATCTCCATGGTTCCCCAGGAGCAGGAGCTGGGCGAGCAGGAAGTCTTCAACTACATGGTTTCCAAGGTCTCTGAGAAGAAGGAAATGCAGGACAACACCGTCAAGGGTTCTCAGTTCCGCAAGCCTCTGCTGGAGTTCTCCGGTTCCTGCGCTGGCTGTGCCGAAACCTCTTACGCCCGTCTGGTGACTCAGCTGTTCGGCGATCGGATGTACATCTCCAACGCCACCGGCTGCTCCTCCATCTGGGGCGGTCCCGCTGCTACTTCCCCCTACTGTGTCAACGAGAATGGCCACGGCCCCGCTTGGTCCAACTCTCTGTTCGAGGACAACGCTGAGCACGGTCTGGGTATGTACACCGCTCAGGCTGTTATCCGTGAGAGCCTGAAGAACAAGGTTATCTCCGTCATGGAGAACACCGTTTCCGAGGAGCGCAAGACTGCTTGCCAGGCTTGGCTGGATACCTTCGACAACGGCGAGGCTAACAAGGAGGCCACCAAGGCTCTGATCGCTAATCTGGAAGCTAAGGTTTGCTGCGACACCGTCGCTGACATCCTGAGCAAGAAGGAATACCTGTCCAAGAAGTCCGTTTGGATCTTCGGCGGCGACGGCTGGGCATACGACATCGGCTTCGGCGGCGTTGACCACGTGCTGGCTTCCAACAAGGACGTCAACATCTTCGTCTTCGATACCGAAGTTTACTCCAACACCGGCGGTCAGGCTTCCAAGGCTTCCAACATCGGTCAGGTTGCTCAGTTCGCAGCATCCGGTAAGGAGACCAAGAAGAAGTCCCTGGCTGAGATCGCTATGAGCTACGGCTATGTTTACGTTGCTCAGATCGCTATGGGCGCTAACCAGGCTCAGACCATTAAGGCCATCTGCGAGGCTGAGGCCTACAACGGTCCTTCCCTGATCATCGGCTACGCTCCCTGTGAGATGCACTCCATCAAGGGCGGCATGATGAACTGCCAGGCCGAGATGAAGAAGGCTGTGGATTGCGGCTACTGGAACCTGTTCCGCTTCGATCCCTCCAAGGAGACCGGCAAGTTCCAGCTGGACAGCAAGGATCCCAAGGACGGCTACCAGGAGTTCCTGATGAACGAGGCCCGTTACTCCCGTCTGACCCGCGAGTTCCCCGATCGCGCCAAGGACCTGTTCGTGAAGAACGAAGAGGCTGCCAAGGAGCGTTGGGAGCATCTGAAGAAGCTGGTCGAGATGTACAAGGACTAATTTCGACATTTTTCGTCTAACTAAACCAATCCCCTATCTGGGTTTTACGCCCAGATAGGGGATCTTTTTTTGAACTTTTTCAATCTTTTTCTGTAATTTGGATGTAAACGCTTAATCATCAGTACTCTTCCGAATCCACCGGCATTGTGAGAAAATAGACCACACTTAGAAAAACTTGAATTCCAGTTTTTCAAGGAAAT
>JBGVMD010000044.1:0-33214 GCA_045124575.1 Faecousia sp.
CTTAATCCGTCTGGATATGTCTGAGTACATGGAGAAACATACCGTATCCAAACTGATTGGTTCACCTCCCGGTTATGTGGGCTATGATGAAGCCGGTCAGCTGACTGAGAAGATTCGTCGCAGACCCTACAGCGTGGTTCTTTTTGATGAGATCGAAAAGGCGCACCCGGATGTACTGAATGTACTCTTACAGGTGTTGGATGACGGTCGGATTACCGATGCACAGGGCCGACTGGTCAATTTTGAAAATACCATCATCGTTATGACCAGTAATGCCGGCTCTGAGGGCCGTGTAGGTGGTCTGGGCTTCGGCCGCAGCGACAACGACATGGTACAGGAAAAGACCATGAAGGCTCTGCGGGAATTCCTGCGACCCGAGTTTATCAACCGTGTGGACGAGATCATTACCTTCAACCACCTCTCGGAAGAGAATTTCGTGGCCATTGCTGACATTATGCTGAAAGAACTGCGTCAGAGCCTGGAAAACCGTGGCTTAACGCTGACCTGGGACGATGTAATCCGTGACCTTCTTGTTAAGGAAGCCTATTCCGTCACCTATGGTGCCCGGAATCTGCGCCGCACCATTCAGCGCCGCTTGGAAGATCCCATCAGCGAGAAAATCATTGATTCCTTCGAGCATCCCATTTCGGGTGTTCATATTGCCGTCGACGGTGATAACATTGTGGTTACCACCCAATAAACCCAAAGCGGACACGATTTTTGTCGTGTCCGCTTGTTTTGTCATTACCATTGTGCTATGATAAAGAAAAACGCAGGAGGGGAACGATGAATATTCTTGTTTTGAACGGCAGTCCCAAGGCAGAGTACAGCATTACCTTGCAAACAGTCCGTTATCTGGAAAAGCTCCATCCGGAGCATTCCTTTGAGGTAGTCCATGTGGGCCGGCAGATCAAGTCTTTGGAAAAGAATTTTTCCAAGGCCACACAAGCCATCGAAAAAGCAGACCTGCTGCTGTTTTCTTACCCGGTCTATACCTTTATCGCACCTTATCAGCTGCACCGCTTTATCGAGCTGCTGAAAGCAGCCGATCTGAATCTTGCCGGCAAATGGGCCACCCAGCTTACCACCTCAAAGCATTTCTATGATGTAACAGCCCACCGCTACATTCAGGATAACTGCCATGACCTGGGACTCCAGTTTGTCCGTGGCCTTTCTGCGGATATGGATGATCTGCTGACCGAAAAGGGGCAGCAGGAGGCCAGTGCCTTTTTTGATTTTGTTTGTCAGTGTATGGAAAAGGGTCACTGTGAGCCCGCCCTGGAAACCCTTCCTGCACCCAAGCATCTGCCTGTTACTGTCCCCATAGCGGGGGCGGGGGATAAGACCGGTGACGTGGTCATTCTAACCACATGTGCGGAGGACGATATCCAGCTTCAATCCATGATCGATCGTTTCCGTGCCATTTTCCCCAGAAAGACCCGGGTGATCAATCTGCTGCAGTATCCTTTCCGTGGCGGCTGTTTGGGCTGCTTTAACTGTGCTGTCAGTGGCAAGTGTATCTATACCGATGGCTTCGATGATTATCTCCGCAACGAAATTCAAACCGCCCAGGCCATTGTCTATGCCTTTACCATCCGGGATCACTCCATGGGTGCGGCTTTCAAGCTGTACGATGACCGCCAGTTCTGTAATGGACATCGCACCGTCACCATGGGCATGCCCATCGGCTATCTTGTCAGTGGCGACTACAGCCGGGAGTTTAATTTGCAGATGATCATCGAGGGTAGAAGCCAGGTAGGATCGAATTTCCTGGCCGGTGTTGCCACCGACGAAATGGACCCTGACAATCAGATCGATGCCATGGCGTCAAAACTGCACTATGCACTGGAAACCGGTTATGTGCCGCCTCAGAATTTCTACGGCATCGGCGGTATGAAGATCTTCCGTGACCTGATTTGGCAGATGCAGGGTATGATGAAGGCAGATCACAAGTTCTATAAAAAGCATGGACAGTACGATTTCCCTCAAAAGAAGTGGCCTGCCATGCTGAAAATGTATCTTGTGGGCGCACTGATCTCCAGTCCGAAGATCAAAGCAAAAATGGGCAATGCCATGAACGAAGGCATGATTGGACCCTACAAGAAAGTACTGGATAAAATGAAATAAAAAGAGTCCCGGTTTTACCGGGACTTTTTTACAGATCCATGGTCTGACTGATCTTATCGCCAACCCTGTAGGCGGCATCTTCTACTGAACTGGCGGCTTTATATGCCAGCTTTCGTACCGGATTGCTCCGGGGCATCATCATGACGGCAACGGCACCAGCTACGGCACCCACGCCCATCGTTACGGCCAAAGTTTTTACGCCCATATCGTTGTGCCTCCCCGGAGAAGATTAGTAACGAGGGCCTCTTGCAGAGGGACGAGCCGTTCTGTTGGGCATTTCAGTGCCACCCGGTGCGGAACTCCCGCCGGGAAGACCGGTGCTGCCAGGGGCGCTGGGACGGCTGGGGCTGGTGGTGTTGGTGCCGGAGGGCAGGGGAATTTCCGGCATAGGAACCACAGTGGGCCGGGAGCTGGAAGAAGTACCGGGTTTGGTGGTGGTTGTGGTGGTGTTGCCCATGTTGCGGCAGCCGGCAAAAAGGGTCGCTGTCAAAACACAAATCAGCGTGATAATGCATGCTTTTTTCATGATATAACCTCCTGTTTTTCGGAATACAAGCCTAGTATTTCTCCGCCGTTTGGTTTTACACCCGGAAATATCATACAAAATTATCATATCTTGATTTTTTCGATTGCATTTTTGCTATCGATGCGTTATAATGAGTTATCATAAAAATAAAAAGGGGTATTTGGTTTTATGAAGAAACTGACCGTTAAGAAAAATGAAAAGTGTATGGCTTGCCTGCAGTGCGTTCAGGCTTGCTCTGAAGCTTTCTATAAGGAATTTGATGTGACACTCAGCGCCATTCAGATCGGCACCAACAAGGCCGGTGAGGCCAAGCCCATGACCTGCATCCAGTGCGGTAAGTGCATGAAGGTCTGCGAGCACGGCGCTATCACCCAGAATCCCAAGACTGGCATCTATATGATCAACAAGAAGCTCTGCGTTTCTTGCGGTAAGTGTGTGGAAGCCTGCCCCATGAAGGTCATGGTTCTGAAGGAAGGCAGCCCCGCATCCAAGTGCATCGCCTGCGGCATCTGCGCTAAGGCTTGCCCCATGGAAATCTTGGAAGTCGTCGAAAACTAAGCATACATACTAACAGATGGTTGCACCTGCAACCATCTGTTTTTCTAAAAATCTTCATTTTTGTAGGGATTTTGCTTAAACGGAAGGAAAAATACTATGAAACGCCTTGTTATTATCATACTTGCAATTGTTCTTGTTCTGCTTTCGGCTTGCAGAGCTCACGTGGATGATACAACTGGTCCAGACATTCTGCCATCCCAACCTGCTGAAACAAACCCTTCCGTACCATCCCAGCCCACAGTCTCCACAGCACCCACAGCGCCTACGGAGCCTTGGCAGAATTATACTACCGTCAGCTATGAGCCCCAAATTGCCAATGGCGGCGTGACCTATACTGACTTGCCTGCGTTGCCTGCGGTGGACTATCGAGTCTATGACCCGGAAAATCTGCTGCAGCTTTCTACGGAGCGTGTTGACCATTCTTTTGGTGTCGCTGCCAATGGAAAACCCCACCATATTACCGTCGACAATCAGCAGCGCTATGACGGATGGGGGACGGGGGCGCTGGCCTGGGACAATCGTTCCCAGGAAAAGGTGCTCTATCTCACCTTCGACTGTGGTTATGAGTATAAAAACATCACTTCCCAGCTGCTGGATGTCTTAATGGAAAAGCAGGTTATGGCAACCTTCTTCTGCACCATGGATTACCTGGAGGATGCGCCAGCGGTAGTGGCTCGGATGATCAAGGAAGGCCACCATGTGGGCAATCACAGCCTGTCCCATCCATCTAACTGTGCTGCGCTGTCTAGGGAAGAATTGGCCCGAGAGGCCCTGGCGGTGGAAAATTATCTGCGGGTTAATTTTGGCTACAGCAGCAAATATTTCCGCTTCCCCGGCGGTGTTTATTCTGAAAATGCGGTGGAATTGCTCCGCAGTGTGGGTTATCGTTCTGTATTTTGGTCCATTGCCTATGCTGACTGGGATCCGGAGGATCAAATGGGGAAGGACAAGGCTTTCCAAACCGTTACTTCCCGTTTACATCCCGGCGCGGTAATTCTCCTGCATTCCACATCCCCGGATAATGCAGCCATTTTGGCGGATTTGATCGACTACGCCATTGAACAGGGCTATCAGTTCCGCTCTCTGGATGAGTATCCCGGCTGGAACTAAGATACTTGATTTGTATTTGTGTACATGCTATAATCATTATGCGGGTTTAATCGTGTTGCGTAAATATTCGAAAGGATAGGATTCGTTCCATTGTAATGGAACAGTCCGGGTAGGAATATGAAATTATATGAAAAACTGGCCTTCAAAGCAGGACTGAAATTTGGAACTGCCGTTTATGGCAAGAATATGTCAGCAGAAGAAAAGCGACAGCTGGAACGTAAACTTTATCAGGAAAAACTTCAGGAGGAAAAGCGCGCTGCTGCCTCCAGAAGGTCCTGCAGCTCCGGCAATACAACGAGAGCATGCTGCGCAAACTGCCACTATTTTATGAATGGTGTAGGTATTGGTAACGCCAACCTATGCGCAAAGCACGGCATTGATTTCACCTTCGATGATATTTTGTATGATGTCCATCTCAAGAGTGTTTGCGACGATTACTCCACAAAGGGATATTGGTGAATATTGCAATATGCGCGCCCAATTTGCGAATTTGAACTACTCGTTCTTAAGAACATAGTGAAATAAAATTTTGTACTTCCGGTAGCCTATATGACTACCGGAAGTTTTTTGACTGTGTAGCACAGCAGTGTTGTGGATATCTCGGGAAACGCCATAGAAATTTTATCTTCCTATTTTTGCGAGAAAATTACAAAGAGAATAATTGCATATCGGTGCAGGATGTGGTATAGTATATTAGAAATGATATACCCGGAGGCGTTTATGACTGAATTAACTGCTTTTCAACGGAAAATTGTTGGTTTTTTACCAGATATTGAGATAAAAATGGACGAACCACTGGCAAAACACACCTCTTTCCGCATTGGCGGTCCGGCAGAGGTCATGGCCTTTCCGAAAACAGGGGAGGAACTGTCCCGGCTTCTAAAAGTGGCTAAGAGTATGGGGGTTGCGCCTGCTATCTTGGGCGCAGGCACCAATGTCCTTGCTCCGGATGAGGGGATGAGGGGACTGGTGATCTGCCTGAAGGATTGCCTTGGCGGTATGGAGCGTCTGAACGATACTTCCATCCGTATTTATGCCGGTGTCACCATGGCCCGTGCAGCGGTATTTGCAGCTGGTTTGGGCCTCTCCGGTTTGGAGTTTGCGCATGGCATTCCCGGTACTGTTGGCGGTGGCGTCTATATGAATGCCGGCGCCTACGGTGGCGAAATTTGCCAAGTCTGCACCCGAGTTGCTGTTATGGATATGGATGGCAACCAAAAGTTGATACCTAATGATGAAATGGGATTTTCTTATCGAAACAGTCGAATTCAGCAGGAAAATGCCATTGTATTATTTGCAGATTTCGCACTTGTTCCGCAACTGGAAGTTGCCATTCGTGAAAAAATGCAGGAGCTGATGGCAAAGCGTCGTGCCTCTCAACCCTTGGATCTGCCCTCTGCCGGCTCCGCCTTTAAGCGGCCTGCTACTGGCTATGCCGCTGCCTTGATTGACGGCGCCAGCCTGAAAGGACTCCAAATTGGGGGTGCTACGGTGTCAGAAAAGCATGCCGGTTTCGTTGTGAATCTGGGTGGTGCTACTGCCGCTGATGTACGTGCCTTGCTGGATGCCGTGGCTGACAAAGTAGAAGCCATTCATGGCGTCCGGCTGGAACCCGAAGTAAGAATTTGGTAATATACGTGAATGCAGCGGGGCTGTTACCCCGCTGCCTAGAAAGGAGAGTTCCTCCATGGCGATATCCTTTTCTGCTGCAGCGAAGGCAGAAATCTGCCGTCTGATCCCGCAGAAGCAATGCTGTGCTTTGGCTGAATGTTTCGGGGTGCTGCTGTTTTGTAATAGCTTTGGTGATGACGGCATTCGTATTATCACAGAGAGCCGGGAATTTGCCTATATTTTGCCGAAACTGTTTAAAAAAGCCTTTGATGTGGAGTTTGACAGTTTTCCAAGCCTTTATTCTCCGGGCAAACTGGTGTTCCAAATTGTTGAACCGGAAAAGATTGACTTCATTATGGATGCCTGCGGCTTCAGCCGTGGTAGCACGCTGGCGCTGCATTTGAACCTTCCCATGGTGGAGGAAAACTGCTGCAAGGGTTCTTTCCTGCGTGGCGCATTCCTGGCCGGTGGCTCGGTGACAGACCCGGAAAAGGGCTACCATCTGGAATTGACCACCACCCACCATTCAGTCGCCAGAGAAACCTACACCTTGATGCATGAATCCCTGGGCTTCTACCCCAAAACTGCCGCCCGGGGCGGGGGACAGGTACTGTACTTAAAGCAGAGTGAACTGATTTCTGATTTCCTTACGTTCCTGAATGCGCCGGTGGCAGCCATGGGTATTATGGAAGCTCGACTGGAAAAAGAGCTCAATAATAAAGTCAACCGCCGCTGTAACTGCGACGATGCCAATACTTCTAAGGTGGTGGAAGCCGCTCAGGAGCAGTTGGCTGCCATTCGCATCCTGCGGGAGCGGGGGGTCATCGACAAATTGCCCCAAAAGATTCAGCAGGCTGTGCGTGCCCGGGAGGAAAATCCGGAAGCATCCCTCACAGAACTGGCTGCTCTGATGGAACCGCCTATTTCCAAACCGGCCATGAATCACCGCCTGAAAAAGCTGGTGGCCATGGCCCAGGAGGAGTTTGTATGAGTTTTGTACATCTTCATGTCCATACGGAATATAGTCTGCTGGACGGTGCTTGCCGCATCGGCTCCATGATGGAGCGGGTGAAGGAACTGGGTCAGTCTGCAATTGCCATTACAGACCATGGCGTGATGTATGGATGTATCGATTTTTATAAAGCCGCCAAAGCCGCCGGCATCAAGCCCATCATCGGCTGTGAGGTCTATGTGACCCGACGCCGGATGTCCGACCGTGTCCACGGCATCGACAATGATCCTTATCACTTGGTTCTCTTGTGTAAGGACCGCACCGGCTACGAAAACCTGTGTTATCTTGTTTCCCAGGCCTTTACGGACGGTTTTTACGGCAAGCCCCGTGTAGACTTGGAATTGCTGCAAAAGCACCACGATGGCCTGATCGCCCTGTCTGCCTGCCTGGCCGGCGGTGTCGCCCAGTATCTGCTGGAAGAGGATTATCCGTCTGCCAAGGAGTATGCCCTGAAGATGGCGGAAATCTTTGGTGAAGACAATTTCTATCTGGAATTGCAGGATCACGGAATTGATGAGCAGCAGCCTGTCAACCAGGGCGTTCAGCGTATTGCCCGGGAAACCGGCCTGCCGCTGGTGGTCACCAACGATGCCCACTATCTGCGGAAAGAGGACGCTGCCATGCAGGATGTACTTCTGTGCATCCAAACCGGCAAAACTGTGGACGACGAAAACCGCATGAAATTCCAAACCGACCAGTTCTACCTCAAGAGCGAGGAAGAGCTGCGTCAGCTTTTCCCCAATTGCGATGAAGCCTTTGAAAATACGTCGAAAATTGCAGAACGTTGCAATCTGGAGTTCATTTTCAACGAGTATCATCTGCCTACGTTCCCCATTCCGGATGGATTCACCAACAAGGAATATTTCCGCCACCTGTGTATGAAGGGCTTTGCCGAGCGCTATGAAAATCCGCCCCAGGAATATAAAGATCGTCTGGAGTACGAGATTGGCGTCATCAGCCGTATGGGCTATGTGAATTACTATCTCATCGTCTGGGACTTTATCCGTTATGCCAAGGAAAACGGTATCCCTGTGGGCCCTGGCCGTGGCTCCGGCGCTGCATCGATTGCTGCTTACTGCCTGCACATCACGGAAGTGGACCCCATGCAGTATAGCCTCATTTTCGAGCGATTCCTCAACCCCGAGCGTGTCAGCATGCCTGACTTCGATACCGACTTCGGCCCGGAGCGCCGGGGTGAGGTTATTGAGTATGTCATGGAAAAATACGGTGCCGATCACGTGGCGCAGATCGCCACCTTTGGCACCATGGCCGCCCGTGGCGCTATTCGCGACGTGGGCCGTGCGCTGAACTTTACTTATGCAGAAACCGATGTGGTAGCAAAACTGGTGCCCAACACCCTGCACATCACTCTGAAAGAGGCCCTGGAGGTTTCTCCGAAGCTGAAGGAAATGTATGATAGCGATGCTCGTGTGAAGCAGCTTATCGACACCGCCATGAGCCTTGAGGGCATGCCCCGCAATACCTCCACCCATGCCGCTGGCGTGGTCATCACCGCCGACCCAGTCTATACTTATGTGCCTCTGTCCCGCAACGACGAGACCATCGTCACCCAGTACACCATGACCACCATCGAGGAACTGGGCCTTTTAAAAATGGACTTTTTGGGTCTGCGCAATCTGACCATCATTGAGGATGCCCAGCAGGAGATCCGGAAAATGCAGCCGGATTTTGACATCGAGAAAGCCCCACAGGATGATCCCCAGACCTTTGCCATGCTGGCAGAGGGCAAGACTCAGGGCGTGTTCCAAATGGAATCTGCGGGCATGACGGGCGTCTGCGTCAACATGAAGCCCACCTCCATCGAAGATCTGACGGCTATCGTGGCGCTGTATCGCCCCGGCCCCATGGATTCGATCCCTACGTTTATCGCCAACAAGCTGGACCATCGTAAGATCACCTACAAAACACCCCATCTGGAGCCGATTTTGAAGGTTACTTACGGCTGCATCGTCTATCAGGAGCAGGTTATCGAAATCTTCAAATCCCTGGGCGGCTATACCATGGGTCAGGCGGACAACATTCGCCGTGCCATCTCCAAAAAGAAGATGAAGGTTATCGAGGCGGAGCGGAAGATTTTTGTCTATGGAGATGAACAGCAGGGCATTCCCGGTTGTATCAAAAACGGAGTGTCCGAAGTGGCGGCCCAGTCCATCTACGATGAGATCGTGGAATTTGCCAACTACGCGTTCAATAAGGCGCACGCCGTTTGTTATGCAGTGGTGGCATACCAAACCGCCTACTTAAAAGCCCATTATCCCCAGCAGTACATGGCAGCACTGATGACCTCTGTGCTGGATCGTTTAGACAAGATCTCCGGCTACTTTAACGAATGCAAGGAAATGGGCATTACAGTTCTTCCTCCGGACATCAACCATTCGGAAGACCCCTTTGTGGCGGAAGGCGATGCCATCCGCTTTGGCCTTGGCGCTGTGAAGAATGTGGGCCGTGGCCTGATTCGTTCCATCTCTGCCAAGCGGGCGGAGGAGGGACCCTTCAAATCGCTGGAGGATTTCCTGCAACGGATGGGGGACGAGCTGAACAAGCGGGCCGTGGAGAATTTTATCAAATGCGGCGCCATGGATTGCTTCGGCCATCACCGCAGCGAGCTACTGAATGTGTATGAAAGCATGATAGATTCCATTGCCGACTCCCGCAAGCGGAATTTGGATGGCCAGATGGGCCTGTTTGGTATGCTGGAGCAGGAGTACAAGGCGGCGAATATTCCCATTCCGCCCAAGGCAGAACTGAGCCGGGCGGAGCTGATGGCTATGGAGAAGGAGACCACCGGCATTTATCTTTCCGGCCATCCCATGGATGACTACCGGAAGTATCTGAAAAATACCCATGTCCTGCCCATCGGCACGTTGATGGGGGAGGAGTGCCCGGTGCGGGACGATGAGATCGTTTCCGTGGCAGGCATTGTCCAGGCTGTGAAGATGAAATCCACCCGAAATAATTCCATGATGGCTTATGTCACGGTGGAAGATAACACAGCCTCCATGGAGATGCTGGCATTTTCCAATGTGTTGGGCCAGTATGGCGGGTATTTGCGAGAAAACGAAGTGGTGGTCATTACCGGCCGTCTATCTGTCCGGGATGATAAAGATCCCCAGATTGTCATTAACCGGGCCCGCCCCATCACAGATTTTGCTCAGCAGCCCGAAACACCAGAACCGCAACCTCAGGTTGCGGCCCCCAAGCCGCAGGCGCGCAGCGGTAAGTTGTATCTGAAACTGTCCTCTGAAAGTGTGCCGGAACTGCGTAAGGTAAAGGCCATCCTCAATATGTTCCCAGGTAGCAGTGAGGCAGTGCTTTATTTTGCTGATACCAAGCTTCGCCGTGGCACACGCTGTACTTTGGCGGAAAATATGCTTTCTGAGTTGCAAAATCTACTAGGGGATGAAAATGTTGTGGTGAAATAGCTTTCCTTTTCCTGCGAAACATGATATAATTAATCGAATTGAAAGGGGTGACCACCTTTGAGAAAACCGTTTAAGATTCTGCTTCTAATCCTAACAGTATCCATGATGCTTTCCGGCTGTGTGATGCGCACGGTGGACGAGCTTTATTGCCTGCCGAAGCGGTCCCAGGCCGACAACGATATGCAGGCTGTGATCGACCGGGCAATGGTGGGGATGTCCTACTGTGCGCCCCTGTACGGCGAAAATCGTCAAATGGTGCAGACGGCGGATCTGGATGGCGACGGTATTGACGAATATGTGGTTCTGGCCAGGGGCGGCTATCAAAAACCGCTGAAGATCCTAATCTTCGGGCAGTATGCATTGGGCTATGCCTTGACGGATACCATCGAAAGCTACGGAACGGCCTTTGATTTTATCCAGTTCTGCAATGTGGATGATCACCCCGGTGTGGAGATCGTGGTCGGTCGCCAGGTGGGCGACGGCGTGGTGCGTTCGGCGGCGGTTTATCGCTTTGAAGACGGGAAGACCCAGCAACTGCTGGAGGCTGGCTACTCCAAATTCCTCACCTGCGATTTGAATGGAGACGGCCGTAGTGAATTGGTGGCCATCCGCCCCGGCGAGACCCGGGATGTGATCAGCAGCGCAGTGCTCTACCGTTACGAGGCGGGGCAGATTCGTAACAGCTCCCAGTTGGCGATTTCCATTTCCTCCAACAACATCAAGCGGATGGAAATGGTCAAGCTGCAGGATGGCAATTTGGCGATTCTGGCGGTTTCCGAGGAGCGGGACAGCCAGATGATGGAACTGTTTGCCTATCTTGGCGGAAAGCTTTGCCATGTATTCGGCCCGACAGGGGTGAACCGCCTCCACAATGATTTTATCTATCCCATCGACTCCGACGGCGATGGAGACACTGAACTTCCGGAGCTTATCCCCATGCTGGGTAGTGAGGAGGATGCCTGGATTCTGTGGTTTGGCGTCAATGCAGACGGCCTGCGGACGGACGGTATGTATACCTATTACAGCTACGCCGACAAGTGGTATATCCATATCGACAGAAGCTGGATTGGCAACATGAATATCACCCGTTCTGAGGGTATCTGCACCTTCTACAACCAGGAGAAAGAAACCGTTATGACCATCTATGCGCTCACCGGTGCAAACCGGAAAGAGCAGGCACTGCAGTTGGGCGGCGTGGTTCTGGGCAGTAGTGAGCATATTACTTTTGCGGCCACCATTGGACCCGGTGCTCAGCAACTGGGAATTACGGAACAGCGGCTGAAGCAGCTGTTCTATCCCATTGAACTGCAACTGTATACAGAAGAGGAGTGAGTGTTCCTATGAAAAAAGTACTGATCATGGAAGACGAAATCAATATCCGCAGCTTTGTGGTCATCAACCTGCAGCGCGCAGGCTATGAAGTTGTGGAAGCAGGCACCGGCGACGAGGCACTGGAGCGGCTGCAGCATCAGCCGGATATCGGTGTGGCCATTTTGGATATTAACGTTCCGGGCATTGATGGATTTGAGGTTTGTCGTCGTATTCGTGCCACCAATAAACAGATGGGCGTGATTATGCTCACTGCCCGCACCCAGGAAATGGATAAAGTCACGGGACTGATGACCGGTGCCGACGATTATGTGACCAAACCCTTTTCTCCCGCCGAACTTACTGCCCGTGTGGACGCACTGTTCCGTCGTATTGGCGGAGATGCAGCGCCTGCCAGTGAAGTGCTGCGGTACGGCCCCTTTGCCATGAATACCCACAATCATACTTTGGATAAAAATGGCGATCGTGTCCGCCTAACCCAGGTAGAATATAACATCATGAAACTCTTTATGCAGAGTCCCGGTAAGGTTTTGTCCAGAGAAGACATTCTGGCCGAGGTATGGGGTCGGGAGTATGAGGGCGAACTGAAGATCGTGGATGTAAACATCCGCCGCCTTCGTATTAAGATCGAGGATGATACTGCTAATCCCACCTATATCAATACGGTTTGGGGCTATGGCTATAAATGGGGCAGCTAAGATTGCCGGAAAGGAGACGCTATGAATAAGCGTAACAGTTTGCGCAGCCGGTGGCTGTCAAACACGGTCATTGTGTTTTGCATCCTTGGCATTCTTTGTGTTGTGCTGATTGGCGTCACCTTTACGGTGTACTATTATGCCAATATGCGGGCCGATATGAAAGCACGTGCCGCTCAGGCTAGCCAGTTTTTCAGTAGTTATATTGGACATAATTATGATGACTACTATCAGTCTTGCGCCACCTATGCCAAAAATTTTGAGCTCAGCAGTAATATGGAGTTGCAATTCATCAATTCAGATGGTGTTTTGGTGGCATCTTCCTATGGCCATTGGGGCGGTAGTTCCCCGGATACTTCGGAGATATTTGGTGCCATCCATAGCCGGCAAGTAGACGATTTTGTGGGCATCAATCCCCACACGGGAGAACATATTATTGCGGTCTCCTGTCCCATGATTTACAGCAATGGCAGAGTGGTGGGCGTGCTGCGCTATGTGACTTCTACACGCCTGGTGCACCTGCAGGTATTCTACATTACCTTAACGGCATTGGCCATTTTTGGACTTCTTCTGGCGGTGCTGATTTTCAGCAGTACCCACTATATCCGATCCATCGTGGTGCCTGTGGTTGAGGTTACCCAGAAGGCAAAAAGGATCGCAAACGGCAGCTATGGTGCCCAGATTCAAAAATCTTATAACGACGAAATCGGCGAATTGGTGGATACGATCAATGATATGTCCACAAAAATCAGCCGCAACGAACAGATGCAGGCCGATTTTATTTCGAACCTGTCCCATGAACTTCGTACACCTCTGACCGCCATCAACGGTTGGAGTGAAACCTTGCTTAGTGATGAAAATCTGGACGAGCAAACCGCTCGCGGTATGAAGATCATCTCCAAGGAATCGGAACGTCTGACCGAAATGGTGTTGAGCCTGCTGGACTTTTCCCGTTTGCAGGACAACCGTTTGACCCTGAATGTAGAGGAAGCAGACATCCGTGCGGAGTTTGAGGACACGGTTTACATGTATTCCAGCCGTCTGCACCAGGATGGCATCCAACTGGAATATCTGGATAATGACGATGATATTCCTATGATCGACTGTGACTGCAAGCGCCTGCGTCAGGTGTTCCTGAACATTTTGGACAATGCAGCCAAGCATGGTAGGGAAGGCGGCCGCATTGAGGCGGCTATGAATTATGAAAAGGGCATGGTCGTTGTCCGGATCAGGGACTTTGGCCCCGGTATTCCGGAGGCGGAGCTGCCTATGGTCAAGAAGAAATTTTATAAAGGCAGCAGTAAAAACCGAGGCACCGGTATTGGCCTTGCCGTCTGTGACGAGATCGTGGATCTCCACGGCGGCACACTGACGCTGGAAAATGCATCCGGCGGCGGTACGCTGGTCACCATCCGTCTGCCTGCTGCCCAATAAGGAAGGATACTATGGCAAATAATCAAACCCAGGAAAAATTTAAAACAACCATTGGAGGACAAGCCCTCATCGAGGGCATTATGATGCGTGGCCCAGAAAAGGATGCCATCGTGGTTCGCCAAGGATCGGAATTGAATATTGACGTGCGGAAACGTAAGATTCCGCCGAAGAAGTCCCTGTGGAATCTGCCCATTATTCGAGGCATTCGTGGCTTCTTTGATTCCCAGGTGGTGGGTGTCAAGGCATTGATGCACTCTGCGGATCTGTCCCCGGAAGAAAATACGGAAGAGCCTTCCAAGCTGGACCTGTGGCTGGAGAAGAAGCTGGGCAACGAAAAGTTCCAGCAGCTGGTTATCGGTATCGCTGTTTTTATGGGTCTGGCAATGTCTGTGGGCCTCTTTATGCTGCTGCCCATGCTCATTGGCAACATCTTCACCCGTTGGGTGGACAGCATTTTGGCCATCCATCTCATTGAAGGCCTGATTCGCATTATCATCTTTGTCACCTATATTGTGTTGGTTTCCCGTTTGAAGGAAATGCGCCGGGTCTTTGCCTACCATGGTGCTGAGCATAAGACCATCCGATGCTATGAAGCAGGCCTTCCTCTGACGGTGGAAAATGTCCGTAAAATGACCCGCCTGCACCCCCGTTGCGGCACCAGCTTCTTGCTGGTGGTGATGATCCTGTCCATCTTGGTTTTCACTGTCGCATCCTCTGCGCTGCTGGCGGTGGTACCTGCACTGCGGGAACTGGGCACTTCCAGCCCTGTGCTCTATAAGGCAATTATGGTGGTGTTCAAGCTGCTGTTGCTGCCGCTGATTGTGGGTGTGGCCTATGAGATCAATCGCTTTGTTGGTCGTCATGACAACTGGCTGACCTGTATCATCACCGCACCCGGCATGTGGTTTCAGAATTTCACCACCAACGAACCGGATGATTCCATGATCGAGGTGGGCATCGCTGCCGTGCAGGCAGTCCTGCCGGAAGAAGAGGGTGCGGACCTGTGGTAAAGCAGTACTCCCAGCTCTACCTGGATACCCGACGGCAACTTATGGAAAAAGAAGGGGAGCCGATGGCCAGTCAGCTTGCCCGGCATCTAATATGCCACTTTTCCGGTAAGACTCACGATCAGTTTCTGAGAGACCGGGATGCGTATGCCTCCGAAGAAGTCTGTCATTTGGTCAATTCTGCGGTTCGCCGCTTACTGGCTGATGAGCCACTTGCTTATATTTTGGGGGAGTGGACCTTCTATGGTCTCGACCTCTACGTGGATCACAATGTTCTGATTCCCCGGGACGATACCTGCGCTCTGGCGGAGCTTGCCATGAAGCGGGGCCTGTTTTTGGACAAGGATCCCCGCATTCTGGATCTGTGCACCGGATCCGGCTGTATCGGCCTTGCCATTGCTGATCGGGTCAAAGATGCCCGGGTCACCTTGGCGGATATCTCCCAGGAAGCGCTGGCTGTGGCTAAGAAAAATGTGTCCCGGCTGAAGCTGGGGGGGCGTGTCAGCTGCATTCGGGTGGATGCCCTGCAGCCCGCTCCAGAGTACCTCGGCAAATTCCACATGATCGTCTCCAACCCGCCCTACATTACCACAGAAGAAATGAAGACGCTGGATGCCAGCGTCAAGGATTACGAGCCCCATCTCGCACTTTGTGGTGGAGACGATGGACTTGTGTTCTACCGTGCCATTGTGGAGAACTTCACTTCGGCTCTTCGCCCCGGTGGCCTGCTGGCTTTTGAATTCGGGGAAGGTCAGGGGGATGATATTTGCTCGATCCTCCAAAACCGTGGCTACACCATTTTGGAACGAGTTCAAGATTTTGGCGGTACAGAACGGGCAGTCCTGGCACAATTAGGCGATCGGGTGTAAAATATCTTCCGTTTTCCTGAAAATAAAGGTTTACTTTTTGTCGAACAAATGTTAAAATATAGGCATAAAAGATAAAGAAAGGAGCGAGCAGTCCCAGTTATGCGCGACCCGATATTCGACTGCTCAACATCATTTATGGCCACCAAGAAACCCTCTTACGAATCTCCCTTGCCTGCAACTGACAAGAAAAAAGCCCTGCAGACTGCCATTGCCCAGATCGAAAAGAGCTATGGTAAGGGCACAGTCATGCGTTTGGGCGATCGCCCTGACATGAATGTGGACGCTATTCCCACCGGCTCTTTGGCGCTGGACGCAGCCCTGGGCATTGGTGGCGTTCCAAAGGGCAGAATCATTGAGATTTACGGTCCTGAATCCTCTGGTAAGACCACGCTGGCCCTGCACATTCTGGCGCAGGCCCAGAAGATGGGCGGCGAAGTCGCCTTTGTGGATGCTGAGCACGCTTTGGACCCTGTGTATGCTGCTGCGCTGGGCGTGGATATTGATAATATGCTGGTTTCCCAGCCCGACACCGGCGAGCAGGCACTGGAAATCACCGATGCTCTGGTTCGTTCCGGCGCTGTTGATGCTGTGGTGGTAGACTCCGTTGCCGCTTTGACCCCCCGTGCTGAAATCGAGGGTGAAATGGGTGATGCTTTCGTCGGATTGCAGGCTCGTCTGATGAGTCAGGCCCTGCGGAAGCTGGCCGGCACCATTAACAAGACCAATTGCGTGGTCATCTTCATCAACCAGCTGCGTATGAAGATCGGCGTTATGTACGGCAACCCCGAAACCACCACCGGCGGTAATGCGCTGAAGTTCTATTCTTCCGTTCGTCTGGATGTGAGAAGAGTGGAGTCCATTAAGGAAGGTGGCAACGTCATCGGCAATAAGACCCGTGTCAAGGTGGTCAAGAACAAGGTGGCACCTCCTTTCCGGGAAGCTTTCTTTGACATTTACTATGGTCAGGGTATCTCCAAGTGGGGTGAGCTTGTGGATTTGGCAGTGGAAATGGACATCGTTCAGAAGTCCGGCTCTTGGTTCTCCATGGGCGATGAGCGTATCGGCCAGGGCAAGGAGAGTGTGAAGAATTTCCTGATGAACAATCCTGAGATTGCTGAGGAAGTGGAAGCCAAGGTCCGTGCCAATTTGATGAAGGCTACCAATGTAGCCACCGCCAAAGCCCCTGCCAAGGCGGCTGATCGTGGCGTGGTAGTCAGCGCCGATGATTTCGGTGATGAGGATTGAGTCTGTAAAAGCGGAGTCCGACCGGGCCGGCCGATTCTGGGTCACCTTTGAAGACGGCACCCGCCTTGGGCTTTACCGCCAGACCGTAGAGGATTTTTCCCTCTATCCCGGGAGAGAACTCTCCGAGCAGGAATGGCTTTCTCTCAATGAAAGTGCCGGGCAGATGTCCGCAAAAATGCGGGCGGTGCGCATTGTAGCGGCTACCGCCGTCTCCAAGCAGGATCTGCAGCACCGGTTGGTGCAAAAAGGGGAGGATCCCCAGCAGGCCGCGGAAGCGGTGGCATGGATGGAAGAAATGCACTTGGTGGATGACGCAGAAACCGCCCGCCAAATTGTCTCCCGCTGTGTTGCCAAAGGCTACGGCTTGCAACGAGCCAAACAGGCACTCTACGAAAAAAAGATACCGAAACAGTATTGGGATGAAGCCCTTGAGGATTATCCCGATCAGAATGAACACATTTTACGCTTTCTCCGCAGCAAAATCACCGATCCGTCGGATGAAAAGCAGGTGAAGAAAGCGGTAGATGCCCTCTTACGTCGGGGGCACAACTACGGTCATATCCGTGCTGCTCTGCGCCGGATGGATGTGAACGAGGACGATTTCCCGGAGGAATAATATGGCAAATATTGGTTTTATTTCCCTTGGCTGCGCCAAGAATCAGGTGGACTGCGAGCGGATGATGTACCGTGTGCAGGAAGCCGGCCACACCGTCAAGGCCGACATCGTTGGAGCTGATGTGGTGGTTATCAACACCTGTGGTTTCATTGACTCTGCCAAGGCGGAAGCCATCGACTTCATTTTGCAGACCGCCGCACTGAAGCAGGACGGTCTAGTGGGCAAAATCTTGGTTGCCGGCTGCCTTTCTCAGCGCTATCAGGACGAAATTATGCAGGAAATGCCTGAGGTAGACGGCGTTCTCGGCACCGGCAGCTATACCGAGGTGGTTCCCGCCATCGAGCGTTTGCTGGAAGGGGAGAGCGTACGAGATTTCGGCTCCATTGATGCCCCGGAGCAGGAGACCGGTCGTATCCTGACCACGCCCGAGCACTACGCCTACTTAAAGATTGCGGAGGGCTGTGATAACCGATGCAGTTACTGCATCATTCCATACCTCCGGGGCAAGTTCCGCTCCCGCCAGATGGATGATGTGCTGTATGAAGCTCGCCTACTGGCAGCCTCCGGTGTGAAGGAGATCATTGTGGTGGCCCAGGATACCAGCCGCTACGGTACCGATCTGCCCGGTCACAAGCGCCTGCTGCCGGAGCTGATCCATCGGCTGTGCGCCATCGAGGACTTCCGCTGGGTGCGACTGCACTATCTGTATCCGGATGAGATCGACGACGAACTCATCGATGCCATTGCCTCCGAGCCCAAGGTGGTCAAGTATCTGGACATCCCCATTCAGCATTGCAACAGCAAAATTCTGCACCTTATGAACCGCCGTGGCGATGGCACATATCTCAGAGAATTGTTTGCCAAGCTGAGAGATCGCATCCCCGGTCTGGTGTTGCGTACCTCCGTCATCACTGGCCTGCCCGGTGAAGGTGAGGAGGAGTTCGCCGAACTTTGTACCTTCCTGCGGGAAATGAAGTTGGAACGTGTGGGTGCATTCCCGTTCTCTCCGGAGGAGGGAACCCCTGCCGCAACTATGGAATTTGTGGATAACGAGATTGCCCAATCCCGGGCCCAGATGGTGGAATCCATCCAGTCCCGCATCATGGACGATTACAATGCCGCCATTATTGGACAGACGCTGGATGTTTTGGTGGATGGCTATGACCAGGAATATGAGCAGTATTTTGGTCGCACTTATGCAGACTCTCCGGAAATTGACGGCCGCGTGTGGATTGCCACCCAGGAGGACATTTCCGAGGGCGACTTTGTGAAGGTTTGCATCGAGGGTCTCGTTGATGGCGATTTGACCGGATATATTGTGGAGGACTGATTATGACCTTAGCCACGAAAATCACCCTGATCCGGGTTGCTTTTATCCCGGCTTATCTTGTGCTGATGTATCTCAGCGGTGGTCATGCGAACCTGTATATGTGGCTTGCGCTGGGTATTTTTATCCTGGCCAGCATTACGGACTATGTTGATGGACACATCGCTCGTAAGTATCATCAGGTGAGCGATTTCGGCAAATTTCTCGATCCGCTGGCGGACAAACTGCTGACTCTGGCTGCCATGACCATGTTCTGCCAGTGGGGCACATTCCCTGCATGGGCGCTGATGATCGTGCTGACCCGTGAATTTGCTGTTTCCGGTCTTCGCATGGTGGCTGGCCCTAAGGGCAAAGTCATTGCTGCCGGAAAGAGTGGCAAATTTAAGACCGCATCCAGCATGATCGGTCTGTGCGTTCTGATGGCATTCCCGGAAAACATTTATGTTGCATGGACCGTGATTGCCCTCATCGTGCTGACCACTGTCTATTCTGGCGTAGAGTACTTTATCCAGAACTGGAAGCTTCTATGGGACTAATCCCCATCGATCGAAAAAGTGCGCTGCATAAGCAGCGCACTTTTTCGTCAGATTTTTCTTTGCATCTTTATGATAATTATGCTATAATATCCCGGAAATTCTTTCAAGCGAGGTATGCTATGAACACCAAAGAAATCGGCGAGATCCGCCGTCGTCAGCGGCGGGATCGCAGCAACATGACCTACATCCACGGCTGCTATGTCAGCGACAAAAAGGAAATCATCTCCCATTTTTCCTCCAGCACCGGCATGATGAGTGAAAACGAGGCGGAAAAATACTTTGCACTCCTGCGCCGCACCCTTGGCGGTACGCTGGGCAAGAACCTCTTGGACATCACCTTCCGCACCGCTCAGGTGGTAGACAGCCCTGAACATAAGCAGCTCATGTCCTTGCGAGGTCCGGGCCTTTCCAACGAGGAAAACCGCATGGCTTTCTATCAGCAGATCATGGAAAATCTCACTTTAGAGGGTAGCTACTTGATTTTGTTGGGCACTGATAGCTATGATGTTCCTTTTAAGAGCCGTGACAGTGAGACCCAGAGCGACAACTCTGACGAAACCTATACTTATGTCCTGTGTGCCATTTGTCCCGTGAAGCAGACCAAGGCGGTGCTGCACTACGACCCCGCCAGCCGCCAGTTCCAGGACGGAAATATGGTAAATGCGGTGTCTGCCCCTGAACTGGGCTTCCTGTTCCCGGCATTTGATGGCCGTGCCACCAATATCTATAATGCCCTCTATTTTAACCGTAGCCCCAAGGACAACCACGAGTCCTTTGTGACTGCTATTTTTAACACGCCTGTGGCCAAGCCTGCCCAGGAGCAGAAGGAATCCTTCGAGAGCGTGCTGTCCACTGCACTGGACACCGAGTGTAGCATGGAAGTGGTACAGACCGTCCACGATCAGGTCTGCCAGCAAATCGCCATGCATAAGGAAAGCAAAGTGGCGGAAGCACTGACCATCACCAAGGAAGAGTTCACCGATATGCTGGAAGGCTGCGGTGTGTCCGAGGAGAAGGTGGCAAAGTTCTCTGTGGACTTCGAGCAGACCTTTGGACTGGATGCAGAGGTTTATCCCGGTAATATCATTGATGCAAAAAAGATCGAGATCAAAACTCCGGATGTTTCCATCAAGGTGGCCACCGACAGGGGCGATTTGATCCAGACCCGTATCATCGGTGGCGTTAAGTACATTTTGATTCAGGCCGATGAAAATGTGGAAGTCAATGGTGTGAATATCCACATCGGCGAGCCCGAACCCGCAACTGTATAACAAAAAGCCTGCCGAAACACGGCAGGCTTATTTTGTTTACTTCACCAGAGATAGAATGATCTCCACACATTTTTCGATGCCAAGTCGGCTGCTGTCCAGGCAGATGTCATAGTTCTGTGCAGCACCCCATTCCTGACCGGTATAATGGGAATAGTTCACTCTGCGGCGCTTGTCTTTCTCAGCAAGTCGGGTCTGGGGGCTCTTTTCGCTCTCACCGTAGAGACGAACAATGCGATCTGCACGGAATTCATCATTGGCGTGGATGTACACATTCAGACAATTGGGATGATCCTTCAGAATGTAATCGGCGTTTCGGCCAACGATCACACCGGAACCTTGTTCTGCCAACTGCTGGATTACGCTGCATTGGATGCTCCAAAGGAAATCTGCTGTGGACATTCCGTTCATGACTCCGGGCGCACCCTGATGGGAGAAAGCGTAGGACAGGCGGGAACGACCCGGAGCATGTTCGCCATGCTCTTCCACGAATGTGGGTGCGAATCCGCTTTCCAGGGCGATTTTTTCTACCAGTTCCTTGTCATAGAAGGGGATACCCAGACGAGAAGCAACTTCACGGCCAATGCTACGGCCACCGCTGCCGAATTCACGGCTGATGGTAATGATCATTTTCTTATCCATGGCAATACCTCCAATCATGTGCTGTGTCCATTATAGCAGGACAAATGTCGTCTGTCAAATGAAATTCCGTCCGGAAAAATTTCTTGCGATTTGAACTCCGACAGCATTTTTTGCCTGTTGGCTGTAAGATGGGTGCTGGGGTGATTCAAATGAATTTTCATGATCAAAATTTATTTAGACTGGTGTGTGTGGGTGTCATGCTGCCGCTGCTGCTCTTTCTAACAGTTGTGCAGCTTGACAGGGAAATGACTTCTCCGATCCAGCCCTCCACAGGCGCAGAAACCACACCGTCTCAGCCAAATGAGCAGCTCCAACCTATGCTTTCTGTCCTCTACGGCGGAAGTGTTCAAAAAATGGAACTGGAAAGCTACTTGGTTGGGGTGGTTTTGGCAGAAATGCCCGCCAGTTTTGAGCCACAGGCGCTTCGTGCACAAGCTGTGGCAGCCCGCACTTATACCATCAAACATTGCCAGGAGGATCTGCGCCATGGGGAAAATATCATTTGTACAGAGCATTCATGCTGCCAAGCTTTTATCGACCCAAGGGACTATGTCAGGGACGGTGGCAGCTGGAGCAGCGTGGAGCGTGTCCGACAGGCAGTGACCGATACGGTGGGCCAGGTACTTGTATACGATGGGGAACTCATTGTTGCTACCTACTTTTCCTGTGCCGGAGGCTTGACGGAGGATGCAGCTGCAGTGTGGGGCCAGGAAGTGCCGTACCTTCAATCGGTACCAAGCCCCGGTGAGGAGAAAGCGACCTATTATATAGACAGTAAGACCTTTACAGCCCAGCAATTTCAGACAGCTTTGGGCATCCGTTTAAAAGGTGAGGTCAGCTCTTGGTTCGGAGAAGTGACATTCACCGATGGAGGAGGAGTCAAAACCATGGAAATTGGCGGTGTTTCCTACCGTGGCACGACTTTACGTACTCTGTTGGAACTGCGGTCCACCGCTTTCTCTGTTTCCTTTCAGGACGATACAGTCACATTTCATACCCGTGGATTTGGACACCGGGTTGGCATGAGTCAGTACGGGGCTAATGCCATGGCAGAGGAGGGGAGAACCTACAAAGAGATCCTTGCCCATTACTATTGCGGAACTGAAATTGTGCATTATTGCATATAGCTTATATAAAATCCGAAAGATTTTGGTTGATTTTCATAAATCGGTATGATATAATCAAGAACCAAATAAAAAGAGAGGGGGTTTCAGCATGAAACTCACATTTGACGGCAACCCGATCCAAACAACCCCCGGCACCAGTCTGCTGCAACTTGTTCACCAGCTTGGCATGAACGGCACCAATCTGGCTGATCGCCCCCTGGCAGCCAAAATCGCTGGCGAGGTATTTAACTTAAACTATATCCCCCTGCGGGAAAAAGATACACTGCCCGATCGCCCGTCCATGCGTCGTGCCATGGCCGCATCCAATGGTGAAATCCATTTGCTGCGCTATTGTGATGCTGCAGGCCGGGAGGTCTATGCTCGTACCGCTCAGTTTGTCATTTTCCTGGCCATCCACCGTCTTTGGCCCAATGCCCGTGCCAGAATGGATTGTGCTGTGGGTGGCGGTCAGTTCTTCGCTATTTTCGACTGTAACAATTTTTCTGTCCGCCGTTTGAAGGCAGAGATCCAAAACCTGGTGGAGATGGATATCCCGCTCATTCGCAAGCGCCTGACCACTCAGGAAGCCATGGCCCACTTCCAATCCTTGGGTCAGGAAGACAAAGCGCGTCTGCTTTC
This sequence comes from Faecousia sp., assembly GCA_045124575.1. Lineage (GTDB taxonomy): Bacteria > Bacillota > Clostridia > Oscillospirales > Oscillospiraceae > Faecousia. Next base: position 23,101 of record JBGVMD010000044.1, read on the forward strand.
TTGGCGCAAGGAAGATTTCTTCGATGTCTATACCTTTGAGGATTATTCCAATTACTTCTATGGTGAACTGGCCCCTTCCACCGGCTATCTTCAGGTATGGGATATTCAGCAAAAGGCCGGCGGCTTTATGTTCATCTATCCCGACCCCAAGGATCCTGTTCTTGTGGCCGATTATAAGGAAAGCCCCCATCTGTTTGAAATGTTCTCCGAGGGTGAACGATGGGGTTATCTGATGGACTGTCAGACCGTGGCAGATCTGAATGAATTGACTGACTCCGGTCGCATTCGGGAGTTGATTCGGGTCAACGAGGCCCTCCATGAGAAGAACTATTCCCGGGTGGCGGATTTGGTTTGTCAGCGGGGCGCAAGGGCAGTCATGCTGGCAGGTCCCAGTTCCTCGGGCAAAACCACTTCTGCCAATCGTCTGGCAACACAGCTGCGTGTACACGGTAAGAAACCCATCTACATGGGCTTGGACGATTATTATATCGACCGGGATAAGATTGCCCCCGGCCCGGACGGAAAGCTGGATTTGGAGCATATTAACACCATTGATACCGAGCTTTTTGGTCAGCACCTGCAAGCGTTGCTGGATGGGGAAGAAGTAGAGATCCCGGTCTTCAACTTCAAAACCGGTCGCCGGGAGTGGCGTGGCCATAAGATGAAGATGACAAGGGATACGGTCTTTATCATTGAGGGCTTGCATGCGCTTAATCCTGTGTTGTTGCCTCCCGGCTTGGATCAGCATATGGTGTTCAAACTCTATGTCAGCCCGCTGCTGCCACTGAACTTGGACGATCACAATCGCATCCCTTCTTCCTATCTACGCTTGCTTCGTCGCATTGTGCGGGACTACGAGGGTCGTGGCGCTACTGTGGAGCGCACCATCGGTATGTGGGACAGCGTCCGGGCAGGTGAGGAGAAGTGGATTTTCCCCTTCCAGGAGAATGCGGATGTGATCTTTAACAGCTCCACGCTCTATGAGCTGGCCGTCCTGAAAAAGCATATTTTCCCCTTGCTTACTGCTGTTCAGCCGGAGGAGAGCTGCTATGACGAGGTCCGTGCCATTGTCAAGGTGCTCAACTATGTGCAGGAGGCAGATGTAGACGATGAAATTCCCCCCACCAGTTTGGTGCGTGAATTCATCGGTGGCAATACCTTCTATCGTTAATAGCAAGGCCCAACAGGGAATGTCCTGTTGGGCCTGTTTTATACGATGATTTTTATAGGGAAATGCTTGCGTAAACTGGAAAACGGTGGTATACTATATTCGAGAAAATAGGTAAGCTGAGGAACGACTATGGGTGAACCGCAATACCGGCTGGAAGGCATCGTCCGTACCCGTACAGAGGAGATGGAGGATTTCAACGGCCCGCTGGATGTTATCTTTCTGCTGCTGAGTAAAAATAAAATAGAGATCGAGGATGTGTCCATCACCGCTATTTTGGAGCAGTACCTGGCATACCTGGATGAGATGAAGCGAATGGACATGGAGGTGGCCAGTGAATTTATCACCATGGCCTCCCATCTAATGCTCATCAAGACAAAAATGCTTCTTTCCGCCGCGGAGCAGGCAGAAGCGGAATCCGAACTGGATGTGCTGCGTCAATCCTTGATGGAGCGCCAGCGCAAGGAAGCCATCGAGCAAATTCGTCTGGCCGTCTCTTTTTTGGAACCTCGCAACGAGGTGGGCCGTAGCCTGTTTACCAAGGATCCGGAGCCGCTGCAACGGGACAGCACCTACCGCTATCAGCATGTGACAGCCGATTTAACCAAGGCGCTGGACACGATCGCGGAGCGTAACCAGCAGCGTCTGCCCCCGCCCACGGTAAATTTTAAGGGTATTGTGGGCAAGGAACCCTACTCCATCAGCAAAAAGACTGGCGAGCTTATGCGTCAGCTCCTGATGCGTGGCATGGAAAAGTTACGCAATTTGTTTAAGGGGAACCGCAGTCGTTCTGAGATTGTCGCTACCTTCATTTCCATTCTTGATATGTGCAAAAATAATACCGTGACGCTGGAAGATGATGTAAACGGCGACAATCCCACCGTCCGACTCATGGAAAACAAAACCGTAAAGGAGGCCGAATAAAATGGAACAATCCGATCTGCAGCGTGCCATTGAGGCCATCCTCTTTGCTGCCGGCGAGCGGGTAGAAGTCAGCCGTTTGGCTGCCACATTGGAAGTTGATCCTGCCGATGTGGTTGCCGCAGCTAATACATTGGCTGATCAGCTGGCGTTTGATCGTCGTGGTATTCGTATCCTTCGATTGGATCACGGTTATCAGATGGTATCCTCTGGTGAAATGGCGGATTATATCACCAAAACCTTGGAGACCCGTAAACCGCCCAAGCTGTCTGCTTCTCAGTTAGAAGCACTGACCATTGTTGCTTATTATCAGCCGGCCACCAAGGCCATGGTGGAGCAGATCCGCGGCGTAGACAGCTCCTATTCCATTTCCGCACTTCTGAATAAAAAGCTAATCGTGGAATCCGGTCGTCTGAATGTTCCGGGTCGTCCTATTCTTTACAGAACCACGCCCGATTTCCTGCGCACATTCGGTATTTCCTCTCTGGAGGAATTGCCTCCCATTGAAAAGATCAATTTCGGCGAACCCATCCAGGAGATCATTGAAGAGCCTGCCGCAGCTTCGGAGGAAGCATAATGGGCTGGCTGATTGCGCTGGGCATCCTGACAGCCTTGGCCTTTTTGCCCTTGGGTCTGTCACTGCGCTATGATGCCGATGGCTTTCGCGTATACTGGCAGGTAGGTCTGATCACCATCTCCGGGTCAAGAAAACAAAACAAGTCTAAACAAGACAAAAAGAAGAAAAAACCTGCGAAAAAGGGAAAGAAGGGTACTTCTTCTTCCTCCAAATCCACGGAAAAGAAAAAGGGTGGATCTTTGTCAGATTTTCTGCCTTTCATTCAGATCGTTTTGGATTTTCTGGATGACTTCCGCTCCAAATTGCGTATTCGCCGTTTGGAAATGAAACTGATCATGGCAGCCGACGATCCCTATGATCTGGCGGTCAACTACGGCAGAGCCTGGGCAGCCTTGGGAAATCTCATGCCTCAACTGGAACGCCTTTTTATTATTCAAAAGCGGGACTTGGAAGTGGAATGTGATTTTGAAGCCACCAAAACGCTGGTCGTTGCCCGAATTGATCTGACCATCACCCTGTGTAGACTGCTGCGCCTGCTGGTGCATCATGGCATACATGGCGTTAAAGAATTTCTCAACCTTAAAAAACTAAGAAAAGGCGGTGCTCCCAAATGAGTAAAAACCTTCCCAATATGCTGGAAAATACCATTGCCAAAATTCGTGAGATGGTGGATGTGAATTCCGTCATCGGCACTCCTATTACAACACCTGATGGTGTCACCATTATTCCCGTGTCCAAGATCAGCGTTGGCGTGGGTGGCGGCGGTTCCGATTTTGTTTCCAAGAACCCCAATAAGCAGGAAAACCCCTTTGGCGGTGGCGCAGGCGGCGGCGTTAAGGTGACACCTGTAGCCTTCCTGGTCATCAAAGAGAGCACTGTTCGTGTTCTGCCCATTCCTGCACCTGCCAATACGACGGCTGATCGAATTGTAGAGCAGGTACCCGATGTGCTGGACAAGTTGGCCGATTTTATCGACTCCCGCATGGAGAAAAAGGGCGAATAAAATCCCTTTCCCCGGCCATACTAGGCTTGGGTGATATGATGAGACCATTTTTTGCCGGGACGGCGGCTGCTCTGGCTGCCGTCCTGTTTTTATCTTTCCCGGTTTCTGCCCTTTCGGCGCAAAAAGCCATTCTGATGGATGGGGAAACCGGACGGGTAATTTATGAAAAACGTGCGGACGAGAAGAGCCTGATCGCCAGCACCACCAAAATCATGACGGCCATCATTATCTGCGAGCAGTGCAATGTGCTGGACAGAATGTGCATCCCCAAAGAGGCGGTGGGTATCGAGGGCTCCTCCATCTATTTGAAGGAGGGGGAAGTGCTGACACTGCAGGAACTGCTGTACGGCATGATGCTCCATTCCGGCAATGATGCGGCCACAGCTTTGGCTATCTATTGTGGCGGCACTGTGGAAGGTTTTGCCGATTTAATGAATGATAAGGCCAGAATGCTGAAGCTGACCGGCACCCACTTTGAAAATCCCCACGGCTTGGATGCACCGGATCATTATTCCACGGCTCGAGATTTGGCCATTCTGGCTTGCTACGCCATGGAAAATCCGATTTTTGCCAAGACGGTTTCTACAAAATCCGTCACGATTGACCATCGTCCTCTCATAAATCACAACAAACTGCTCTGGCGCGTAGAGGGCGCAGACGGCGTTAAAACCGGCTATACCAAGGCCGCCGGTCGTATTTTGGTTTCTTCGGCGCAGCGGCAGGGTAGACGCCTTGTGGCTGTCACCATCGAAGACGGAAACGATTGGGCTGATCATGCCGCCCTTTATGAAGATGGATTTCGACAGTACAATATTCGACAAGTTGTTTCTAAGGGACAAATTCTTGGCCGATTGGCGGTTTTTGGCGGGGTGGAGCAGAATGTGGCGTTAATTGCCACAGAAGATTTTTCCTATGCACTTCGTTCGGATGAAACCCCCACCATTCGCTTGTCTCAGAAAGGGATGACCTTTGCCCCGGTGGTGGAGGGCGGTGACGCCGGCTTTGCCTATATTTGCCTGGGTGATAAGGCTGTTGGAAAAGTGTCCGTGGAATATGCTTCCACCGTAGAACAGCAGCCTGAAATGCAGAAGAAAAATCGTTGGAAGCATTTCTTTGGAGATTAACCTATGACAGAACGCTTACAAAAAATACTTTCTGCCCGGGGTGTGGCCTCCCGCCGCACCGCCGAGCAGATGATCCTGGATGGTCGCATTACCGTTAATGGTCAAACCGCCATGCTCGGTCAGATTGCTGATCCTGATACGGATGAAATCTTCGTAGACGGAAAACCCATCCCTGCCGGCATGCATCCGGTGTACATCATGCTTCATAAGCCCCGCGGGTTTGTTACAACTTTGTCCGACGAGCAGGGAAGACGCACCGCTGCCGAACTGGTATCGGATTGCGGGGTCCGGGTCTATCCTGTTGGTCGCCTGGACCTTAGCTCCGAGGGCTTGCTGCTGTTTACAAATGATGGTGCCTTTGCCGATCAGATGATGCATCCCAAGCATCAGGTGGATAAGACTTACCTTGCCTGGGTAACAGAATGTACTGAGAATTCTGTACAACGGCTGCGTCAGCCCATTGAGCTGGACGGCTATCGGATTCGTGCTCCGAAAGTCCGCCTGGTCAAACCCGGTCTTTTGGAAATTACCATTCATGAGGGTCGAAATCGTCAGGTTCGCCGCATGTGCGGAATGGCGGGGATGCATGTCACCCGCCTGCGTCGCATCCGGGAGGGCAGCCTCTCCTTGGGCGATCTGCCTTCCGGCAAATGGCGTTACCTTACAGACGATGAAGTGATGTCTTTGAAAGGACAGAAATAATATGACAAATTACGATGGAATCGTTATTGGTGGCGGTCCGGCAGGTATGTTTGCTGCTATTACTGCGGCCCAAAGAGGGCAGAAGGTATTGCTACTGGAACGTAATGACCGCTTGGGTAAAAAACTACTCATCACCGGCAAAGGCCGTTGTAATGTAACCAACAATTGCGACCTGGATGAGGTGCTGAAAAACGTTCCCCGTAACGGCCGCTTCCTTTACAGCGCTTTGAACGCTTGCCCGCCCGGAAAGATGATGGACTTCTTCGCAACCGCTGGTTGCGAGTTGAAAACTGAGCGTGGAAACCGTGTATTCCCTGTTTCTGACCGTAGTCAGAGCGTTTTGGAGGCTTTGCAGCGGGAAATGCGCCGTGCAGGTGTGGAAATCCGCACCGACCGTGTCAAGGAAATCCTGACGAAAGATGGTGCAGTTTCTGGTGTCCGTGGTCAAAATGCAACCTATGGTTGCCAATGGGTCATCCTGGCCACCGGCGGCTTAAGCTATCCCACCACCGGCTCCACCGGCGACGGCTATGCCATGGCAGAGCAGTTGGGTCATACCATTGTGCCAGCCCAGGGCAGCTTGGTGCCCTTGGAAACGGAGGGCGCCGATGCTCCTGATATGCAGGGGCTTTCCCTTCGAAACGTGGATGTGAAGCTGATTGATGCTAAGGGCAAGAAACTGTTCACTGACTTCGGGGAGCTTCTTTTTACCCATTTTGGTGTATCCGGCCCTACGGTGCTGTCCGCCAGCGCCCACCTGAAGGGGGAGCACTGCCGTCTTGTGATCGACATGAAGCCTGCGCTTGACGAGGGGAAACTGGATGCCCGCATCCTCCGGGATCTGGAAATGTACAAGAACCGTTCTATGGAAAATGTCCTCACGGATCTGCTTCCTCGCAGTATGATCCCGGTTGTTCTGCGTCGTCTGGATATTGATCCTACCATGCAGGCCAACTCCTTGACGAAGCAACAGCGCCGTAGTCTGGTGGAACTGCTCAAAGCCTTTAGTCTCACCATCACCGGCAAGCGTCCGGTGGCGGAAGCCATCATTACCTCTGGTGGTGTAAAGGTAGGGGAGATCGACCCCAAAACCATGCAGTCTAAGCTGGTTCCCGGCCTCTATTTTGCCGGCGAGATCATCGACTGCGACGCCTACACCGGTGGCTTCAACCTCCAAATCGCCTGGTCCACCGCTTATGCTGCCGCTATGGCTGTTGGCAATCCATAAAAATTCATTGACAAATCGGCCTCTATGTACTAAAATACATTGGAGCGAAAGAAATAAACATACGGAGGAATTACCAATGTACGAAAAGCTTGTTTCCTACGCTGCCAAGCAGCTGGAGCTGGACGCTTCTGAGATCACTCCCGATTCCACTTTTGAGTCCCTGGGTATTGACTCCCTGGATATTGTGGAAATGATCATGGATCTGGAGAGCGAGTTGGGCGTTGAGCTGGAGATGGAAGACCAGAAGATTGCTACTTTTGGCGAACTGGCCGCCTTTATCGACAGCAAAATTAACTAATCTAATTTAACTGAATCAACCTTGTAAAAGCTGACCGGCTTATAACAAGGTCGCACTAGTCGGGGAGATAGCGGTGCCCTATGCCTGCAATCCGCTACAGCAGGGATGAATTCCCACACCCGGGCTTGTTTGTGTACTGTCTGGACTTTATGAGCAGTGTTGAGGAAACGGTCTCGCGCAACGGGAACCCGTGAACCATGTCAGGTGGGGAACCAAGCAGCATTAAGCGGATCTTTCCGTGTGCCGCGGGGCTGCCGTTTCTGAGCTGTGAGTGAAGATACCGGGTGTGCATCAGGTTCAAATGTGGGTGTGCGATCTTGTTATGAGCCGGTCTGATTTATTATGAAAGGAGGAAGCCTGTGTCTGCCTACCAAGCTTTATACCGGAAATATCGACCTCAGACCTTTGATGATGTGGTCGGGCAGCTTGCAATTACTCAAACCCTGAAAACCCAATTGCAAAACAGTCAGCTAAGTCATGCCTATCTGTTCACCGGATCTCGAGGCACCGGCAAAACCTCCTGCGCCAAGATCTTGGCGAAAGCTGTAAACTGCGAAAATCCCCAAGACGGTAATCCCTGTAATTGCTGCCCCAGCTGCCGGGCCATTGATTCCGGTTCCTGTATGGATGTGCTGGAAATAGACGCTGCCTCCAATAACGGCGTGGACAATGTTCGCGATCTCCGGGATGATGCGGTTTATACCCCTTCTCAAGTGAAGATGCGTGTGTACATCATTGACGAGGTTCACATGCTTTCCATTTCTGCTTTCAATGCACTGCTGAAGATCATTGAAGAGCCTCCTGCCCATTTGCTCTTCATCCTGGCAACCACGGAACTGCATAAGGTGCCAGCCACCATCCTGTCCCGCTGCCAGCGATTTGCCTTCCGTCGCATCAGTCAGGAAGATATTGCATCCAGATTGCAATATGTAGCGTATCAGGAGAATATTGACTTGGATGAGTCTGCCGCTCGTGTGCTGTCCCGTATGGCAGACGGCGGTATGCGTGATGCGCTTAGCTTACTGGACCAGTGCGCTGCAGCTACTGCTGGCGAACTGAATGCCGAGCGGGTCTATGCCTGCCTTGGAATTGCCGGACAGCAAAAGGCCGCCGAAATGATGGGTTTCATCGCCCGCCATGAAACCAAGAACGCCTTGTCCCTCTTTAATCGCCTCTACGCGGACGGTAAGGATCTGGGTGCGCTTTTGGATGAGCTGGCCTGCATGGCCCGTGACCTGCTGGTGTTGCAAACCGCACCCGACGCAGGTCTGAGCATGCTCTCCGGTGTGGCTGAGGCTAGGGAAGCCGCCGGTATGGCAAAGCAAATTTCTTCGGGAGAACTGATTCGTATTCTGGCTCTTTTGCAGCAGACTATGGCTGGCTTCACCCGTTCCGCCAGCCGCCGCATGGATGCAGAACTGTGCCTGCTGAATATGTGCCAACCCGAATTAGCTCTGGATGCCCAGAGCTTGAATGCACGGCTGACCCGCCTGGAAGAAAAAATCAGTACGGGTTCATTTGTTGCTGCGGCAGCTACCGTTCTAGCGGCACAGCCTGTCGTGGAGGAAGAGGAGGAATTACCTCCTCTGCCTGACGATTCTGACGCTCCTCCGGAGGAATCACAGCCCGTTTTTGAGGAAGCCCCTATTGGATTTTGGGCTGACTTGGGTGCCGCCATTCGACAGGAACTGAAGCCTCCCATATCCGGCTTTTTTACATTTGCGCCCGATGCGGTGATTCAGGGTTTTTTGCAGGGTAGTAAACTGATCCTGCGCTGTGCCAATCAGTTCACATTGGACATGGTAAATAAGCCAGACATTTTGGAAATCGTAGCCCGTAAGGCCAGTGCCCGCTTGGGCCGCCCGGTTCGTGTGGAGGCAGTGGATATGTCTGCACAACCGGCACAAAATGATAAAATGAAACAGCTTCTGTCCTTTGGACGAGCACATTCCGATGTAATTAAAATCAAAGAGTAAGATTGGAGAATAAAGACTATGGCAAAAGGTGGATTCCGGGGCATGCCCGGTGGTATGAATCAGGCTGCAATGATGAAGCAGGCCCAAAAAATGCAGCAGGATATGATCCGCATGCAGGAAGAGATGGAGAATAAGAACTATTCTGCCTCTGCTGGCGGCGGCATGGTTACTGCTACTGTCAATGGCAAGCACCAGGTAGTGGGCATGGAGATTAAGCCTGAAGCAGTGGACCCTGATGATGTAGAAATGCTGCAGGATATGATCATCGCGGCTGTTAACGAGGCAATGCGTACCGCTGACGCTGATGCACAGCAGAACATGGCTCGCCTGACTGGCGGCTTCAACCTGGGCGGTATGTTCTAAGGAGGCACTATGCAGTATTTTCCCACCGCTTTGCAGGAACTGGCCGATCAGTTTGCCCGGCTTCCCGGCATTGGCGGCAAAACTGCCCAGCGGCTGGCTTTTCATGTGCTGAGCCTGTCCCAACCGGAGGCACAGGCCTTTGCGGATGCGATTTTGAACGCAAAGAAAGAAGTGCACACCTGCCCGTGCTGCCAAAACTTGACGGATCGGGAATTGTGTCCCATTTGCAGTGATGACAACCGGGATAGTGGCGTGATCTGTGTTGTAGCTGATCCCAAGGATGTGATCGCTATGGAGCGCAGCCGGGAATTCCGTGGCCACTATCACGTGCTTCATGGTGTGATCTCACCACTCAATCATGTGACCCAGGACGACATTAAGATCCGGGAACTGCTTCACAGGGTTGGCAAGGGAGATGTCCGGGAAGTCATTATGGCCACCAATCCCGACACCGAGGGTGAGGCCACGGCTATGTACATTTCCCGCCTGTTGCGACCCATGGAGGTCAAGGTGACCCGCCTTGCCTACGGCGTACCTGTGGGTAGTCAGCTGGAATATGCCGACGAAGTTACCCTGTCCCGCGCGTTGGAAGGTCGCCAGGAAATCTAAATGTAAAAAGGGCGCGTTGCAAAATGCGCTGCAAAAAAACACATCGGCTGGCCCCGAAAGGGGTTGGCCGATGTGTCTTTTTGCTGTAGAATAAATTTGTGAAGATAAACCCTAAACAGCAAGACCAGTATAAAGTATCCGAGAG
>JBGVMD010000045.1:0-7628 GCA_045124575.1 Faecousia sp.
AGGGCCGGAGGGATTGTTTTGTATCGATGTGCGGCAATCCCCCAGTCAAAATCGGTTCCGAAATGCCGATTTTGACAGCCCCCTTTGCACAAGGGGGCCTTTGGCGGCTTCGCCGCTCATCGTGTAAACAACAATTTACCGTTCCAAGGAGGAACGAATATGAAGCAATATTACGCAGGTGCCTGCGATGTGGCCGTCATCGGTGCAGGCCATGCCGGTATTGAAGCCGCTTTGGCCGCCGCAAGACTGGGCTGCCGCACCATCCTTTTTACCATCAATTTGGATACGGTGGGAAACCTACCCTGCAATCCCGCCATCGGCGGCACCGCCAAGGGCCATTTGGTGCGGGAAGTGGACGCGTTGGGCGGCGAAATGGGATTGGCAGCGGACCATAGCTGCATTCAGTACCGTATGCTGAACCGGGGCAAAGGCCCGGCGGTTCACTCTCTTCGTGCCCAGGCCGACCGCCGCAAATATCAGGAATATATGAAGCACACCCTGGAAAAGCAGGAGAATCTGCAATTAAAACAGGCACAAATCGTGGATGTTTTCACGGAAAACGGCGCTGTTTCCGGTGTGCTGACCAGTTTGGGCGCAAAATATGAGGCAAAAGCGGTCATCATCGCCACCGGCACGTATTTGGATGCCACCATCATCACCGGCGAGGTCATCACCCAGTCCGGCCCGGATGGGGTGCAGGCATCCATCGGCCTTGCTGACCGGCTGCGGGCGCTGGGATTGCCGCTGCGCCGGTTCAAAACCGGCACCCCTCCTCGTATCAACCGCCGCTCCATTGATTTTTCTCAGATGGAACTGCAGCCCGGCGATGAAAAGGTCGAGCCCTTCTCCTTCCGCACGGAAGAAAAGCCGGATAATTCCGCTGTGTGCTATCTGACCTATACCAACGAGCAGACCCATGAGGTGATTCGGGCCAATCTGCACCGCAGCCCCATGTACGACGGCACCATTTCCGGTGTTGGCCCTCGTTACTGCCCCAGCATTGAAACGAAAATCGTCCGTTTCGCCGAGAAAAACCGCCATCAGCTCTTCATTGAGCCTTGCGGTCGGAATACGGAGGAAATGTATGTGCAGGGTCTGTCTTCCAGCCTGCCCGAGGATGTACAGATGGAAATGCTGCGCACCATCCCCGGTCTTGAGAACGCGGAAATGATGCGCCCGGCTTACGCCATCGAATATGAATGCGTTGACCCGACGGCCTTGCTTCCCACCATGGAAGTCAAGACCATCAAAAACTTGTACGGCGCAGGCCAGTTCAACGGTACTTCCGGTTATGAGGAAGCTGCCGCCCAGGGTCTGGTGGCGGGCATCAATGCCGCCCTGCGGCTGCAGGGGAAAACTCCCTTGATTCTCACCAGAGATACCAGCTACATCGGCACCCTCATCGACGATTTGGTGACCAAGGGAACCCAGGAACCCTATCGCATGATGACCAGCCGCAGCGAATATCGCCTGCTGCATCGGCAGGACAATGCGGATCAGCGCCTTTCCCACATCGGCGCCGCCGTGGGACTTGTTCCCCCGGAACGGATGGCGCAGGTGGAAGAAAAATACGCCGCCGTCCGCCGGGAAATGCAGCGGCTGGAAGCCTGCGGCGTGCCTGCATCGGAAGAACTCAACGCCATGCTGGAAAGCCGGGATTCTGCCCCGGTGGCGAATTCCGCCCGTTTGGCGGATCTTCTGCGCCGGCCCAATGTGACCTATGAAGATTTGCGCTCCTTCGACGAAAACCGTCCGGAACTTCCCTTGGCGGTGACGGAAGAAGTGGAAATTCAGGTAAAATACGCCGGCTATCTTTCCCGGCAGGAAAAGCAGGTGGAGGCCTTCCGCAAGGAGGAAAAACGCTTGTTGCCGGCCGATTTGGATTATAACGCCATCACCGGCCTGCGGCTGGAGGCGAGGGATAAGTTGTCTGCGGTGCGGCCCATGTCCATCGGGCAGGCGGGGCGCATTTCCGGCGTATCGCCCTCTGATATTGCCGTGCTTCTCATCTGGCTGGAGCAGAATAAATGAGATAAAAAAGGTTGTTTATGCAATGAGCGGCGCAGCCGCCAAAGGCCCCCTTGTGCAAAGGGGGCTGTCATTTGCAAGGTACGAGCAAATGACTGGGGGATTGTCAAGGATTGTAGTCAGACAATCCCTCCGGCCCTTCGGGCCACCTCATCTCCGCACTAAGAGCCGCCTTCGGCGGTTGCGCTCCGAAACGCGCCTGCGGGCGCAGCCTTTGCACAAGGGAGGCTTTGCGCCTTCGGCGCTTGGTCATATAAACAACCATTTCCCGCACCAAAGGTACTGCAGGTGCATAGAATAGTCGGAGGCGATTTTTCTATGTCCATTGTATCGACCAATATTCCCATCACATCCGCACGAAACACCCAACTGATTCAGGCCTTGGCAAGGCAGTATCCCATCATTTCTGTCCGCCAATTCGGCACCACTGCCTTCGGTCGTCCCTTATGGGCGATGACCATTGGCAGCGGAGAGCGGAAAGTGCTGTTCACCGCCGCCCACCATGCCAACGAGTGGATCACAGCCTATGTGCTGCTGCGCTTTGCCGAAGAACTGGCTGCTGCTATTTCCTCTGGCGGCACCCTCTACGGCATCCCGGCGTCCACCTTGGCCAACACGGAGATCACCTTGGTTCCCTTGGTAGATCCGGACGGGGTGGATCTGGTCACCGGGGCCATTGCTCCCAGGTCTGTGGAGTATGAACTGGCCCGCATTTTGGGGGACAATTACCCGGATATTCCATTTCCTGATGGCTGGAAAGCAAACCTGATGGGGGTGGACCTGAATTTACAGTATCCCGCCGGCTGGTTGCGGGCCAGGGAAATTAAATTTTCTCAAGGCTTTACCCGTCCCGGCCCGAGGGATTATGTGGGCCGTGCACCCTTAAATCAGTTGGAAAGCCGGGCTTTGGCGGAGCTGACGGAGGAAATCGACCCGGACCTGGTGCTGGCCTATCACACCCAGGGGAAAGTCATTTACTGGCAGTTTGATGACATAGAAGTGCCCGGAGCGGAAGCTCTGGCTAACGATTTTGCCCGGACCAGCGGCTATGGGCTGGAGGAAGTGCCGATGGAATCGGCCTTTGCCGGCTATAAGGACTGGTTTATCCAGTATTTCCGCCGCCCGGGCTTTACCATTGAGGTGGGGGAAGGGGAGAACCCCTTGCCGCTTTCCCAATTTGAGGAGATTTACCGGGATAATTTGGGCATCCTCACCGCCGCCGCCACGGGATTACCAACATAAATTGGAATTTATCGGGCTGACGCAAAAACTGTGTCATTGCGAGGAGGCGTAGCCGACGTGGCAATCCCCCGGTCGAAAAGGGCAACAAAACGATGCGCTCGGGGCAGGTTTTCCCTCGTTACCGGGGGATCCCCACACCATCCTGCGGGATGGTTCGGGATGACACCGTTTATTTTGTGGCTGCTCCAACTGCCCGATAAACTGAAATTCTAAATACAAAGGAAACACAAATTATGGTCATTTTCTTCGATATTGACGGTACCTTGGTGGACGATGCCACCCAAATCATCCCCACTTCCGCCGTGGAGGCCATGGGGGCGCTGGTGGCCGCAGGCCATATTCCGGTGGTGAACACCGGCCGGCCTTACAGCCATGTGGACCAGCGCATCCGAGATCTGCCCTTTGCTGGCTTTATCTGCGCCGGCGGTCAGGAGGTGCTGCTGCAGGGCCGTTGGCTGAAAAAGCAGACCGTTCCTATGGATTGGCTGCCGGAGATGATCCGCTTGGTGCGGGAAAACGATCTGCAGGTGGTGTATGAAGCCGACGGCGGCTTCTATCTGGATGGGGAAAACTCCTCCAAGCATCCCGAGATCAAAATTCAAAGCGACCTGGTTCGCCGCAACGGCTGCTTTGTCCGGGATGTCAGTGACGGCATTACCGATCCTGTGGTAAAGTTTTGCACCTTTGATGTGCCGGGTTGCAACCGAATGGCCTTTGTGGAGCGGATGCTGGACCGTTTCGAGTATATCAATCGACGGGGCATGGCAGAATTTATCCTGAAGGGCAATTCCAAGGCCGCCGGTATGGAGCTGGTTCTGGGCGAACTGAACTGCCCCTGGGAAATGACCATGGCCTTTGGCGACAGCGGCAACGATCTGCCCATGCTGAATGCGGTGGCCATCGGCATTTGTATGGGCAACGGCGTGGAGGAAGCCAAGAACGCGGCGGATTTTGTGACAAAAACCGTGCTGGAAGATGGCATCGCCCATGCCCTGAAGCATTTTGAACTGATATAAACCAAACTCCTTTCCTGAAAAAAAGGGAAGGAGTTTTTGTTATGCTCTTGACAACGTTTATATTTGCTTATATTATAAATATATGCTTATAAAGGAGGCGGCGCCATGACCCAACGGGAACGACAGATCCTGCAGCTCATTGAGGAAAATCCCATGATCTCCCAGCAGGAGATCGCGGAAAGATTAGGCATTACCCGCTCCAGCGTGGCGGTACACATTTCCAATCTCATGCAAAAGGGCTCCATTGCCGGGCGGGGCTATGTGCTGCGGGCCGGAAGCTTCGTGGCAGTGGTGGGCGGTGTCAATGTGGACATCGGTGGCTGCTCTCTGGTGCCCTTGGTGGCAGCGGACTCTAACCCCGGCAAGGTGCGTATCAGCCTGGGTGGCGTGGGCCGCAATATTGCCCATAATATGGCACTCATGGGGCTGGATGTGCATCTGTTTACTGCTTACGGCAATGATATGAATGGTGGCCGGGTGGCGGCTTCCTGCTCGGAATTGGGCATCGACTTGAGTCACGCCCTGCGGCTTTCCGATATGGCCACTTCCACTTATCTGTATCTGACCGATCCGGAAGGGGAGATGGCCCTGGCGGTTTCGGATATGGAAATTTGTGAAAGAATTTCTCCCGCCTATCTGGCGGCAAACCTTTCTCAACTGCAAAATGCCCAGGTGGTGGTGGCAGATGCCAACATCCCGGCAGAATCTTTGGAATATTTGGCAGAAAACTGCACTGCGCCTTTGTTTGTGGACCCGGTGTCCACCATCAAGGCGGAAAAACTGCGGCCCATTCTCCATAAGATCCACACCCTCAAGCCCAACAAGTTGGAAGCGGAGCTGCTGTCCGGCGTGAAGATCGAAAGCCGGGAGGATCTGGTGAAGGCGGCGGATCGGCTGCTGGAACTGGGGGTGCACCGGCTGTTTATCAGCCTGGGCGCCGACGGCGTGCTGGCGGCAATGGACGATCAGCGGCTGTGGCTGCCCAATCTGCCTGGCCATATGGTCAACACCACTGGCTGCGGCGATGCCTTTATGGCGGCCCTGGTTTGGGCATACTTACAGGACAGCGATCTGGAACAAACAGCCCGCGCCGGCCTTGCTGCAGGGTCGATTGCCATGGAATCCGGGGAAACCATCAATCCCCTCATGTCCGCCGCAGCCCTGAAAAGCAGAATGGGATAAATTGGAATTTATTGGGCTGTTGCAAAAACTGTGTCATTGCGAGAAGGCGTAGCCGACGTGGCAATCCCCCGGTCGAAAAGGACAACAAAACGATGCGCTCGGGGCAGGTTTTCCCTCGTTACCGGGGGATCCCCGAACCATCCTGCGGGATGGTTCGGGATGACACCGTTGATTTTGTGGCTGCTCCAACAGCCCGACAAACTGAACTTTGAAATAATAAAATTTACGATATGAAGGAGAAGCACCTATGAACAAGTATTTGGACATCCATCCCGAAGTTGCCGCCGCTCTTGCCGAGGGCAAGCCTGTTGTGGCGCTGGAATCCACCATCATTTCCCACGGCATGCCCTATCCCCAGAACGTGGAAACCGCACTGGCTGTGGAGAAAATCATTCGTGACAATGGGGCAGTGCCTGCCACCATCGCCATCATTGGCGGTCGGCTGAAGGCCGGCCTGTCCGCAGAAGAAATCGAGTATTTCGGCAAGAAGGGTCAGGCCATCCACAAGGCTTCCCGCCGTGACCTGGCAGTGCTGTGTGCTCGGGGCGAGGACGGCGCTACCACCGTTACCACCACCATGATCATCGCCCACATGGCCGGCAT
This sequence comes from Faecousia sp., assembly GCA_045124575.1. GTDB lineage: Bacteria > Bacillota > Clostridia > Oscillospirales > Oscillospiraceae > Faecousia. Next base: position 6,072 of record JBGVMD010000045.1, read on the forward strand.
CAAGGTCTTTGCCACCGGTGGCATTGGCGGCGTGCATCGGGGCGCTGAAACCACCATGGATATCTCCGCCGACTTGGAAGAACTGGGTCAGACCCCTGTGATGGTGGTCTGTGCCGGCGCCAAGTCCATTCTGGATCTGGGCCTGACTCTGGAGTATTTGGAGACCAAGGGCGTGCCCGTTATCGGCTACGGCACCGAGGAACTGCCTGCTTTCTATACCCGTCAGTCCGGTTTCGGTGTGGACTACCGCATCGACACCCCCGAGGAACTGGCTGCTGCCTTCAAGGCAGGCCATGAGATGGGTCTCAAGTCCGGCATGCTGGTGACCAACCCCATCCCTGAGGAATTTGCTATGCCCAAGGCGGTCATTGATGCTGCCATTGATCAGGCCATTGCCGAGTGCGAGGCCAAGGGCATCAAGGGCAAGGAGACCACGCCCTTCCTGCTGGCCCGTGTGGCAGAGCTGACCGGCGGCGACTCTCTGGCTTCCAACATCCAGCTGGTGTTCAACAATGCCAAGGTGGCAGCCCAGACCGCTGCTGCGTATTGTAAGCTCTAATGGCGACCTATATCGCACCCAACGCCACGGTGGTGGGGGATGTGACGCTGGGGAAGCAGGTAAGTATTTGGTACGGCGCAGTGCTGCGGGGAGATCATGGTGCCATCGTCATTGGTGACGGCACCAATATCCAGGACAACTGCGTGGTTCATGAAAAGACCACCGTCGGTAAAAATTGCACCGTTGGCCACGGTGCCATCGTCCATGGCTGCACCATCGGGGACAACACCATGGTGGGCATGGGCTCCATCGTGCTGACCGGGGCGGTGATCGGTGAAAACTGCATCATCGGCGCCGGCGCGGTGGTCACCGGCAAGACGGTTGCGCCGGCGGGTTCTGTCCTGCTGGGAAGCCCTGCCAAAGTGGCGAAGCAGGCCACGGCAGAAATGATTGCCGGCAATGCTGAAAGCGCCCGCTTCTATATGGAAATCGCGGAGAAAACGCTGAAATAAGAAAAGGCACGGGAGAAATTTCCCGTGCCTTTTTGTCATCCCTATTTTAGTGATGGTGACCCTCGTCGGTTTCTTCCTTGTGCAGGATTTCGCCGGTAATGCCGTCTACGACATATTGCAGATGCTCCTCACCCATGGAAACATACACGATATAGCCCATGGAGTCACCGATGGGAGTCATGTGTACATCAATGCTGTCAACATTGCGTTCTTTCACACCCAGATCATTTAAAACGACTTTCTTGGCATCCTCTGCGGTGAGAGGACCATCCTTACCGCAGGCGGCCAGCATGCCTACCATCAACACGGCGATCATCAGCAGGGAAATAATGCGCTTGGTCATACTTCATTTCTCCTCTCGGTTTTTCTTTTATTATATAATTTTTTCGTCCGATTGCAAGGTATAAATTTCAGTTTGTCGAGATGCTGAGGGGTGCGCCCAAAGGCCCCCTTGTGCAAAGGGGGCTGGCAAATTGCCGATTTCAGGCAATTTGGCTGGGGGATTGTCGTTTTTTACAATCCCTCCGACCAAAATCAAAGATTTTG
>JBGVMD010000046.1:0-76697 GCA_045124575.1 Faecousia sp.
TTTCAAATTTCAGTTTATCGGGCTGACGCCGATCCCTAAGGAGGGTGTCATTGCGAACCATTCCGCAGAATGGTGTGGCAATCCCCAAAGGTATGGGGTTACTTTTTCGGCAGGTTCCCCCTTGAAACTGGGGGATTCCCACGCCAGTGTGCGCACTGGCTCGGAATGACAGCGTTTATTAGGCTGCACCTCCCACTGCCCGATAAATTCCAATTCTGATTTCTCCCGGAGTATACACAAAAAAGGCAGGAATTATTCACCCGTAGCAAAAACAGCACCGGAGCGGATGCTCCGGTGCTGCTATACATTATATAATAATTAGAATCTGCACTTCTCGGCGATATAGTTCTTCAGCTCAGCCACAGGGATACGGACCTGCTCCATGGTATCACGATCACGGACGGTGACGCAATCATCAGCAGGGGTATTCTCGTCGCCCACAGTCTGGAAGTCCACGGTGATGCACAGAGGAGTACCGATCTCATCCTCACGGCGGTAACGCTTGCCGATGGAACCGGCATCGTCAAAGTCCACCATAAAGTCCTTCCGCAGCTCACGGTAGATCTCCTCAGCCTTGGGGCTCAGCTTCTTGCTGAGCGGCAGGACAGCGGCCTTGAAGGGAGCCAGAGCAGGATGCAGACGCAGCACGGTGCGGACATCTTCCTTGCCGTTCTTGTCCACGCCGACAACTTCCTCGTCATAAGCCTCGCACAGGAAGGCCAGCGCCACACGGTCACAGCCCAGGGAAGGCTCGATGACATAGGGGATATAATGCTCGTTCCGCTCCTGGTCGAAATAGGTCAGCTTCTTGCCGGAAGCCTCCTGGTGACGGCCCAGGTCATAGTCGGTACGGTCGGCAATGCCCCACAGTTCGCCCCAGCCGGAGCCGAAGGGGAACTGATACTCGATATCGGTGGTAGCACGGGAATAGAAGGCCAGCTCTGCGGGGTCATGGTCACGCAGACGCAGGGAATCTTCCTTGATGCCCAGGCTCAGCAGCCAATTCTTGCAGAAATCCTTCCAGTAGGCAAACCACTCCAGGTCAGTACCGGGCTGGCAGAAGAACTCGCACTCCATCTGCTCGAACTCACGGGTACGGAAAGTGAAGTTGCCGGGGGTGATCTCGTTACGGAAAGCCTTACCCACCTGGCAGACGCCGAAGGGCAGCTTCTTACGGGTGGTGCGCTGGATGTTATCGAAGTTGACAAAGATGCCCTGGGCGGTTTCAGGACGCAGGTAAGCCACGGAGGAGGAGTCCTCGGTGACGCCGATCTTGGTCTGGAACATCAGGTTGAAGTTACGGATGGAGGTGAAGTGATGCTTGCCGCAGGTGGGACAGACCACATCCTCGTGCTCCTGGATGAAATCGTTCATCTGATCAGTGGTCATGGCGTCCACATTCACACCGGCGGCAGAAGGCGCAGCCTCGATGAGCTTGTCAGCACGCTGACGGGCGCCACAGCCCTTGCAGTCAACCAGAGGATCAGAGAAGGAGCCTACGTGACCGGTGGTGATCCAGGTCTGGGGGTTCATGATGATGGCGGCATCCAGGCCCACATTATAATCAGACTCCTGGACAAACTTCTTCATCCATGCCTTCTTCACATTATTCTTAAACTCCACACCCAGAGGGCCGTAGTCCCAAGAATTGGCCAGACCACCGTAGATTTCGGAGCCGGCGTAGACATAGCCGCGGTTTTTGCAGAGATTAACGATCATTTCCAGAGTCTTTTCGCTGTTTTTCATAATATATCCTCCAAAATTGGATTATTCTATTTGCACATTATACTTTGCAAGACACGATAAATCAAGGGGGCTAAACAATTTCCGTTTATTCTGCCGACACCAGTTCCGGACCCAGGTCCGCTGCCATCAGTTCATAAATGCGGTCGCTCAGCTCCACCGTGGTCAGATTTTCATACTCCTCGGGGTAAATAACCTTCAGCAGCCGTACTTCCGCCTGGCTGGATTTTAACTTTAGCGCCAGGGGCAGCACTTCATGGGTGCCCCGCAGGGTACACACCACGATGGGCACCTTGGTCTTGGTAGCAATCTTAAATACGCCGGGACGGAAGTGGTGCAGCTTCCGATCGTCATAAATGTATCCTTCCGGGAAGACCGCAATGGATGCTTTATCCTCCTTGATGATCTGAATGCAGTTGAGGATGGTTCGCAGCGCTTCCCGGTCGTTTTCCCGATTGATGGGCTGGCACAGGATCTTGTGCATCAGTTTGCCCACCAGGAAGAAGCCCTGTACCTCCTGCTTAGAGATAAAGGCCAGCTGCTGATTCCGGAAAACAGTCAGCAAAAAGGCGGGGTCAATATTATCCCGGTGATTGCTCACCAGCAGAACACGGCCGTCTTCCGGCAGCTGTTCCATACCCTGGGTCTTAATTTTCACCCGGGCCACTGTCAAAATCGCATCCACATACAGGTGGATCAAACCGCGGTAAAACCGGCTGTCCTTTTCCTGGGGTTTCTTCGGATCCACGATTTGACACATCACAAAGAAAAATCCAAAGGCCAGCGCCGCCAGCGTCAGGAAACTGCCGACAAAGCCCAAGATACCAAACAAAAGACTGCTTGTGCCCACGCCGATCAGCACCGCCGACAGGGCCGCCAGCAGGGTTATCACACCCAGAAGCATTCGCTTTTATCCTCCATAAAAATAATTGGTATGATTATACTGCATTTTTTACAAATAAACAATAGGAATTTGCAAATTCTGGATTTTTTCATAAAATGCTGGAAATCTAAAAGGAGGAATGGTATAATAAAGTATTATTGATAAGATGCAAATTTCAGTTTATCGGGCAGATGGAGCGCGCAGCGCGAGCCTCCCTTGTGTAAAGGGAGGTGGCCAAAATCTTTGATTTTGGCCGGAGGGATTGAATAAGCGACAATCCCCCAGTCAAATCGACCTCGATGGGCCGATTTGACAGCCCCCTTTGCACAAGGGGGCCTTTGACCGCAGCTCTCTAACCAGCCCGCTAAATTCCAATTTATCCGTCCACGAAAGGATTTTTTCTATGCCCCTTTCTTCCTCCGCGCCTTGGCTGACCTTTTACGGCAACACCCCCGCCAGCCTTTCCTACCCCGACAAGACCATGTATCAGCTTTTGGCAGATACAGCAAATGAATATCCTAACCACATCGCCTATGTGTTCCAGGGCAAAAAGACCACCTATGCCGATTTTCTGCGGCGCATCGACGCAGCCGCCAAAGGTCTTTACCACTTTGGCATCCGCAAGGGCGACCGGATCACCATCTGTATGCCCAACTGCCCCCAGGCCCTGGACTGTTTTTATGCCCTGAATCGGCTGGGCGCCATTCCCAATATGATCCACCCCTTGTCCGCCGCCCAGGAGATCGCTTTTTATTTAAATGTATCCCACAGCAAGGCCATTTTGACTCTGGATCAGTTTTATGACAAAGTGGCCTCCATCCTGCCCCAGTTGCAACAGGATACCGAAATTTGGATTGCAGATATTGCAGACGAGCTCCCCTTCCCACTGAATCTACTGTATCCCCTTACAAAAAAGTATCCCCCGCTGCCCCGGGACGGCTTCTATTTCCTTTGGAAGCAAGTCCTTGCCGGCGGCAAGCAGGTCTCCCTGCCCGCTCACGATGGCAGCGCCGACGATTGTGCCGCCATCCTCTACTCCGGCGGCACCACCGGCACCACCAAGGGCATTCAGCTGAGTAACCGCAATTTTAACGCCCTGGCGCTGCAGACCATCGCCGCTTCCGGTTACCCCAGCATCGCAGGCATGAAGATGCTGTCGGTGATGCCCATCTTTCACGGCTTTGGTCTGGGCATCGGCATTCACACCGCCCTCATCGGTGGCGCCAGCTGCATTTTGGTGCCCCAGTTCAGCATCAAAACCTATGCGGACATCCTCCGAAAGCGGAAGCCGGATTTCATTCCCGGTGTGCCCACCCTGTTTGAAGCCCTGCTGCGGGCAGAAAGCCTGAAAACTGCAGACCTAAGCTTCCTCAAGGGCATTTTCTGCGGCGGCGACAGCCTGTCCCCGGAGTTAAAGAAGAAAGTAGACGCTTTCCTGCAGGCCCACAACTGCGCCGAGCAGATCCGTGAGGGCTACGGCACCACCGAGTGCGTCACCGCCTCCTGCCTGACCCCCAAAGCCTATGCCCGGGAAGGCTCCATCGGTGTACCCTACCCCGATACCTTCTATAAAATCGTCCAAGTGGGCACCACCGACGAAGTGAAAGCCCTGACCGAAGGTGAAATCTGCATTTCCGGCCCCACGGTGATGCTGGGCTATATGGACAATCCGGAGGAGACCGCTCAAACCCTGCAGCAACATGCGGACGGAAAGCTGTGGCTCCACACCGGCGATTTGGGTTTTATGGACAGCGACGGTTTTGTGTATTTCAAACAGCGCATCAAGCGCATGATCATCTCTTCCGGCTATAATATTCATCCTTCCCAACTGGAAAACATCATCGACAGCCACGAAAAGGTGCTACTGTCCTGCGTCATCGGCATCCCCGATGACTACAAGGGCCAACGGCTGCGGGCCTATATCGTGCCTGCCCCCGGTGTGGAACCTTCCGATGCCTTACAGCAGGAGTTACAAAGCTATTGCGCCCAGCGCATCGCCCGCTACGCCATGCCCAAGGAATTCATTTTCCGCACGGAGCTTCCCAAGACCCTGGTGGGCAAGGTGGCCTACCGGGTGCTGGAGGAAGAAGCCGCCAAGGAGGCCCAAAGATGAAGAAACGAATTTGGGAGCTGGATGCCCTGCGGGGACTGTGCGTCATTGGCATGGTGCTGGTGCATTTGGTTGTTGATTTGTGCATGCTGTACCGCATTGTGGCATGGAACCTTCCCGCCTGGTTTTCCTTTGTGCAGAACTGGGGCGGTGTGCTGTTTCTGCTGATTTCCGGCATCAGCGCCACCCTGGGCCGCCGCAGCTTCCACAGAGGCGTGATTGTCTTTGGCTGTGGCCTGGCTGTCACCGCTGTGACGGCGGGTATGTACGTTCTGCGCATGGCCGACGCCGCCATCATCATTTATTTCGGTGTACTACAATGCCTGGGTGCTTGCATGATGCTGTGGCCCTTGTTTAAGCGTCTCCCTTGGTGGGCGCTGACCGCCATTGGGTTTCCCATGGTGGTTTTGGGGCTGTGGTTTTATACGCTGCGCGATGTGGGCTCCTGGTGGCTGGTCCCCCTGGGTCTTCCCGGACCGGATTTCCTCTCGGCAGACTATTTCCCCCTACTGCCCAATTTTGGCTTTTTTCTGCTGGGTGCCGCCATTGGCCGCACGGTATACCGCAACAAAGAATCCCTGCTGCCCCGGGTCAATGCCAACGCTATCCCGCTGCGTTTTCTGCAGTGGTGGGGCAAACAGTCCCTCTTTATCTATCTGGCCCATCAGCCCATTCTGACAGGACTTTGCATACTGCTGTCAGCGCTGATGTGACATACGGAGGATTCATGATGAAAAAATATTTGCCTTATGCCAATTATCTTGCCGCCGGTGCCGGCGTTTTGGCCGCCCTGCTGCGGCAGTGGACACTGGTGGCCGGGACGGATGCCAAGGGGCTCTACCCCGCCGCACACCCAGGCCAGATCGGCTATCTCGTGGTGATGACCCTGGCTATCGCCGCCTTTTTCCTGCTGACCCGCCACTGCAAGGACGGCTCCGATTGGAAAAGAGATTTTCCCACCGGCCCGCTGCCCATTCTGGGACAACTGGCCGCCGCCTGCGGCATTGCGATCTACAGCCTGCCCCTGTTGCAAAGCCACCGGATCGGCATGATCTGCGGCATTTTGGGTTTTTGCGCCACCGGGGCGCTGCTGGTGCTTTCCTGGCAGCGGTTTCAGCAGAAACCACCTTTCGCCCCGGCTTACCTGATTCCCTGCCTGTTTTTTGCCCTGCAGCTGTTCCTGCTAGGCAAGCAATACAGCGCAGAAACCCAACTGCTGTGCTTTTTGCCCCGTTTTCTGGCTTGCGCCGCATCGACTCTTTCCAGCTATGAGCGGATGGGCATGGCCGCAGAGGCAGGAAACCGCCGCAAAAGTCTGTTTTTGAGTCTCAGCGCCGCTGCGCTGTGCTTTGCCGCTACCCCCGGTGCCCACTGGATGTATGCCGCAGTGGGTCTGTGGCACTTGTTAGACCTGTGCAATTTCACCGAACCTACCGAGGAAGCACCCACAGAGGAATAAGAATAAATTACAGTTTATCGGGCTGTTGGAGCAGCTACAAAATAAACGGTGTCATCCCGAACCATCCCGCAGGATGGTGTGGGGATCCCCGGGTAACGGGGGGAAAACCTGCCCCGAGCGCATCGTTTTGTTGTGCTTTTCGACCGGGGGATTGCCACGTCGGCTACGCCTCCTCGCAATGACACAGTTTTTGCACCAGCTCGATAAACTTCAATTTTGCATTTTAAATTCTGCATTATGCATTCCACAAAGGAGGTGTCCCCATGTATCTGCCCGAAAATGCACTGCTTTGCATCCGGCTTTTGGAAGAAGCCGGCTATCCCTGCTACGCCGTGGGCGGCTGCGTGCGGGATGCTTTGCTGGGGCTTACCCCCCACGACTACGACCTGTGCACCGCTGCCAAGCCGGAGGAGATCAAGCGGATTTTTGCCGCCTACAATCAGATCCACGCCGGAGAAAAGCACGGCACCATCGGCATCATTTTCCCCGACCACGATATCTATGAGATCACCACTTTCCGCACCGAGGGTGGCTATCAGGACAGCCGCCACCCGGATTGGGTGAAATTCGTTGCGGATGTGGAATCGGATTTGGCTCGCCGGGATTTCACCATCAACGCCATGGCCTACTCCCCCGCCGCCGGTTTCATTGACCCCTTTGGCGGCCGGGCTGACCTGCAAAACAAGGTACTGCGGGCAGTCGGCGATCCCCGGCAGCGTTTTTCCGAGGACGCCCTGCGGATCTTACGTGGTGTCCGCTTTAGCGTTACTTACGGCCTGACTCCGGCGGAGGAAACTGCCACCGCCATGGCAGAGCTGGCTCATCTCATGGAGAATTTGGCCCGGGAGCGGGTTTTTGAAGAGTTATGTAAACTAATTCTTCACATCAAGCCCCATCAAATGGTGGCTTTTGCCCCCATTTTGACCCAAGTCATCCCGGAATTGCAGCCGGGCATCGGGTTTGATCAGCGCAACCCCCATCATATTTACGACATCTACACCCACATTGCCCATGTGGTAGATGCGGTGCCCCGCAGCCTTCCTCTGCGGTGGGCAGCGCTGCTGCACGACATTGGCAAACCGGAAGTTTTTACCCTGGACGAAACCGGCTGCGGCCATTTCTACGGCCACGCCCCAGTCAGCGCCCAGATCGCCGACCGGGTTCTGCGGCGGCTGAAAGCCCCCAATGACCTGCGAGAGCAGGTGGTGCTTTTGGTACAGCTGCACATGACCCCCATCGTACCGGAGCGCAAGGCCGTCCGCCGCTGGCTGAGCCGGTTGGGAGAACCCACCCTGACCCAGCTGCTGCAGCTGCAAAGAGCAGACATGGGCGGAAAATCCCAGCGCTGCGAGGAAGATGAACAGGCCCGGATTTTGGCCCTGATTGCAGAGATTCAGGCAGAAAACGCCTGTCTGCATCTGAAAGATCTGGCAATCACCGGCCACGATCTCATGGCCATGGGCTACACCGGCCCGGCCATCGGCAAGGCGCTGAACGCCCTGCTGGAAGCGGTAATAAACGAAGAAATAGAGAACAGCAAACAGGCCCTTTTGGGACTGGTGGCCACTTGGAGAAAGGATTGATTTTATGGCAAGAAAAATGAGAAAAAGAACCAAAAGAAAGATTACAAAAGCCATTTTCAGTATCATTTTGGTACTGATTTTGTCCGTTGCAGGCTTTATTTTTAAGGATCAGATCCCCGGAGGCTTCCTGGGTAACGACGCCACTGTAGGCGGCCCTTTGGACAATATTCCCGCGGTCACTGACCCCAATTACCTCACCGTCCACTACATAGATGTGGGGCAGGCTGATGCTATTTTGGTGGCCTGCGGCGGAGAATACATGCTGATCGACGCCGGCGAGACAGACAGCAAGGACACCGTGATCCACTATCTTTCCGACCTGAATATTCAGCGGCTGGATCTGGTGGTGGCCACCCACGCCCATTCCGACCACATCGGCGAAATGGACGATGTACTGAATGCCGTTCCTGCAGACACCGTCTGGTATCCCGATTACCGCCACGGCACCAAGACAGAAACCGATTTCCTTACCGCCTCTACCAACTGCGGCGCCAATCTTTACGAGCCGAAATTGGGCGAAACCTACGACCTGGGCGGCGCTACCATCACCGTTCTCGGCCCGGTGAAGGATTACGAAGACCCCAACGACATGTCCATTGTGGTCATGGTGCAGTTTGGCGACGACCGTTTCCTCTTCACCGGCGATATGGAGAATATCGATGCTGCCGAAAATGATTTGGTGGCCTATTGGGGTGACGATGCGATGAAAGCTGATGTTCTGAAGGTAGGCCACCACGGCTCCGACACCTCCACCAGAGGCCACTTCCTGCGCGCGGTCAATCCCAGCTACGCAGTGATTTCCGTAGGCGAAGGCAACAAATACGGCCATCCCACCACCGAGGCGCTGACCATTTTGGGTCAGGCTGAAGTATATGTCTACCGCACCGACTATATGGGCACTGTGGTAGCCGTTTCCGATGGCGAAAACATTTCCTTCGGCTGGCAAAACACCGACCAGCAGCCCTATATCCCCGACCCCAAAGCTGAATAAACAAAGGGCGCACCACCGGTGCGCCCCTTTTTTGCGTGTAAATTTCAGTTTGACGGACAGTTCAAACATTCACGTCATTGCGAACCAGTGCGCACACTGGCGTGGGAATCCCCCAGTTTCAAGGGGGAACCTGCCGAAAAAGTAACCCCCTACCTTTGGGGATTGCCGCACCATTCTGCGGAATGGTTCGCAATGACACTCTCCTTAGGGATCGGCATCTGCTCGATAAACTGTAATTTAGCGCACTTGCTTTTGATTTTATTTTTTCGTATAATGATAAAAAACACAAGGAGGTGACCTCATGGCCCGGCTTTCTGACCCCATTACCATCTTAAAAGGCATCGGCCCCAACAAGGCCGCCCAATTTGCCGCCCTGAACATCCACACCCTGGGCGATCTGATCTGCCACTTTCCCCGGGGCTATGAGGATCGCACCCGGCTTGTAACCATTTCCCAGCTGGAGCCGGACAAGCCCGCCTGCTTCCGGGCCATGGTGATGAACACCCCCCGCACCGCCCACATCCGCAAAGGCTTGGATGTGACCAAAGTGCAGGTGGCAGACCACACCGCCCGCCTGAACCTCACCTTCTTTAATCAGAAGTTCACCACCGGCCAGCTGCAATATGGCAAGGAATATATTTTCTACGGTGCGGTTTCCGGGGATTTTATTGGCTACAACATGATCTCCCCCGCCTTTGAAGCACTGGATGCTCCTCCCGTGACCACCCGGCGTATTCTGCCCATCTACCCCTTGACCGCCGGCATTTCGGGTGCCGCCATGCTCAAAGCCGTGCGGCAGGCGCTGGCCATCTGCGATGTTCCGCCGGAGATCATTCCGGAATCGGTGCGGCAGCAGTATGGCATTCTCCCAGCGGAGCGGGCTTACTATGCCATCCACGAGCCGGCCTCCATGGAGGAAGCGGAACTGGCCAAGCGGCGGCTAATTTTTGAAGAATTTTTTGTTTTCTCCGCCGGTCTTTCCCTGATGCGAGCCACCCGGGCCGGCAAGCAAACCCCGGCCTACGAAAATACGGATTTGACCCCCTTTATGGCCGCCCTGCCCTTCTCCCTCACCGGCGCCCAGCGCCGTGCCATCGACGAAATTATGGCTGATTTCCGCAAGGGCACCCCCATGAACCGGCTGGTGCAGGGCGATGTGGGCAGTGGCAAGACCATGGTAGCCGCCGCAGCCGCCTACTGCGCGGCGCAAAACCGCCGTCAGAGCGCCCTGATGGTGCCCACCGAGATTTTGGCGGAGCAGCATCACGCTTCCCTCTCCCGCTTGCTCACCCCTTTGGGCGTCCGGGTAGGACTGCTCACCGGCTCCATGAAAGAAAAGGACAAAAAGACGGTTCGTGCCGCCATCGCAGAAGGCAATTGGGATCTGATCGTGGGCACCCACGCCCTGCTGTCCGACAGCACCAGCTTTTCCAATTTGGGACTGGTGATCGCCGACGAGCAGCACCGCTTCGGTGTGGCCCAGCGATCCCGCCTCAGCGCCAAAAGTAGCGACCCGCACTTACTTGTCATGTCCGCCACCCCCATCCCCCGAACCCTGGCGCTGATCATGTACGGAGATCTGGATGTGTCGATTTTGGACGAATTGCCCCCCGGCCGCCAGACAGTGGACACCTTCCTGGTGACGGAAAGCTACCGCCCCCGGATCAACGCCTTTATCCGCAAGCAGGTGGAGGAGGGACATCAGTGCTATGTGGTTTGCCCGGCGGTGGAAGAAAACGAAGAATTGAATATCAAATCCGCAGAATTGTGGGCCGAAACCCTGCAAACTGCCGTTTTTCCGGATCTGAAAGTCAGTCTGCTCCACGGAAAAATGAAGGGTGCGGAAAAAGAGGCCATTATGGGCGCTTTTTCCCGGGGCGAGAGCCATATTTTGGTAGCCACCACCGTCATCGAAGTGGGCGTGGATGTACCCAATGCCACCTTGATGGTCATTGAGGATGCCGACCGTTTTGGCCTTTCCCAGCTCCATCAGCTCCGGGGACGGGTGGGTCGCGGCAAGGAAAAAAGCTACTGCATCCTCACCTCCCACAACCGAAACACCGACACCCTGCAGCGCATCAAGGCGTTTTGTAAGACCAATGACGGTTTCCGCATTGCGGAAGAAGATCTGAAATTGCGTGGCCCCGGTGATTTCTTCGGCCAGCGGCAGTCCGGCCTGCCGGCCTTCCGGGTGGCAGACCTAAGCTGCGACCTGAAGACTTTGAAGGATGCCCAAGCGGCATCGGCCCAATGGATCGACGATTTCGGCACGGCAGACACCCCGGAGGCAAACGCCCTGCGGCAGCGAATCGCTTCCCTGTTCGCCAGCGCAAGCGGAACAATGAATTAAATGTAAATTGGAATTCAGCGGGCTGGTGCAAAAACTGTGTCATTGCGAGGAGGCGTAGCCGACGTGGCAATCTCCCGGCCGAAAAGCACAACAAAACGATGCGCTCGGGGCAGGTTTTCCCTCGTTACCGGGGGATCCCCACACCATCCTGCGGGATGGTTCGGGATGACACCGTTTATTTTGTGGCTGCTCCAATAGCCCTATAAACTGAAATTTGAGTAACCAAAGCAAAAGGGTGCGCCAGCGGCGCACCCTTAAAATTATGTTTTCTTGACAAATTTTTCCCGGCACTTGGGGCAGGTAATGGAAATTTTCCCCTTGCCCTTGGGCACCCGCACGCTCTGGCGGCACTTGGGACAGGAGAAATATTTATGTTCCCGATCCCTCAGCTTCTGGATCATAAAGAGGAATTTGCGATTTTCCTGATACCGCTTATAGGTGTTGCGGGAGAAGCAGCGAAACACCGCCACGATCATAAACACCTGAGACAGCAAAGATACGCTCAGATTGGGCCAGCCCACCGGCAGGAACATGGAAACCAGGCACAAAATCAGACCCGTCCACAAAAGCACGGAATTGAGCTTGTCCGTGCCGTAGCGGCCGGACATAAAGCGCACCAGTCCCATTTTCAGTTTGTAGCCAAGCTGTCGAAACCAACCGCCTCGTCCGTTCATGGAAATCCCTCACAAGTTTTAAGATGGTACTATTATATGATTTTCCCCGACTTTTTCAACATTTTCCGAAAATGTTTACGGATTGTTTTCATTTTCATCTTTCCAGCCAGATTTTTTGTAAGAATATATTGCTTTTATGGGAATACTGTGTTATTATTTTCTGTTGTAAACTTTCGAAATTCATTAAGGAGATCATTTTATGGCATCTCAAAACAATATTCGTAACATCGCCATTATCGCCCACGTCGACCACGGCAAGACCACCCTGGTGGACGAACTGCTGAAGCAGGGCGGCATTTACCGCGAAAATCAGGCCACCCAGGACCGAGTCATGGACTCCGGCGATCTGGAGCGGGAGCGCGGCATTACCATTTTGGCTAAGAACACTTCCGTCCGTTATAAGGACTACAAGATCAACATCGTGGACACCCCCGGCCACGCCGACTTTGGCGGCGAGGTGGAGCGTATCCTGAAGATGGTCAACGGTGTCATCCTGCTGGTAGACGCCGCTGAGGGCCCCATGCCTCAGACCCGTTTCGTGCTGCAGAAGGCCCTGGAACTGGGTCACAAGGTCATCGTGGCCGTCAACAAGGTGGATAAGCCCGATGCCCGCATCCACGAAGTGATGGATGAAGTTCTGGAGCTGCTGCTGGATCTGGACGCTACGGATGAGCAGTTCAACTCCCCCACCGTCTTCTGCTCCGGCCGCCAGGGCACTGCTTCCTACTCCCCCGATGAAATGGGCACCGACCTGACCCCCCTGTTCGAAACCATCGTAAACTATATCGACGCCCCCCAGGGCGACGAGACCGCTCCCCTGCAGATGCTGGTTTCCTCCATCGACTATAACGAGTACGTGGGCCGTATCGCTGTGGGCCGTGTGGAGCGTGGCACCATTAAGGTCAATCAGGAAGTCACCATCTGCGACTTCCACAATCCCGAAATCAAGCAGAAGGGCAAGGTTGTTGCTCTGTACGCTTTCGATGGTCTAGGCAAGACCCCCATTCAGCAGGCTTCTGCCGGCGAAATTGTTGCCCTGTCCGGTATGGCGGACATCACCATCGGCCGCACCCTCTGCGATCCGCTGAACGCCGAGCCCCTGCCCTTTGTGAAGATTTCCGACCCCACCATTGAAATGACCTTCGCCGTCAACGATTCTCCCTTCGCCGGCAAGGAAGGCAAGTATGTCACTTCCCGTAACCTGCGTGACCGGCTGGAAAAGGAACTGCTGAAGGATGTTTCCCTGCACGTCACCGAGCAGGACAACACCGACGCTTTCAATGTGGCCGGCCGCGGTGAAATGCATCTGTCCATTTTGATGGAAACCATGCGTCGGGAAGGCTTCGAGTTCTCCGTTTCCACCCCCCGCGTGCTGACCAAGGTCATCGACGGCAAGGTGTGCGAGCCCATCGAACGAATGGTGGCCGACGTTCCCGAGGAGTGCATGGGCGCTGTTATCGAGAAGATGGGCCGCCGCAAGGGTGACCTGTTGGGCATGACCCCCATGGGCAGCCGTTACCGTCTGGAGTTCCTGGTTCCCTCCCGTGGTCTGTTTGGCTACCGCAACGAATTCCTGACTGATACCAAGGGAGAGGGCATCATGTCCTCCGTGCTGGATAGCTACGCCCCCATGAAGGGCGAGATCGAGCGCCGTTTGGTGGGTAGCTTGATTGCCCATGAAAGTGGCGAAGCTGTCACCTACGGTCTGGGCGCTGCCCAGGAGCGTGGCCAGCTGCTGATTGGACCCGGCACCCCGGTGTATGCCGGCATGGTGGTGGGCATCTGCAGCCGCAACGAGGATATGACCGTCAACGTCTGCAAGCGCAAGCAGCTAACCAATATGCGTGCCTCCGGCTCTGACGATGCCATCCGCCTGGTTCCTCCGAGAGTGTTCTCTTTGGAGCAGTGTCTGGAGTTCCTGGCTGACGACGAGCTGCTGGAATGCACCCCCAAGAGCCTGCGTATCCGCAAGCGGGAGCTGGATCACGGCATCCGTATGCGGGAACTGATGAAGCGCAGAAATCAGGAATAAAATAGCCAGCCGGGCGCACATTGTGCGCCCGGCTGATGTTTTAAATTGCGGTTTATTGCTCCGTACGAGGTGCAACCTAATAAGCAGTGTCATTCCGAGCCAGTCATCAGACTGGCGTGGGAATCCCCCGGAAACGAGGGAAAAGCTGTCAAAAACCATCCTAAAACTGAAGGGGATTGCCACACCAGTGTGCGCACTGGTTCGCAATGACATCACTATTTCATCCCGATAAACTGCAATTTGTCGGTCAGCTTTCCATTTGTTTTCCGAGGAAGCCCGCCACGGTTTGTACCAGCTTCTGCTCCGCTTCCGGCAGGGGTGTGGTGTCATCCGCCATCAGCAGCATCACACAGCCCATCAGATCCCCCTGGGACAAAATGGGAGACGCCACCGCCAGGTGGTACTTATCGGATTCCTCGGTGGCCTTGATCAGGCTCTCGCCCTGAGTATAGCGGTAGTTTCGGCGCTGCTCCATCAGTTTTTCCAGCCCCTGGGAATTGGGTTTGTCCATCAGTTCCCGCTTGGGAGCACCACTGAGAGCAATGATGCTCTCCCGGTCTGCCACGGCGGCGATGCGGCCGGTGTTGGCGCCAATGGCTTCACACATCTGGGCGGCAAAATCCTGCAGATCCCCCATGGGAGAATACTTGCGGAAGATCACGCCCCCATCCTTTTCGGTATAAATTTCCAGGGGGTCGCCTTCACGGATGCGCAGAGTACGGCGGATTTCTTTGGGAATGACAATGCGGCCGAGATCGTCCACACGACGGACGATACCAGTTGCTTTCATATATATCTATCTCCTTATTTTACAAATTACGATGCTATTATTTGTAAAAGGCAGAAGATTATACTGCTCACTATACAAAAATGTCGCCGGTGGATTTCCACCGGCGACACATTTTTATTCTATTAGAAATCAAAGCCCGCAAAGCGTCGCGCCTTTTCCAGCACCGCCACCACATTGTGGGTGGTTTCCAATGCAGCATAGCAGCCCGTCAAGTCACCGGCAGCAATGATGCGGCCAATGTCCTGCACCTCGTAATACCAAGGATTTTCCTCCAGCGCAAAAATTTCCGGCTCTGCGCCCCGAGGCCGCAGTTCCAACTTCTGGCAATTGCTGCTGCCGGGGGTAATGACCATATGGCCGTCCTCGCCGATGAGCTGCACCCCGTTCTGAGCGGCACAGTCTTTGGCACCGATGCACTGGCACACAAAATTCGGATACTGCAGCACCAACAGACCGCTGGTATCCACGCCGCCGTTGTAGCGGTTGGGATAATACTGCACATCCTGGGGCGGGCCAAAGATCCCCACCACAAAATGAATATTGTAAAGATTGATATCCATCAGCGCGCCACCGGCGAAGCCGTGATCCAGCACCGGAGACGGTTTTCCCGCCAACAGGGCAGGATACCGGCTGGAATACTGGCAGAACACGCAGCTGACCACCTTCAGCCCGCCCAGCCGGGGCAGGTTTTCCTTCACCAGGGCATAGTGGGGATGGTGGGCGGTGGTGATGGCTTCAAAGAGGAAGAGACCCTTCTCTTTGGCCAGGGCGATCAGCTCATCCGCCTCTGCCACCGTGGGGGCAAAGGGCTTTTCGCAGAGCACATGCTTGCCTGCCAGCAGCGCCGCCTTGGTCTGCCCATAGTGGAAGCAATTGGGAGAGGCCACGTAGACCATGTCGATTTCCGGGTCAGAGAGCATGACGTCAAAATCCGTGTGGACTTTTTCGATGCCGAACTGGTCTGCCATAGCCCGGCCGGTCTCTTCCTTTCTGGAATAGATGGCGGTGCAGTGGAGCACATCGCTTCTGGCAAATTCCGCCAGCATACTCTTGGTGATGGCACCGGTTCCGATGGCGCAAAGATTCATAAAAAGTTCCTCCTCAATAAATCCGCTTGGCATATTCGCTGGGGGAAATGTGATATTTTTGATTAAAGGCATTGGAAAAATAATGGATGGAGCTATAGCCCAGCTTCAGAGAAATTTCGCTGACGGTATATTTATTCTCCCGCAGCATTTCGCAGCTCTTTTTCAGCTTCATATCGCTGATAAACTTCTTCGGCGACTGGTTCACCGCATTTTTGAACAACAGCTGCAGCGACGACCGCGACAGAGAGAATTTCTGACACACATCCGCCACTGTCAAGGGCTCATAGAGCTTGCTCTCGATAAAGCTGACGATGCTGTTAAACAGCTCGTCCTGATAATTCTGCCGGGCAATGCTGCTGCCCATCTTCTCGGGCGCCGTAAACTCCGCCTGCAGCAGCCGGACGATGGTCTCCGTCAGCAGACAGAGCATCAGCGTATCCCGGTACGGAATGGCCGTGGCGCTTTCCTGCACCATGGTCTTCATCAGGGTGTAAGTCTTTTTGGACTGGGAAAAGACCTTATTGATCAGCGGATCGTACCAGTTTTCCGGCATATCCTCCGCCAGGTTTTTCATATCAAAGAGCACCGTCACATAGGATACCGACTGATTCTCGGCGGTATATTGGGTGTGGTGCTGGCCGGGGCCGTAAAGGATCAGCTCCTTTTCTCCCAGCTGATAGGTCACGCCGTCCACCTCGGTGAACATCTTACCGGTATCCACATAGGTCAGTTCAAAGAAGCGGTGGGACTCTCCTTTAAAGCGATAACCCGGAGTACGGACGCGGTAGTAACATCCCAGAATTTCCACGATCTGAATTTTGGGAAGCAAGGGGTGATATTCATAGGGCGTGGCAAGAGAGATCACGTCCACGGAGCAATCCGGCCACACGAAAAAATCCACCACCAGCTCCGGTGTGGTGGGCACGAAGGAAAAATACACACCGGGATTCATCCGGATACGCTGGTTCATGCCAAATTCCTGAATGGGGCCCTCCTGCACATCCCGGGTGGCCAGCAAAATGCCCAGGCCGCTGCGGATCTCCAAATACACCTCGCTGCTGAAACAGAAGAACTGGGACTGGAATCGCTGCTCCGGAAAAACCCTGGTTTGCGGCGTCAGCGCAGCACGCAGGCCCTCATCCATGGTTTTGTAGACAGAGCCGAACTCCATAAAGGCTGTACTCGCGGTTTCATTTTGCATTTTACACACCTCCACCGAAGTAATTATAGCACTATTTTGTCACTTTGCATAGTAAAAAATGAAATTCAGCAAAATGACGAAAAGTGAACAAACTATGGCAAAAACCAAATACATTAAAGTTGATGCTAAAAAGTGTAAAGACATATTGCATAAAAAAATCTATAATCATAGTGCGCTGAATTGGAAACTCAGTCAATAAAATCAAGGAGGAGATCCCAATGCCTAATATTGTTTTGACCCGAATCGACAACCGTCTCGTTCATGGTCAGGTTGCTACCCAGTGGTGCGGTGCTATCAACGCCAACCTCATCCTGGTTGCCAACGACGAAGTTGCTGGTAACACCCTTCGTCAGGGCCTGATGAACATGGCTGCTCCCAGCTATGCTTCCATGCGTTACTGGACCATCGAAAAGACCTGTGCTACCATTCACAAGGCCAGCGACAAGCAGATGATCTTCATCGTCTGTGAGAACCCTCATGATGTTCTGCGTCTGGTCGAAGGTGGCGTCCCCATCAAGAAGGTTAACATTGGCAACATGCATATGGCCGAAGGCAAGCGCCAGGTGGCCGGCTCCGTCGCTGTCGACGACAAGGACGTTGCTGCATTTGCCCGTCTGCGCGAGCTTGGTGTGGAATTGGAGATTCGTCGCGTTCCCCAAGAAGCAAGTGAAAACATCGAGAAGCTGTTTAAGTAAGACCTTCTCTTTGTAAACAAAAATTGAAAAAGGAGCATTCTAGTTATGGATTTTAACTTCCTGCAAATCGCTCTGGTTTTCGTTTGGGTGTTCATCATCGCAATCGACCAGTTCGATTTCCTTGAATCCCTGTATCAGCCCATCGTGTCCGGTGCTGTCATCGGCGCTATTCTGGGCGACCTGCAGACCGGCCTGATCGTCGGCGGTACTTACCAGCTGATGACCATCGGTAACATGCCCGTTGGTGGCGCTCAGCCCCCGAACGCTGTTATCGGCGGTGTTATGGCCGTTGTTTTCGCCATTGGCGCTAAGCTGCCCGTTGACGCAGCTCTGGGTCTGGCAGTTCCCTTCGCAATGATCGGCCAGTACATGGTCACCCTGCTGTTCACCGTTATGTCCCCCATGATGTCCGTGGCCGACAAGATGGCTGCTAAGGGCGATCACAAGGGTATCGTTCGTCTGAACTGGCTGGCTATGGCTGCTCTGGGCCTGCTGTTCGCCGTGGTCTGCACCATCGGTCTGATCGGCGGTTCCGCTCTGGGCAAGACCCTGACCGACCTGTTCGACAAGGTGCCGTGGCTGATGACCGGTCTGGGCGCTGCTGGTGGTATGATGCGTTTCGTCGGTTTCGCCACCCTGCTGCGTATCATGCTGTCTAACAAGCACTGGGGCATCTACTTTGCCGGCTTCGCTCTGGCAACCATTATTGGCTACATCCCCGCTCTGAGCGGCTCCGCTCTGGTTCTGATCGCTTTCGTCGGTGTTGCTCTGGCTCTGAACGACTTCCAGACCGGCGTTGCTCTGAGAACTGCTGGCGGTTCTAACGGAAATGGAGGCGACGAAGATGGCATCTAATTACACTAATCTGACTCCCGCTAAGGCTCTGGACAAGAAGACCCTCAACAAGATGGTCTGGCGTTCCCTGAACCTGCAGGGTTCCTTCAACTACGAGCGTATGCAGGCTAACGGCTGGCTGTACGGCATCCTGCCCGGCCTGCTGGCTATCCACGGCGAGGGCACTGATGATCTGAAGACCTCCATGGGCCACAACCTGGACTTCTTCAACACTCACCCCTTCCTGGTCACTTTTGTCATGGGTATCGTGCTGTCCATGGAGCAGCAGAAGTCTGACATTACCACCATCCGTGCTGTCCGTGTTGCTGCTATGGGCCCCCTGGGCGGTATCGGCGACGCTATCTTCTGGTTCACTCTGGTGCCCATTGCTGCCGGTATCGGTGCCAACATGGCTATCAACGGCTCCATCGCTGGTCCCATCGTGTTCCTGGCACTGTTCAACATTGTTCAGTTCGCCGTTCGTTTCTTCCTGATGCACTGGTCCTACAAGCTGGGTACCTCTGCTATCGGCGCTCTGACCGAGTATGCTAAGGAATTCACCAGCGCTGCTTCCCTGCTGGGTGTTTTCGTTGTCGGCGCTCTGACCTCCAACTACGGTGGCACTGCTCTGTCCAACGACCTGGTTCTGAAGAACGGCACTACCATTCAGTCCATCCTGGACGGCGTGCTGCCCAAGATGATCCCCCTGGCTCTGACTCTGGGCCTGTACTTCCTGATGAAGAAGAAGAAGTGGACCCCCGTTATGTGCATCGGCGCCCTGCTGGTTCTGGGCCTGGTCGGTGCTGCTATCGGCATCTTCTAATTTTTCCCAAGATTTATGCACGCAGTTCTTCTTGACTTTAATGGAACTATGTTTTTTGACTCAAGCCTCCATCTGGAGGCTTGGTCAAAAATATATCATGTGCTCCACCCAGAAGCCTCCCCTTCCCCCAATGCCGATCTTTTCTGCGGCCCTCGCAACGATGTGATTCTGCAAAGCATTGCCCCGTGGCTGACCGCCCAGGAAAGAGACCGGTATTCTCAGGAAAAGGAAGCGCTGTATCGGAGGGCCTGTAAAGTCAACGGCGAAATCACCCATTTGGTCCCCGGCGCTGAGGAATTCCTCACCCGCCTGCAGCGCAGCGGCATCCCCTGCATTTTGGTAAGTGCCTCCATCAAGGAAAACATCGACTTCTATTTTGAGATCTTCGGCCTCGGCCGTTGGCTCGATCGGGAAAGCGTTGTTTTTGATGACGGCACTTATGAAGATAAGCGGCAGATGTACCTGGAAGCCGCCCGCCGGCTGAACACAGATATCCGGGATTGCCTCATAATTGAGGACAGCCCCTCCTCTGTTTCTCTGGCCCGGCAGCTTGACCCGGCCTGCATCGTCGCCCTGGGACACACTGCCCCTGCCGCCCGACTTTTAGAGTTGGGTGCAGACCATTATGTCCGCGATTTCACCGAATTTGATTATGCGTGGCTCGAACACTGATTATTCCATAAAGAATTGAGTTTCCATCCATTGCAACGAGCCCATCGTTTCAGCGGAAAAACACCCCCCGGATCAAACCGGGGGGTTTTTGTATGCCCTTTTTGCTGCGTACCAAAGAACCGCGAATTTCAGTTTATCGAGCAGATGGAGCAGCCACAAAATAAACGGTGTCATCCCGAACCATCCCGCAGGATGGTTCGGGGATCCCCCGGTAACGAGGGAAAATCTGCCCCGAGCGCATCGTTTTGTTGTCCTTTTCGACCGGGGGATTGCCACGTCGGCTACGCCTCCTCGCAATGACACAGTTTTTGCACCAGCCCGATAAACTGTAATTTGAGCAACAAAATAAGGCCCGGTTCGTGACGAACCGGGCCTTTTATGATTGGATTATTCCAGAATCTGTTGTACGGCGAAGCGGGAGATTTCCACCACCACGCGAGGAGCAACCTCCACGGCGATGATCTCTTCCTCACCCATGCGAACCACCTTGCCGATGAAACCGCCGGCAAACAGGATCTTGCTGCCCACAGCCAGAGTGGTGTGAATGCCACCCAGCTCCTTACGGCGCTTCTTCATGTTGGCGGCAGAGATGATGGACAGAATCAGAGCGAAAATACCCACCAGAACACCGATGGTGATGCAAGTCCACAGGACAACTTCCCAGTTGATCATAGCTTAGATACCGTCCTCTTCCTCGTCCTGAGCAGCGGGAACGGACAGCTCGAAACGGACGATGTTATCCTTGCCTTCGAACATCACTTCGTCAGCCAGTGCCTTGGGGTCGCTCTCGAAAGCGATCATGGTGGCAGCGGTGATGAGCATGGGCAGGTTGGTGCCGGCCAGAACCTCGATCTTCTTGTCGGGGCATGCAACGGCGCACTCCACAGCGGTCTTGAAAGGGGAACCACCGGGCAGGTCGGACAGAACCACAATGCCATCGCAGTCGCTCAGGGAAGCGTAGGCAGCATTCAGCTGCTGAGCCAGCTCTTCCAGGCCCATGCCCTCTTCGAAGCAAACGTACTTAACATGCTCATTTTCGCCGGCGATCATGCGGGCGGAGGTGTGCATACCCTCTGCAAACTGGCCGTGGCCAGTAACTACCAAACCGATCATGTAATATTACCTCCAAAAATTAGTTCAGGGTGTAGGGATACAGGATGACGCCCTTAACAACGCGGTTGACCTCGCCGGTGGGGCAGGGATTGTCGGGGGTGATGCCCATGGACAGGCTCTTCATGACAGCCAGAGTCTGTGCGAACATGATGAAGTCCAGACCCAGCATAACGTTCTCCATGGCCTCGCCAACGTTGAACTGCAGGGTATAGTCAGCCAGTTCCTTGACCTCTTCACAATCCTTGTTATAAACAACGGCGATCTTGTTGCCCTTGCGCTGGCCGGCCATTTCCTTGATCAGGTCCAGCTCGTAGCGGCGGCGGTAAGCGTCATCGCTGAGGTAAGCAACAGTCAGGGTGTTGTCGTTGATGATGGACTTGGGGCCATGACGGAAGCCCAGCTGGGAATCATACATGGTGGCCACCTTACCGGCGGTCAGCTCCAGCATCTTCAGAGCGGACTCCTGTGCAACGCCCTTCAGAGCGATGTTGCCCAGGTAAACGATACGGTTGAAGTCGAACTCAGCCACGATCTTGGCAACCTCTTCATACTGGTTGTTTAGGAAGTTCTCGCCGGCTGCGCAGATTTTCTCAACGGCAGTGGTGATCTCGTCCAGACGGTCCAGGTTCAGAGCCAGGTAAGTAGCCAGGTACATATTGGAGTAGCTGGAGGTCATGGCAAAGGACTTGTCATGAGTCTCGGGGGTCAGGTTCAGAGCGAAGCAGTTGTCCTTCTTGTCAGCCAGCTTGGACAGAGCGCCCTCGCAGTTGCAGGTGACAAACAGGTGATAGATGTTCTCGCACACCACCTCAGCAGCTTCCACGGAGCCAACGGACTCGGGGGAGTTGCCGCTGCGGCCGAAGTTGACCAGCAGAGTGGGCTTGGTGCGGGACAGCGTGTCCTCGGGATTGGGAACGATGTCGGTGGAAGCGTAGGACTTGACCTTAAAATCGTACTTCTTGTTCAGGGCATGGAACAGGGAGTTGCCAACGAACTCGCTGGTGCCGGCGCCGGTGAGAACGATATCAAAATCCTCAGCCTTAACCACCTGATCCAGGAACTTCTGCAGCTGATCCTTGCAAGCGGCCAGCTGAGCGCAGGTCTTGCGCCAGGTAGCGGGCTGCTGGTAGATCTCGTGGATGGTGTAAGCAGAGAAATCCTTGTTCATCTGCTCTTCGGTATAGTTAAAAATGCTCATGATTGCGTGAACCTCCCATTCATTTTTTAGCGATTTTATTATAACGCATAAAAATCGCAAATACAAGACTTAAAACTAAAAGCATTAATATTTCGAGTGAAATATGTAAATCATTATTTTGACTTTCCCGGCAATTATATGTATAATAAAGAAAAATACGAAATTTTTTAGGAGGTTCTTTTCCATGATCATTCAAAGTAAGAAAGTTTGGATTGCCGATCAGTTCATTCCCGCCCAGGTGGAAATGGAAAACGGCAAAATCATCCGCGTGGCTCCCTACGGTGCCAAGCAGCCCGATGTGGACTACGGCGACAAACGGATCCTGCCCGGCTTCATTGATGTCCACTGCCACGGTGCTTACGAATTCGACACCAACTATGCCGAAGAGGCCGGTCTGCGGAACTGGGCCAAGAACATCGTTTCCGAAGGCGTCACCGCTTTCCTGGCCACCACCATCACCCAGAGCGAGGAGGTGCTGACCGCCGCCGTTGCCAACGTGGCAAAGGTAATGGAGGAGGGCTATGAGGGTGCTGAGATCCTGGGCATCCACTTTGAAGGTCCCTATCTTGACATGAAGTACAAGGGTGCACAGCCTGAGGAGCATATCGTAAAGCCCACCATCGAGCAGTTCGAGCGCTACCAGGCCGCTGCCAAGGGCAACATCCGCTATGTGACCATGGCCACCGAGACCGATGAGGACTTTGCCCTGACCCGGTATCTGGCAGATAAGGGCATCGTGGTCAGCATCGGCCACAGCGCCGCCACCTATGAGCAGGCCTGCATGGCTTTTGCCAACGGCGCTCAGTGCCTGACCCATGTGTACAACGGCATGACCCCCTTCAACCACCGTGCCAACGGTCTGGTGGGTGCTGCTTTCCGCCTGCGCACCATGTACGGCGAAGTGATCTGTGACGGCAACCACTCCACCACCGCCGCTCTGAATATGTATTTCATGAGCAAGGGCCCCGACTACTGCATTATGGTCTCCGATGCGCTGATGGCCAAGGGAACTCCCATCGGCAGCCGTCACATCTTCGGCGGCAATGAGATCCTCATCTACCCCGACGGCAGCGCCCACCTGACCAAGATCGACACCCTGGCCGGCTCCACCCTGCAGCTGAACAAGGGTCTGAAGATCCTGATTGAGGACGCTCTGATCCCCGTCAACTACGCCATCAACGCCTGCACCCTGAACCCTGCCAACTGTTTGGGCATCGCTGACCGCAAGGGCTCCATCCGGGTGGGCAAGGACGCCGATATGGTGGTGCTGGACGATGACTATTCCGTAATCCAGACCTATTGCATGGGTCAGGCCAAGCTGTAATTATTTCAGGAGGTAAACGAATATGAAGCATCCCCTTCAGGTTATGATGGAGCAGCGCCGCGCCGGCATTCGCTGCGGCATTCCTTCCTACTGCAGCGCCAATGAGCTGGTGCTGGAGATTGCCCTGCGCCGTGCCAAGGAGCAGAATAAGCCCGTTCTGATCGAGGCCACCGCCAACCAGGTCAACCAGTTCGGCGGCTATACCGGTATGATGCCCAAGGATTTTTATCAGATGGTGCTGAAGATGGCACAGGCCATCGACCTGCCCGAAAACATGATCATTCTGGCTGGTGACCATCTGGGTCCCCTGACCTGGCAGAAGCTGCCGGAGAGCGAGGCCATGGCCAATTCCTACGAGCTGGTTTACCAGTACGCCCGGGCCGGTTTTACCAAGATCCACCTGGACACCTCTATGAAGGTGGCTGACGATCCCGAGGGTCTTTTGTCCACCGAAACCATCGCCCGCCGCGGCGCCATGCTGTACAAGGCCGCTATGAAGGGCTATGAAGAGCTGAAGGCCGAGCGCCCCGACGCCATCCGCCCCGTGTTCATTGTTGGTTCCGAGGTTCCCATCCCCGGTGGCGCCACCGAGGCTGAGGATACTCTGGCTGTCACCAAGCCCGAGGCATTCCTGGACACCGTCAACACCTACACCCGGGTTTGGACCGAGGAAGGCGTGGGCGAGGGCATGAAGGATGTCATCGCTGTGGTTGTGCAGCCCGGCGTGGAATTCGGCGACGAGCAGGTCTTTGATTACAATTCCGAGGCTGCCAAGGAGCTGTGCGCCATGCTGAAGGAGTACCCCGACTTCTGCTTCGAGGGCCACTCCACCGACTATCAGACCCCCAAGTGCCTGTACGACATGGTCACCGACGGCATCGCCATTTTGAAGGTAGGCCCCGCCCTGACCTTCGGCCTGCGGGAAGCTCTGTTTGCCCTGAGCAAGATGGAGCAGGAACTGGTACCTGCTGAAGAGCGCGCCAACTTCATCGATGTGCTGGAGAACACCATGCTGGCAAACCCCAACAACTGGGCCAAGCATTACCACGGTGACGAGCGTCAGCTGGCCCTGTGCCGCAAGTACAGCTATTCCGACCGCGCCCGCTACTACATCGGCCAGCCCGAGGTGGTGGAGGCCATGAACAAGCTGTTTGAGAACCTGCGCCGCTTCCCCATCCCCATGAATATGCTCCACCAGTACATGCCTCTGAGCTACAACAAGGTCCGTAATGGCGAGCTGAAGCTGGATCCCAGAGAGCTGGCCATGGACGGCGTCGCCCAGTTTATGGCAGATTACGAGCAGGCTGTGTAATATGGAACTGTTTTTGAAACTCCTGGCCATTGTGGAGACCTGCGGTCTGGTGTTCGGCCTGTTTTTTGCCGCCAAAGGTATCAAGGCCAAAAAGGAAGACCCCTCCCGCAAGGGCTACCTCCGCCGGGCCGGTATCTACATTGGAATCTATCTGGTTCTGAACGTGCTGCGTAATTTTGTGTTCTAAACTCTGCATTGGAGCCGACAGCCTCCTGGATAAACTCCAATTTGCCCATCTGCGTACAAAAACACCGCCGGGGAACCCGGCGGTGTTTTTATGCTTCATTCCACTGGTATTTTTGCAGATCCACCCGCCCGTTCACCACAGCAATGCCGTCGGCTTCCAAGTGGCGCTTCTGCCCTTCCAAACCGCCAAAGGCAAAGCTTTCCGACAGTTTTCCCCGGGCGGAAACCACCTTATAGCAGGGATATTTCTCCCCATCCGGGTTGCGGTGCAGGGCATTGCCCACCGCTCTGGCCAGTTTGGGATCACCCAAAGCGGCGGCAATTTGGCCGTAGGTCACCACCCTGCCCTGTGGAATTTTTCGTAGATATGCGAGAATTTTTTCCTGCATAAGGTGGCCTCCTGTTTTTTATTCTATTTGAGATTGTATCACTGCTATTTATGGGATACTAGAGGCACACCGCTTTCGGCATCGGTTTCTTTCCGTTTTTGAGCGGTATGCGCCAAAAAACACCAGAAGTGATTCCCCTATATATTCCGCACAAAATATACGCATATTTCTATGGATATTTTCACAAGAAAGACAAATGTTTTTTATACGGACATTTTCCGCCAAATCCATTGACATTTTCCGGTTTGCGTGTTAGGATAGCTAAAAATTGAATCGCTTGATAGAGGTGCGGCTCTCATCACTAAGCATTCACCGGGGCGTACAGCCGTGGATGCCGAAAGGGAGCGCCGCCGAAGTGATGGCAGATTGTACGGTCTGCTGTTGCTGGCCCGTCAGAGAATATCTGCCGGGTTGTCACAAAACACTTTGTGGAGCGCTATCAATGGCCATCCGATCATTTCTTATGACCGAATTCCCATGGACCGCTTACAAAGCGGTCCAATTTTATTTTTGGAAAAGAGGTAAAAGAAAATGAGAAGAATGATGTGCTTGATTTTGGCCGCCATGATGTTATTGTGCATGACCGCTTGCGGCGGCTCCACCCCCGCCCCCACCGGCGATAACCTTCCCGGTTCGGATAACAACATCCTCACCGTAGGCATGGAATGCGCCTACGCCCCCTATAACTGGACCCAGATGGACGACTCTAACGGCGCCGTTCCCATCGTCAACAACCCCGGCATGTATGCCAACGGCTACGATGTGCAGATTGCCAAGCAGATTGCCGAACATTTCGGCTGGGGCATTGAAGTGATGGCCCTGGAATGGGGCGGTCTGACCCCCGCACTGGAGGCCGGCATCATTGATGTGGCCATCGCCGGCCAGTCCATGACCGCCGAGCGTATGGCAGAAGTGGACATGGCAGGCCCCTACTACTACGCCACCATCGTCTGCCTGGCCCGCGTTGGCACGCCCCAGGCTGCCGCAACCTGCATCGCAGAGCTGTCCGGCACCTGCACCAGCCAGTCCGGCACCATCTGGTACGACTCTTGCCTGCCCCAGATCGCGGGTGCTGACATTCAGTCCCCCGCCGCCGACGCCCCTGCCATGATTATGGCACTGGAGAGCGGCATGGTGGACTTTATCTGCACAGACCTTCCCACCGCCAACGGTGCCGTGGCCAAGAATCCCGACCTGGTGGTTCTGAATTTCTCTGGCACCGCCGGTGACTTCCAGTTTGCCAGCGAAAGTGAGCGGGCCGAAAATGTGAACATCGGTGTTTCCGTGAAGAAGGGCAATTCCCAACTGCAGGATATGCTGAACCAGTTCCTGGCCACCATGACGGAAGAGGACTTTAATAACCTGATGACGAACGCCATCGCCATCCAGCCCAGCATCTAAGCAACCGGTTATCCCGGCGCAGCGCGCCGGGGTAACTTTTTGAGAGGACAAAATATGGACAAACTCATAAAATTGGGCAGTGATATTGCCCGGCTGTGGAGCGTCTACGCCCCCACTTACTTAAACGGCGTGAAAAACACGCTGATTCTTGCCGTCATCGCCACGGCCATCGGCTGCATCATTGGCCTGGTGTGCGGCGTGCTCAACACCATCCCCTACGCCAAAAACGATCCCTTGTGGAAACGGGTGGTACTGAAGATCATTCGCATCATTGTCCGCATTTATGTGGAAATTTTCCGTGGCACCCCCATGGTGTTGCAGGCGGTGTTTATTTATTACGGCCTGCCCTATTTCACCGATGGTCAGGTATCCTTCAGCGGATACAGCGGCATGTGGCTGGCTTCCATCATTGTGGTTTCCATTAACACCGGTGCTTACATGGCAGAATCCGTCCGGGGCGGCATCATTTCCATTGACCCGGGTCAGACCGAAGGCGCCAAGGCCATCGGCATGACCCATGTGCAGACCATGACAAGCGTGATCCTTCCCCAGGCTCTGCGGAACATCATGCCCCAGATCGGCAACAATTTTATCATCAACATCAAGGACACCTCCGTGATGTTCATCATCGGATTTATCGACTTTTTTGCCGTCCACCGCACCATTGTGGGCAATAACAACCTGTATTTCCCCTCTGCCGCCATTGAAATGGTGGGCTATCTAACCCTGACCCTGGCCGCCTCTGCCCTGCTGCGGTTTGTGGAAAAGAAGATGGACGGTGCCTCTAATTATGATTTGGTGCAGACCGATGCTCTGGCCATGTCTGCCGGCACCTATTCCCATCCCGACCGGGGCACCCCCTTTGATGAGCGCAGCAAGGAGTTCCGGGAGAAGACCCGTCAGGCCCTGAAATTCGGCAGACCGAAAGGAGACCGCTGATATGGCAGACCCGATTTTGAATATCCGCCACCTGTCCAAGGCCTTTGGCCAGCATCAGGTGCTGCGGGACATTGATTTTACAGTGCACAAAGGCGATGTGACCAGCATCATTGGCGCTTCCGGCTCCGGCAAGTCCACACTGCTCCGGTGCATCAACCTGCTGGAAAGCCCCAGCGCCGGCGAAATTCTCTATCACGGCGAGAATGTGGCCGGCCCCGGTGTCAACGCCCCGGCCTATCGAGCCAAGGTGGGCATGGTGTTCCAGTCCTTTAATCTGTTTTCCAACATGACGGTGCTGGAAAACTGCATGGTGGGCCAAATCAAGGTGCTGAAAAAGAAAAAAGAAGACGCAAAGCAGCATGCGCTGCAGTATCTTGAAAAGGTTGGGATGCTCCCCTACCTCAACGCCAAGCCCCGGCAGCTTTCCGGTGGCCAGAAGCAGCGGGTGGCCATCGCCCGGGCGCTGTGCATGGATCCGGAAGTTTTGCTCTTTGATGAACCCACTTCCGCCCTGGATCCGGAAATGGTGGGCGAAGTGCTGAGTGTCATGCAGCAGCTGGCCCGGGACGGCATGACCATGCTGGTGGTGACCCACGAAATGGCCTTTGCCAAGGAGGTTTCCAGCCGGGTGGTGTATATGGCGGGCGGTGTCATCTGCGAAGAAGGCACCCCGGAAGGCTTGTTCCTGCACCCCAAAAATCAGGAAACACAGGATTTTTTAAGCCGTTTCCGTCAGGGCTAACTACAAAATTTTTCTATTTCCCAAACAAAACACGGGTCTTCCGGCATCCCGGCAGACCCGTGTTTCCCCTTTCCGCCACAGAAAAAACACAACTTCTTTAAATTTTTTGCAAAAAAAGATTGACCTGCTTGTATTTTTCGGTTATAATGCTTCAGAATGACTATTTATGGTCAGAAGTATTGATTGCTGCAGCCGGTTTGGAGGCTGTCGAGCATAGATGAAAGAAAACAAAGGAGGTGTACCGAATGAAGCGTACCTACCAGCCCAGCCGCCGTCACCGTTCCAAGGTTCACGGTTTCCGCCAGAGAATGGCTACTTCCAACGGCCGTAAGGTTCTCGCCCGCCGCCGTGCCAAGGGCCGCAAGGTTCTGTCCGCCTAAAGCGTTGCGCTGCCATCGTAGCAGCAGCAAAAGGGGTTTGAGTGCGGGGCGATGTTTCGCCCCGCCCCTTTTTTATTTGTGGCACACTCTTGAAATGGCCATTTGCTCTAAAGACTCCATGTCATTGCGAGCCAGTGCGCACACTGGCGTGGGAATCCCCAAAGGATTGCAGCATGCACCGGGGGATTCCCACGGTCGCTGCGCTCCCTCGGAATGACATAAAATTTGGTGCTGCCCGCATCTATTGCGTGTGCCTTGGGACACCGTTGTCCCACGAGGGAAAAATTATGAAGTTTTCGTCTGCATTGAAGCTCAATCACATATTCAGGCGGCTGTACGCCACCAATGGCCATGCCAACGGCTGTCTGGTGCTCTACGCCCGTCGAAACCGGACGGGAGGCAACCGCATCGGCATCACCGTGGGCAAGAAATTGGGCCACGCTGTGGTGCGTAATCGGGTGCGCCGTCGCATCCGGGAGGTTTACCGCCTGAACGAAGAAAAATTTCTGCCCGGCTGGGATATTGTCGTGGTGGCCCGTACCCGCGCCATCACCGCCGATTTTTCTGCCCTCACCGCTGCCTTTTTGTCCCTGGCGGAAAAGGCCGGTTTTTTGAAAGAAATGCCCTCACAGGAGGTTTCACCGTGAAGAAAATCATGCTGAAAATGATCCGCTTCTACCAGAGAAAAATTTCCCCCGCCTGCCCACCCCGCTGCCGCTACTACCCCACTTGCTCGGCTTACGCAGTCGAGGCCATTACAAAATACGGCGCCATCAAGGGCGGATGGCTGACTTTTAAGCGCTTGATGCGCTGCCATCCCTTCTCCAAACACCCTTATTTTGACCCCGTACCCTGACAACCAATAGGAGGTATGTCTATGTTT
Source organism: Faecousia sp. (assembly GCA_045124575.1). Lineage (GTDB taxonomy): Bacteria > Bacillota > Clostridia > Oscillospirales > Oscillospiraceae > Faecousia. The sequence continues at coordinate 29,796 of JBGVMD010000046.1, forward strand.
CTGGCATTTAAACTGACTGATCTTGTCACCGTTCCCTTCGGCTGGCTGCTGAATCAGCTCTACAGCCTGCTGGGTAACTACGGTCTGGCAATGATCCTCTTTGCCTTCCTGGTGCAGATGATCCTTCTGCCCATTACCATGAAGAGCAAAAAAAGCATGATGAAGATGTCCCGTCTTCAGCCCCGTATTCAGGAAATTCAGCGTAAATACGCAGACGATAAGCAGAAGCAGAACGAAGCCATCCAGCAGCTGCAGAAAGAAGAAGGCGCAACCATGGGCTGTGGCGGCTGTCTGTGGAGCTTGGTTCCCCTGCTGATCCTCATCCCCTTGTTCACCGTGATCCGTGAGCCCATTCGCTATCTGCTGGGCGAGAGCGTGGAAAACGCCAATCTGATCGTGGAAACCATCAAGGGCATTGACCCCGCACTGTTTACCCGCAACAATTACTACGCACAGGTTCAGGCCGCCCAGTATATTCCCCAGTACGCTGCAGAAATTCAAGCTGCCATCCCCGGCATCTCTGAGAGCACCCTGCAGGGTATCAACTTCAATTTCCTGGGCATCAACCTGGGCGCACAGCCTGTGTTCAATGTGTTCAAGTGGGATGCATGGACTTGGGCCAACATCGGCCTGTTCCTGGTGCCCGTGCTGTCTGCCGGCAGCCAGGTGGTGCAGATGCTGATCTCCCAGAAGGCCAACAACTCCGTCATCACCAACGAAAAGGGCATTCAGGACAAGGAAACTGCCGAAAAGTCTCAGACTGCCCAGCAGGGCAAGATGATGATGTTCATGATGCCCCTGATGAGCTTGTACATCGGCTTCACCGTGCCCGCCGGCCTGTCTCTGTACTGGTTCGTCGGCGGTGTGGTGCGTACCGTTCAGGACACCATCCTGACCCGTCACTACCGCAAGGTCTATGATGCCGAGGACGCAGAGCGTCTGGCTCGCTATCAGGCCCAGGAGGAGCTGGAGGCCGAGAAGGAGCGCATCCGCGCTGAGCGTCGTGCCGCCAACCCCGATGGCATCACCACTAACACCAGCAAGAAGAAGCTGCAGCAGAAGCAGAAGGAAGAAGAGGCCGCTGCCCGTGCTGCCGCAAGCGCCGAATATCTGGCCAAGAAGGGTGTCATCGTAGAGCCTGAGGAAGAGAAGGCCACCCTCTCCGGCATCCCTAACCGTCCCAACTGCAAGGGCCGTGCCTACGACCCCAACCGATACAATTCTACGGAGGAAGAAGAATAATGGAAAAGACCATTGTAGCCACCGGCAAAACCATTGATGCGGCTGTGGAAGCCGCTCTGGCACAGCTGGGTCTGGATCGGGACAGCGTTTCCGTCCAGGTGCTGCAGCAGGCAAAGCCCGGTTTCCTTGGCTTCGGCGCACAGCCGGCTAAGGTGCAGGTGACTTACGAAGCGCCGGACGAGCCCAAAAAGGAAGCCCCCAAGAGCGCCCTGGGCAGTGCGTCCCGCTCTAAGCCCAAGATCAATAACCCCGCTCCCGCCCCCAAGGCCGAGCCCAAGGTAGAAGTCAAGAAGGAGCAGCCCAAGGCTGAACCCAAAAAGGAAGCTCCCAAGGCCCCCAAGCAGCCTAAGACAGAAACCCCCAAAGCGCCCAAGCAGCCCAAGGCAGAGACCCCCAAGGCGCCTAAGGAGTCCAAGGTTTACGCCCCTGTGGAAGCCGGCTCTGTGGAGGAAAAGATTGAGGTCTTTATCAAGGGTCTGCTGGAGAACATGGGCAGCAATGCCGTGCCTCACGCCGTCAAGCGGGAGGAGAACAGCTATCATGTGGAGCTGGTGGGTGACGATCTGGGCTACCTGATCGGCCGCCGTGGCGACACCCTGGACGCCATCCAGCATCTGGCCAACTACTCCATCAACCGCAGCGTGGACGGCTACATCCGCATCAATGTGGATGCCGAGGAATACCGTGCCAAGCGGGAGGACAGCCTGCGCAAGTACGCCCGCAAGAAGGCGCAGCAGGTGCTGAAGAACCGCCGCCGCACCACCCTGGAGCCCATGAACGCTTACGAGCGTCACCTGATCCACTCCGCCCTGCAGGATATGGATAACATCACCACCCATTCCACCGGCACCGAGCCCAACCGCCGTGTGGTCATTGAGTACGTGAGATAATTTCCTCAAAAATTACACGAAACGCCGCCCACCCGGGCGGCGTTTTTATTTGACATTTTGAAAAAACGATGTTACAATACTGCCATCTGCGGATGTGGCGGAATTGGGGAGCGATGCGAGCGCCGCCAGTGGCGGATGAAGCGAGCAGAGTGCGTGGCAGCGGTCGGCAAGACGCAAGCCTGCTTTGTCAGGCGAAGCGGCTGCCGGGCACCGCAACAGGAAGACTCATTGGCGTTCCCCTCTCCTGCCCCAAAATTTAACATGCGGATGTGGTGGAATTGGTAGACTCATTGGATTTAGGTTCCAACGCGCGAGCGTGCAGGTTCGAGTCCTGTCATCCGCACCAAATATTTAAGGGAGGCATACGCCTCCCTTAAATATTTTCGTAAGAAAAACAGGACTCGAACAGATCTAAATGCAACAGTCCGGCGGACTGTTGCTCGCGACGGCTTGACGGAGCGAAACATTGATTAAATCGAGTCTTTGTCATCACCTGCCCTACCCCAGCATCACATCCAGCAGCATCATCACCGCAAAGCCCAGAACAATGCCCATGGTGCCAAGATAAGACTGCTCCCCCTGGTTTTTCTGACATTCCGGAATTAGCTCATGTACCGCCACCAAGATCATGGCCCCGGCGGCAAAAGATAACGCATAGGGCAAAATCGCCTCCACATAGACAACCAGTAACGCCCCCAACACCCCGGCAAAGGGCTCTACTAAGCCGGAGGCTTGGCCGAACAGGAAGCTCTTTTTCCTGGAATAGCCCTCTCTTCTTAGGGGAACGGAAACTGCCGCTCCCTCGGGAAAATTCTGCAAACCGATCCCCACTGCCACGGAGATCGCCCCCATCAGCGCTTCCGGACCGTAACCACCCTTTTCTAATGCCCCAAAGGCAACCCCCACCGCCAAGCCCTCCGGGATATTGTGCAGGGTGATGGAAAAGATCAGCATCATAATGCGGTGCAGACGCTGGTTTGCTTCTCCTCCGGCGGTGTCCGCTTTTCTTCGGGCGAAGGAAACCACCTTGTCGGATGCCCACATAAACAAAGCGCCGCACAAAAAACCGCCTGTGGCCACAAGATAGGCCGGCAGATCGGAAGTAACCTCCGCGCGGGCAATGGCCGGCTGCAGCAAAGACCAGAAACTGGCCGCGATCATCACCCCGGAAGCGAATCCCAGCATCATGTTCAGGCTCTTGGGGTTTGGGGATGTAAAAAAGACCACTGTTGCTGCGCCCAAGGCGGTTACAAACCAGGTTCCCAGGGTGGCGATCAGCGCCATTATGACAAAGTTATTCATATTGCACCTCCTATACTCAGTATATTTTTCGTCTTCCCTACGGTGCGAAAAATAGAAAATTTTTTGAGTATATGGGGCCCACTTCAACTTTCATCATAAAGCACGCCGGAGGCATCCAAATGGATGCCTCCGGTCTTTTATTTACTTACCGGCCACGCTCAGGCCATCCACCAAAGTGGTAGGTGCACCGAAGGCCGTCTGTCCCATGGCACGGGGCAGGTGGCTGTTGTTGGCCAAAGCCACAATGTTCTTCAGCAGCTCATAGAAGTTACCGGCCACGGTGAAGGACTTGACATACCGGGTCTTCTTGCCGTTTTCGATCATGTAACCAGCGGACTGCAGGGAGAAGTCACCGGAGATAGAGTCCGCACCGGCGTGCAGACCGCTGAGGTCGGTGATGTAAACGCCGTTACCGGCCTTCTGCAGCAGTTCTTCCTCGGTCATATCGCCGCCTTCCAGGTAGAAGGTGAAGGGACGGATGCCCACAGATGCATCGTAGCCTGCCTTGGAGGCGTTGCCGGTGGTCTTCTTGCCAGCCACAGCGGCGGTCTTGAGGTTATACAGCAGGGTATTCAGCACACCGTTTTCAATCACAGCCTTCTTGCGGGTGGGGCTGCCCTCGGCATCAAAATTGCTGGGCTCGGGATTATCACAGTGGAAGGGATCGTCAATGAGCGTCACGCAGGAGGCGGCAATAACCTCGCCCTCCTTGCCAGAGAGCTTGCTCAGACCCTTCTGAGCCGCTTCAGCGTTGAAAATGCCGGAGTAAACGCCAAGCAACGCGGTCATAGCCTCGGGGCTGAACACCACAGGATACTGACCGGTGGGGGCGACCTCGCCGCCCAACTTCTCCTTGGCGCCGTCGATGGCCTTCTTCACCAATTCGTCGGTATCCAGCTTGTCCAGCTGACCCAGCTTAATCTGATAATCATTGCTCATTTCCTGGCCGTTACTGACCACGCCCACAACCACCAGGCCGGCAGCACTGTTTTTGTGCTGCAGATCCAGGCCCTTGGAATTGTAAATGGCCACCTCGCTGGTTTCGATGATGCCCTGGGTCTGGCAGCCGTCCACTGCCATGGGGTCGGCGGCGTACAGCTTTTCGGTGGTCTCCAGCACCTTGGCGATCAGCGCCTCGGTGGTGGGCAGTTCGTAGCTCTTGTCCTCCAGAACCTCATATTCCTGACCGCCCTCGCCCAAGAACACCTGCTCTTCGGATTCCAAATTCACGGCGTTATCCACAGCCTTGGCTACCACCGCCTTGGCCTGCTCAGGCGAAAGATCCTCGGTGGAAGCGTAGCCCATCTTGCCATTTACGATGCAGCGGAAGCAAACGCCGCCGGCGTAGGAAGAGGTAAATTCGTTCACAGAATGCTGGAAGGTATCCACACTGGTGGAAGAACCAGCCTGATAGTAAAGTTCGTATTCAGCGATGCCCTGTGCAGCGCACTCGGCAATGACCAGCTGCTTAAATTCGTTAAAGTTCATAATGAACCTCCTAGTTTCAAATTTGCGGCGAAGCCGCCAAGCCTCCCTTGTGCAAAGGGAGGTGGCCCGGCAAAAGCCGGGTCGGAGGGATTGTAAATACGGCAATCCCCCAGGCAAAAATCAAAGATTTTTGCCAGCCCCCTTTACACAAGGGGGCCTTTGCGCTTCGCGCTTATCTGCCGCCGACGGTAATGGTGGACACACGGATCAGAGGCTGGCCCACATTGGTGGGAACGGAGCCACTACTGGAGCCGCACATGCCCTGGCCCATGTCCATATCAGAGCCCACCATATCGATGTTCTGAATAACCTCGCTGCCCTTACCAACCAAAGCTGCGCCACGGACAGGCTCACAGATCTTGCCGTCGCGGATGATGTAACCTTCGTTGACGGAGAAGTTGAATTCACCGGTGACGGGGTTGACAGAGCCGCCGCCCATGGAGGCAGCATACAGGCCGTACTCGATGGAGGAAATGATGTCCTCGTTCTTATCCTCACCGGCGGCGATGTAGGTGTTGGTCATGCGGGAGGTGGGGGTGTAGCGATAGCTCTGGCGGCGGGAATTGCCAGTGGAGGCCATACCCATTCTGCGGCCGCCCATTTTGTCGATCATGTAGGACTTGAGGATGCCGTTTTCGATCAGCACATTGCGCTGCGCGGGAGTGCCTTCATCGTCGATGTTGATGGAGCCCCAGGCGCCGGGAATGGTGCCGTCGTCAATGGCAGTAACCTTGGGGTTGGCGATCTGCTGACCCAGCTTGCCGGCAAAGACGCTCTGACCGTAAGCGACGGAGGAAGCTTCCAAACCGTGGCCGCAGGCCTCGTGGAAAATGACGCCGCCGAAGCCATTATCAATGGCAACGGGCATGACGCCTGCGGGGCAGTAGCCGGCGCCGGCCATGGTGACGGCCTGCTTGGCAGCGGTGATACCCACGCTCTTGGGGTCGATCAGTTCGGTAAAGGTCTCCAGACCCATGCGGCGACCGGGGCCGAAGAAGCCGGTCTGGGTGCCGCTGCCCTTGTCGGCCACAGCGGAGATGGCCATACGGGTGCGGATCTGACGATCCTGGGCGTAAGTGCCCTCGGTGTTGGCGATCAGAATGTTGTGATCCACATCCAGCAAGCTGCCGGACACCTGAACCACGCTCTCGTCATATTCCTTGGCGGCAAAATAGCCTTCCTTCAGGATGGCCACCTTCTCGGCGTTGCCCACGGAAGAAGGAACGATCTTCACCGGGTGGATGTCACCGAAAATGCGCTCTTTCAGCACGATGTCGATCTGAGCCTCGCCCTGTCCCAGGGCCTCGGCGGCGGACTCGGCGCACTTCAGCAGACCTTCCTCGGTCATATCCACGGTAGAGGCCATGACGCTGCGCAGGCCCTTGTAAACACGGACGGCAGCGCCGGCAATCACAGTGTCCTTGATGCCATCGACCTTGCTTGCGATCATGGAAATGGAATGATTGACGGTGTTTTCAGCAAAAATTTCTGCATAATCAGCGCCGGTGGAAACGGCCTTTTGCAGAACACGCTGACAAATTTCTCTGGAAATCATAAAATTTACTCCTTTTCTGGGGAATTGGCAATATTATACCACGGGAAATGTTCAAAAGCAACGCTGCGACACTGCCAAAGACCGTACTCTTTTTTTGTGGAGATTGACGAAATGCCCACCCGTTTCAAAATGACAACTGCGGCCCGGGGAAATCCCGGGCCGCAGCTATAAACGGTTCAAATGGCATCGCGGATACGGTCCCACACAAGGCAAACCAGCCAGGTTGCCAGTGTGTAGAGAGCCATATACATGAGATATTTTTCGTTATAGGCACCGATAATGAAATAGGTAGGCGGGAAGAACAGCTGGCTCTGGCGCAAGGCCCCCAAATCAAAAAACACAGGGCAAATCACCAGCATGACCACCACCAAAATGGGAATCACCATGCTCAGTGCCCGGATGCTCCCGGCCAGTCGCCGCACCACCATGGAAAAGGCGGCAACGCACAGCCCATACAGCAGTGCTGTGACCACTTCCCGTCCAAAGCCCACCGCCTGATGGGTCAGCATCAGCGACAGCAGCACCACAATCAGCACATTCACGCCGCTGATCAGCTGGCACCCCAGCTCCACCAGGGGTTTTGCCCGCTGATGCACCAAAGTAAAGGTGCCCAGTTCCTCATCCCGGATGTAATACATGGCGCTGGCCAGGCCTGCCAGCACAACCACCACCGCCAGCATGCCCCGTATGGGGGTCAGCAGATAGTTGGTGTTTTCTTCCGGCTGGCTTGAATTGCCCTCAATGTCGGTCATGAGAAACAGGTTTTCGTCAAAGCCCGCATTTTCATAATACGTTAGCAGCTGTTCATCGGAAAGCGACTGCAGTTCCGGAGCGTTTTCCCGCAAATAGGTAAGATACAGCGTCTGGCTGCAATGAGGGAACATGGTGCCACTGAGCACCTCCCGCAGCAACTTCAGCATCACTCTGTCCTCCGGTTCGATGACGGTGACAAAGGCGTTTTGCCGGCTACGGCGGGCCACAAAATCATAGATCTTGTGTTCCAGATTCTCTTCAAAAATCCAAGCCGTGTCCGCATCTCCCCGGCGAACCATTTCCGTAGCGGCCTCCGGGCTTTCACATTCCACATAGAGAATCAACTGACTTTCCTGCAGTTCATCCCAAACGCTGCGGGTCAGTGCCTCCACTTCCGTCGGGCGGGAGGCCAGCGCGATGGTCAGCACACCGCTGTCCTCCTGGGCTGTGGCATTGTAGCCCAGCACCAAGAGCGGAATCGAGATGAGCAGGAGCAGAAACGTGGCTTTTTTATACAGGCGTTTCCACAAAAACGCCATCCAATACAGAAGTTTTTGGAGTTTTTTCATGGTTCTTACCTCCAAATGCTTCCGGTTTTATGGCTGCGCATCCCCACGGAAAGGGCCAAAAACCCGGCACTATACCCCAGCAGCGGCCAAATTCCGGTGGGCGTTTCGCCCCAGAAACAGCCAGTCACGCTTTGCCGGGCAACGCCCGATGGCAATACTCCCGCCAGGCGCTGCATGGTCAGGGGAAATATCTGCACAGGATACATACAGCCCCCTGCAAAGCCCAGGAGCAGCACCGCAAAGAAGGACAACAGGATGCCCCCCACCAGTTGACCGGACAGAGTGTACAGGCAGTAAGACAGGGCAGCCGCCATCAAGAGGGTGGGCATCAGGCCCAGAAACAGTTTCATTTCCGACACCTGGGCCGGCAGCATCTGGCTGCGGCGCAGCACCACCGCCATCACCCCCAGCAGTACCAGAAGCGCAGCAAAATAGGCGCCGAACTCCGCCAGCGTCTGTTTCACCGGGCCGATCTGCCGGGTGCAAAGCATCCGATCCAGAGCATAATCGTGACGGATAAACAGCGGCGCAAAGGGCAGGCAGCAAAGCATCAGCAGCAGAACCGTCAGGCCCCCCAGCATATACTGCGGCAGGGTGAGGCTGTCCTGAGCCAAGTTTTCCACCCGGTACATCCGGTTGCGGTGGAACAGAAAGTCCACATATTCCAGCGACAGGTCGTTGACATGCTGATAATACTGATGCTCCAGCCCATTGTCCGCCACCGCGTCTCCGGCGCCGTAGGCGCCGTTTTCACAGGCGGATAATATCTTATCCACCAACACCGTGACCTCTTCTTTAAAGATGGAAATGAGCCCCGTAGCGCCCACGGTGCTGACCAGCCGCAGCTGGCCCACATCCCCCGTCATGGCATCCTCTATAAAGTTTTCGGGAAATACCACATAGGCAGCAATCTCGCCCCGTTCCAGCCCGCGAACCGCCTCCGCTTCCTCTATGCCCACCAATTGTAGGGACATGGCAGTGGAGTCAAACTGCATGGCAGCCAAACCCCACTGCAGATATTTGTTCTCCGTGGCGCTGACCACACCGATGCGGATTTTGGAACCGGCTTTTTCCGTTTGAGTGTTGGTCAGAGCGTAAAACAGAACGCTCATACAGCCAAACAGCACCAGCACCACACAAAGGGCCCAGGGCAGAAACCTTACCACCCGTTTTAATTGCAAAATACCGTACTTTTTCATATTACAATCGTTCAACCAATTTCTGAACATCCCCATCAAAGACAAAGGGCTCCAGCACCCCGTCCTTGAGAATGTACCAGCGGTCACACAGAGCCAGTTCCATGGCATCATGGGTGGTCAGCAGCAGAATGCCCCCCTGGGCTTTGTACTGCTGCAGCCAGCCGGAAATACTTTGCTTGCAGGCCAGATCCAGTGCCGCCGTTGGCTCATCCAGCAGCAGAATCGGAGGCTGGGCCGCCATGGCGCAGCCAATGGACAGCCGTTTTTTCATGCCGCCGGACATTTTGGACACTGGCACCTTCAAAAATTCCTCTATGCCCAACAGCTTCAGCACACCATTTTCCAGCTGATCCCGAAGCTGATTGCGATCATACCACAGCAGAAGATTGTCCCTGGCGGAAAGCTCTTCAATCAGGGGTGTGCCCTGGGGTACATAGCCCACTAGCCGGGCGCGCTGCTTCCGGTCTTTCAGCAGGTCCACCCCATCGCAGAAAAACTGCCCCCCATCGGCGCTGAGCACACCGGCCAAAATCGAGAGCATGGTGGATTTTCCGCTGCCGTTGGCACCCAGAATACCGATGCAGGTGCCCTCCCCTGCCTGCAGGTTCACATCCTGCAGAACCTGCTTGCGCTTAAATTGTTTCTGTAATTGTCTAATCTCGATCTGCATAGGACACTCCTTGCCGATAAAACATTTGGCGCTGAAAACAGCGCCAAATATTTTACGGGGTGATTTAGTTGGCAATGGGCATGGAGGATTCCAGCGTATCCACCAGCTCGTCAGGAACACCGGCCTGGCGCAGATTCTGCATCAGTTTATCCAGGTCAAGGGCACTCACCCAATTCATCAGTTCTTCCTGCTTTTGTGCATCCACATAGCTGGTAGGAAGCTGGATCTTTTCAGCAGGCAGGGTCTTGGTGCGCATGGTCACGCCCAGCACGAACTTGCTGCCGTCATACAGCTTACACTCGATAACGCCGTTGTCGCCCTCGGTGTTCAGGTTGATGTCAATTCTGGTCTTAGTGGTGACGAAGGAACCGTAGCCGAACATCTCCTGGATCATCTTCTGAGACAGGCGCAGGGACAGCGTGCCCTTCAGATTACCGGCTTTCAGGGCCTCCATATCCAGGTTCTTCACATCCAGATACGCCATATCCTGGCCCTGTGCGGACAAAGTATAGCTGCCGCTGAGCAGGTCCTTGCTCCGGGTTCCGGTGCCGGAAAGGCGGAACAGGTCGCTGATTTCCACCAGCAGGGCAGTATTTTCATTCTGGGTCAGGCTGTAAGCGTTGATTTCCACAGAATCATAGCCGGTAACCACCTTCAGGCGGATGCCCAGATCCTTTTCACCGTCGGAGAAGACGGACAGCGCCAAAAAGTCCCCATCCTCCAGCTCCACACGAGTCTCTGCGATGTCTTCCAGTGCGGAGTCGATTTCGTCCATCAGTTCTTCATGCAGGTCCACAGTTTCCCACACAAAGGTGGTGCCATACTGCTTGGAATACTCTGCATACTCCGCTTCGCCCTGGGTATTGACGTAGGCAGACAGCTTATCCAGCATGGCTTCCAGCTCGGCGTCAGTCTGGGCAGCCTTCATCACGGCCTCCGCCATGTCCAGCACATCGCTGCGGCGGATGGTGTGGGTGGTTGCGGTAACTTCCTGAGAAATGCCGCTGAAGCTGAGGGTTTCAGTGCCGACGGTGGGATCACCCAGTTCCTGCTGCAGCAGGTTCAGATAACGGGTCAGAAGGGTATTCAGCGTTGCCTCAGTGGGCAGGGCAGCAATCAGGGCCGCATAGTCCACCATGCCGCTCATTGCTACAGCAGACTGAGAAACATTGGCACCCACAGCAATGTACTGGTCATTCAAACCGGGCAGGCCCAGATACACCATCTGGTTTGCCATGTTCTGAATCACCTCGGCGGAGACAGCTTCAGTGCCGCCCAAACGCAGGGCCAAAACCATCTTGGTCAGATCCTTGGTGTAATTCACATCCATGTTCAAACCGAATTCCTTCAGCCAGGAAGCGTCGCCGGGCAGCTGATACATCTGCATCATCGTACCCAGGGAGCTGATGAGATCATCACCCAAGTTGACGGAAATGTCCATCTCGGTGCGGGAGGAAACATCGGTCTGGCCACCCATGGCGCCCAATGTGGCGCCGTAAACAGTGGTAAATCCATCCACAAAGTCCTGGGCCTCCAGCTTGCCGTCACCATCGCCCAAGGCGTTGGGATTGGTGGGTTCCGGGTCCTTGGCGCCGCAGGCGCAGCACAGCAGCATGGCCAGCGTCAGCAGCACAGCCATCAAAGATTTCAAAAATCCAAACTTTTTCATTTTCTTTTCCTTTCCGTTGCAAAGCAACAAATAAAATATTGGGGGCGATTTGCCCATTTACTTCTCGGTCAATTGCTTATGGGCCATTTCCACCAGCTGATACACCTGCAACTGCTGGGGGCAGGCACTCATGCACCAGCCGCACTTCATACAGTCATCGCCATTGGTTCTCAGGGCGGCGTAATCTGCCTTGGGGTTGCCCTCTTTTTTGTGCAGCTGATTCAGCTGGGCAAAAATGGTGGAAATGGGAACATCCATGGGGCACTTTTCCTCACAGTAGCGGCAGCCGGTACAGGGAATGCGGGTGGCACCCTGATAAATGGGCTTCACCTGCTCCAAACGCTGGTGATCTTCCTTGGTCAGGGGCTGGAAATCCTCCATATAGCTGAGGTTATCCTCCATCTGCTCCAGGCTGCTCATGCCGGAGAGCACCATTTCCACACCCTCAAAGCCGGCGGCAAAGCGCACCGCATAGCTGGCGGGACTGCCGCCCGGCAGCAGAGCGGCTGCCTCTGCCGGCAGATTGGCCAGGCTGCCGCCCTTGACAGGCTCCATTACCAGAACGGGCTTTCCATGCTTGCGGCAGACCTCGTAGCATTTCCGGCTCTGGATCCGGACATCCTCGTAGTCGGCATAGTTGAACTGGATCTGCACCACCTCGATATCGGGGCGGTCGGTAAGGATCTGATCCAGAGCCGCGGCGCTGTCGTGGAAGGAGATGCCCATGTGGCGAATCTTACCCTCGGCCTTCAGCTTCTGCACGATGTCGTAAGCCCCCTGCTCCTTGTAGAACTGGTGGCGCTCGGCGCTCATGGCGTGCATCAGGTAGAAATCAAAATATTCCACACCGCAGTTTTCCAGCTGGCGGCTCACCACGGCTTCGATCTGCTCTCCCTTTTCCCACAGATTGGGGGACAGCTTATCCGTCAACACAAAGGAATCCCGGGGATAGCGGCTGGCCAGACAATTCTTCACCGCCATCTCGCTCTGGCCCTCAATATAGGGCGTGGCGGTGTCAAAATAGTTAAAGCCCCGGGCCATAAAGGCATCCACCATGCGGTTTACCTGCTCATAGTCCACGGTTTTTCCGATCATCGGCAGGCGCATCAGGCCAAAGCCCAGCTTCTTCTTCATTTCGGGAAATGCTCTGTTCATAGGGATTCCTCCATATATTCATTTTTGTTTTTCATGTAACAGATGCAGCGGCAGGTTTTGCCCCGGTACTGTATTTCTTCCGTTTGCCCGGACTTCACCATGCCCGCCTTTTCCATCACCCGCAAAGAGGGGGTATTTTCCTCAAAGGCAGCAGCTTTGATTCTTTCAAATCCCTGTGTAAACAGGGCCTCCATGGCCATTTTCAGTGCCGCTGTGGCGCATCCCCTGCCCCAGTAGGTCGGTAACAGAGCGTAGCCCAGCTCCACTTCCGCACCCGAAATGTCCACGTCATTGATCATTCCGATGCTTTGGCCATCCAAACAGATGGACCGGACAAAACGGACTTCCAGCTGAGACAGCTGTAGCAACCGGTCAAACAGCGGTCTTGCCGCCTGCCGGGTGGCAAAATCGGGAATCATGTAGGTTTTTTTCACCTGCTCATCCATCAAAAGGTCGATGATGGCTTCGGCATCTTTCTCCACAAAGGGGCGCAATGTCACAACACTTGCCCCGCACATGGCATCGTGGGCGGTGATGGCGGCAGTTCTATTTTTCGTACATTTCATGCCCCAAAGGGACACTTTTTCCGCCAAAAATTCCACAAGGCTGTTAAATTTCCCCTCTTTTTCACCATTCAGCGGGCAATAGGCCTGCTTTCGGAGCATTGGAAGCGCTTCCTCCGGGGAAATGGAACGGATGCGGTCTTCCCCACCCCGCTCCAGCAGGCAGATTCCCGCCAGCGGCACGGCAATATTGCTGTCCAGCCCGTGTTTGCCGCTCCAAGGAGAGCCAAAAATCGTCACGCCCTGTTCATTCAGCGTCACAAAAGGTTTATCATCATTGATCATCACAGCCCGGCTTCCAAAAACCTCCCGCCACAGGCGGGTGTGGGTGGATTTTCCGGTGCCGCTGCGGGCGGTGAACAGATAACCCCGCCCATCGAGAGCCACGGCGCTGCCGTGGAGCAACAGGGTGTCCCGGTCAAAGAGAAACTCCGCAAAGGCCCGCTGGATAGCGGTCCGCTCCAAAAAGGGGTCTGTAAAGGTGCGGAAACGGAAACCTTCCTCCTCCGCTTCCCGATCCAACTCTGCCTGCTCAAAACGCAGGTGCTCCGGAGAAACAGCAAAAGAGAAGGCCGGTTGTTCTTCCGTTAGATAGGCCCGGAAATATTGGGGCGTACTGTCGAACAGCGATTGGATCTGTGCCACAGTCCCGGCGATTTTCATTCGAAAAACAGCCACAGCGAACCCCCTCCCCTTTTGTAGTACCTTAATTTTATCAGCAAAGGCAATACCTTGTCAAGCACCAAGCCCTGCCATACAAGCTTCAGTTTGGTGGAAGATGGACACTGCGGCCCGGGTGTACCCGGGCCGCAGCTTTCAAAGGAGAGTGTGCCTTCTTTAGACACAGCAAACAGAAACAGATTTTAGATCAGCTTACGCTTGCCGAAGAACACGAAGTACACCAGCACGCCGCAGCCGCACAGGGCGGTGCCTGCAATGACGCACACCACAATAACGAAGGTGTTCAGGCGCTCCAGCTCTGCGGTCATGACCTCGTCCTTGGCAACCAGCTCGGCCTTGGCATCGTCCAGATTCTTCTGAACCTGGGCAATCGCCTTGTTGAGGGCGTCCACAGCCTTGTTCATTTCGGCGGTCAGGGTTTCGTCGGCGGCATTGGAGGCGGCGATGGCGGCTTCCAGCGCGGTGTTCAGAGCGGCGATCTTCTCGTCCAGAGCCTTGTCGCCATTGGCGATGGCCTTGTTCAGTGCGACCTCAGCAGCAGCCAGATCGGCAGCAACCTTGTCGATGGCGGCCTGCAGGGCGGCCTTGGTCTCCTGAATCAGAGCGGTCAGCTCGGCCTTGGTGGCCTCGTCGGCAGCTGCATTGGCAGCGATGGCGGCAGTGAGGGCAGCGTCCAGAGCCTCGATCTTCTTGCTCAGGGCGGCGTCACCGGAATTGATGGCGCTCATGAGAGAGGACTTTGCAGCAGCCAGGTCACGGGCAACGGCGTTGATGGAAGCGTTCAGGCTTGCCTTAGCGGATGCCAGTTCATTTCTGATGGCGGCATCGCCTGCCTCAGCGGCAGCCTGGGCAGCCTCGATGGCCTTATTCAGCTCCTCGATGGCAGCAGCTAGAGCGTCGGCGTTTTCCTTGTCAGCCGCATTCAGATCCTCCACAGCCTTATCCAGATTGTCTTGGACCTGCTTGATGGCAGCGTCGAGAGCGGCGTCGGCTTTTTCCAGAGCTTCCTTCAGCTTGGCATCTTCATCGGTGGCAAACTTCTTGGCGGCCTCGATGGCCTTATTCAGCTCCTCGATGGCAGCAGCCAGAGCGTCGGCGTTTTCCTTGTCAGCCGCATTCAGCTTGGCAACGGCATCGGCCAGTTCCTTCTGCAGGTCGGACTTAACCTTTTCAATGGCAGCATTCAGCTCGGTCTTGGTTGCAGCGATCAGCGCCTCCAGTTCGGACTTCAGGGTAGCATCGGCAGCCTTGTAGGCATTTTCCAGAGCGGTCTGGGCTTTTTCCAGCGCCTCAGTCAGTGCTGCGACCTTGGCCTCGATATCGGTTTCATTGTTATTGATTGCTTCCTGCAGTTCCTGCTTGGCAGCGTTCAGAGCCTCGATGGTAGCATAGACATTGGCCAGTGCTTCGATTTCATCGGACAGGCCGTCAATGCGCTCGTTCAGCGTGGTCACAGCAGCATTCAGCGCCTCATCGGTGGCGTAGGTGCTGTCCAGCGCAGCAACGGCAGCCTCCAGAGCAGCCACTCTTTCCTGCAGAGCGGTCACATCGGCGCCATGGGTTTCTTCCAGCGCGGCGATGATTTCTTCCAGCGCGTCGATCTCAGCCTGCAGAGCAGCCTTCACTTCGTCGATGTTCTTGGTGTAATCCACCTGACCAACAGCCAGCTCGATGGTGTTGGTGGAAGTAGCCACAGCGTACTTGCCGTCTACTGCCACATTCTCGACCCAGACATACACAGTCTCGCCCAGCGCAGTTGCGGCGGGCAGGGTAAACTCCAGGCCACTGACGGTGACGGGGGTGCCGTTTTCACCGATCTTATAGGTGACACGGAAAGCGGTGGGCAAGTCGGTCAGCTCGCCGTTGTGGGGATTCTTCACCACAACGCTCATGCGGATGGCCATGCCGGGCATGATGGAGGGAGAGGGAGTAATCACTTCGATAACGGGGGTAGCGGGGGTGACCACATGGGTAACGTTGACATTGGTCAGTTCATTGAACAGGTTCTCAAACTCGGCAGCGGGGGTAAAGACAGCGGTCTGACCCTGCTTGACCCAAGCCCAGGTGCCAGTGATGACGGCGGACTCGTTGCCCTCGATCACGACCTTGCCGCCGTAGACTTCATCGCCTGCAGCAGCGCCGAATTCATAAGTAGTTTCGGGGTTGGTGGCAACCGCCAGGTTGCCCTTGGTGATTTCAAAGGTGGTGCTGTTGGTGCCGCTGTAGGGTGCATTGCCGGTAACGGTCACGGTGCCGGTGCCCATTTCGATGTTGTCGGCATAGGACGCAGAGAATTTGTCAGCGGGCAATTCTCTGCCAGCTACGGCAACGGTGACAGTGGGCTTCTGTGCCAAGCCGGTATAGGCGGTGTTGTTGGCAGTGACCACAGCGTACTTCAGGTCAGCGCCCTTCCGGACGGTAACATTGTAAACAATTCTGGTTTCGCAAACGTTCACAGGCTCACCATTTTCGTTGTACACGAAGTAATCGGTTGCCAGGTAGGCCTCGATGGGGTTGGGATTAGTCCACAAGACGCCGAATTCGCCGCCGCTGATAGACTTGGTGCCGCTACCCTGGGTGCTGAATTCCACAAACTTGCCACCAGTGACGGTGACGGAGCCAGAAGTGTTGGCAATTACTTCGCTGAAGGTGCCGCCGGTGACAGTGAAAGAAGCGCTATTATAGACGCCGATGAAAGAGTCCTTTGCATTGGCAAGAATCGCACCGGTGCCAACGGAGTCCTGAATGGTCAGGTGGCCGCCGGTGATGTTGAGGGAATACTGATAATCATCCACAGAACCGAGGGTATGGCCGTTCAGGTCCAGGGTGAAGGTGCCCTTCATTTCCACTTGACTGATAACCACATCCTGCAGCAACACCAGCTTTGCATCGGCTGTTTCATTGGCCAGAGCAAAGGCCTCGTCGATGGAGGTAAAGTACGTGCCATTGACGGAAGCAACAAAAGACATTTTGCACTCGGCACAAAGACCGTTTGCACTGACCTCCGTATGCTTGCAAACTTCGCCGCAAACGGTGCAGATGCCATTGTTATAGTTGTGGGTAATGGTTCTGGTTTCGCCGCAAACGTTGCAGGAAGTATCGCAAGCGTTCGTGTAGATGTGGCCTGCGGCCTTGGTAACCGACAAATTATACGTCCAATTGCGTTTACCGCCGCCGTTGGAGTAGGTCATCGGAATTTTTACGTCGATGTCTTCGGTGCAGGAGTAGTTGTTCAGCGTAGCGGTTTGGTCAGCCCTTGAGCTACCACCGCTGCCTGCTCCCTCATACAGCCAAACAGCATACGTAAATCGGATGGTTGTACTGTTGACAACCTTGTAGGAAATCGAGTGAAAGTTTGCGCTCGAAATGCTGCTTCCGTCGGTCGTATAGACCAGATCGGTAACTTTAACGGTAAAACCGTCCATTCTTTCAACAGTAGCTGCACTGGCGGTCATGGCCAGCAGGCCCAACAGCATCGCTGCGATCAGCAGGATGCCAAAAATACGGGTAGTCTTTTTCATATCGTTACTCTCCTTTAATAAATTACCAAGTTGTGGGGGGCGGCTGCGTCGCTTATTCGTTTCGGCGGTTGTGGGGGCAGGTGCAGATGCCGAACCAATCTTCGCCCCGGCGGAAGTAGCTGCACTCGCCGCAGGTACTGTCGGTGCACCGCCTCTTTTTAGATGAATAATGGGGGCAGGCATCCTGCATCCGGGTGACGAAGGGGCAGCCCTCGTCGGTATACTGTGGTTCTTCTTTGAAGTTGGGGTACAGCACATCCGGTGGACCATCCCGGTCGCAGGCTTCATAGTAGCCGTAGCGCAGCTCGAAGGTGCGGCCGAAGGTTTCTATCACCGCGTGCAGCTCACCCTCCCGGGGTTCGTTGGGAAGGATGTGTTTCATGAGGGCTCCTTTCCCGGCAGTGGGGGCGCCGTGTTTTGTTTGTAGCCGTATTATAGCGAATTATTTTTTTCCACAGCACTACCTAAAATGGAAAATTTTGGCCATACTATTTTCCCCAACAACAAAAAAAGCATAGCCATTTCCGGGCGGAAATGGCTATGCCCCAGCGTATCAAAGAATTATCAATTTCAGTTTAGCGGGCTGCTCATAAAGGCCCCCTTGCCTAAAGGGGGCAGTCAAATTGCCGGTGTGCGGCAATTTGACTGGGGGATATAATGTCGCTTTAGCGACATATCGCCCTTTTAGGGCGATGTATCCCTCCGTCACGGCTTACGCCGTGCCACCTCCCTCTAGGCGAGGGAGGCAAAGCGCTGCGCGCACCATCTGCCCGATAAATCCCACTTTACCATTATTTTTCAGATATTTTCAATGGAAACGATCACAGGAAACCGGCAAATTCATCCCGGCTCACACCGGTTTTATCGGTAACGGACAGCAGTGCCTGCTTCACCGCCGACAGGGACATGCCCATCCGGGCAGCAATTTCCTTGTTGCTCAGGCCGAAGGCCGCCAGCTTGGCCACCTCCCGCTGCCGGGCCGAAAGGGTGGCAATGATCTGCTTGCCGCGCACCGTGCCCGACAGCTTCGACCAGCCCTCGTTATAGATCTTGTACAGCGCCTTGATTTCCTTCCAGGCATTCTCGTCGATGGCAGAAAGGCGCTTTTCCAGGGGTTCCCCCAGGGCACGGCAATACTCAGCCAACACACCGTACAGCCGATCGGGCAGGGCCAATTCGATTGCGATGTCGATGTGGTGCATCGCCTCCTCTTCCCTGCCGCAGTTGTGGTATATCGCGGCACAGGTAAGGCGCAGATATATCTCGGACATAATGGTATTGTTGGCTCTTGCCCAGGAGATCAAAGGCTCCACAGAGTAAGAGATCACCGACATAATATACAGGCCCTGTGTTCCGTCCACTTTGACCAGACCCATGGCCACCGCATAGCCCAGCGCATACAAATATTTGGCGTAATACACACTGGCTGCCGGGTAAGCATCCGGATGCACCGGCTCAAAACAGCCCTTCTTGAACCATTCCGGGAAATTATCAACATTATATATCATAATATCCACGGCACTGATGGCCAGCTGCATCATATCCAGGTCATTATCATTTTTGGCAGGGGCTTCGGCAATGTGATTCTTTGCGCGACGCCACATCACAATGTCGCCATGCCAGATGGCGCACATGGCCAGCAGCATACCCGCCGACAGGATCGCGTAGAAGCCGGAGTGCTTGCTCAGCAGATAGTTGGCTTTTTCATACACCTTGTCGATCTGCCCCCGGGAATAGGCCACCTCTGCCTCAAACAGCACCTGGGCCTCGTGGTTATCCACCAAACCTTGGGCTACGGCGTCCGCCGTGCCCGGCACCCGGTACAGATCCGTCATATAAAGGAAGGGGGTCTTGCGGGGCAGGGGCAGATCCGCCTCCAGCAGCTCTGCCGCCTTGGCCCGGCCTGCCTTGCTGCGGCCATCCACCGGCCGGGACGCCTGGACCGGGATCATCCACGCCCGGCCAAACCGGGTAGCGCCCTCAATTCGCCCCTGGGCGCACAGGGTCTGCAATCGCCGGGGCGAGATTTCCCACAGCTTTGCCATATCTTCTATTTTCAGATAGTCCATGTCTTCCCTCCCGAATTTTTCAGTATCCTTCGCGTAAGTGCCGGATATATTGTTCGTATATCCGCCGTCTATATTGTTCGTCAATGCGCTGTTTATGCTATTTTAGGAAATTATTTACAAAAAGTCAAGGGCGGGATTGCTCCCGCCACAAAAATAACGCCCGCACCCGTTGGTTCCGGCTTTCAGACTGTCAAAAAAGTGGTGTCATTCCGAGGGAGCAAAGCGACCGTGGGAATCTCCCGGATTTTCGAACTTTTTCTCTATAAAAGCAAGCGTTTTTGCTCTATTTCAGGGATTGCCACACCAGTGACATCGGTCACTGGTTCGCAATGACAGGTTTTTCGACACGCTCAACGCCGGCACCCCATAGGGTGCCGGCGTTTCATTGATTCGATTTATTCCCGAGTCAAGCACACGATGCTCTCCACATGGGCGCAGCGGGGGAAGAGGTCGGCGGCCATGGCGTTTTTGAGCTTGTAGCCCCGCTCTTTCAGAAGGGCAACATCTCTTGCGAGGGTAGCCGGGTCGCAGGACACATAGACGATCCGCCGGGGGGCAAACCGGGCCAGCGCCTCGATGGCGTCGGCGTTCAGACCCTTGCGGGGCGGGTCGACTACCACCACATCCGCCTTCACTCCCTGCTTTTCCAGAGAAAGGGCGGCCTCGCCGGCATCACCGCAGAAAAATTCCGCATTCTCGATGCCGTTGCGCTTGGCATTATCCCGGGCGTCTTCCACTGCCTGCTCCACCACTTCCACGCCGATCACCTTGCCGGCGGCCTTGGCCATGCACAGGGTAATGGTGCCCACGCCGCAGTAGAGGTCCAGAACGGTGTCCTCCTTGGTGATCTCCGCCTGAGAAATGGCGGCCTCATACAGCCGCTGGGCCTGATGGTGATTCACCTGATAGAAAGACCGGGCAGACAAACGGAAATTCAGACCGCAGAGGGTATCCTCAATAAAGCCGGGGCCGTGGAGGGTGATGAATTCGTCCCCCAAAACAGCGTTGCCCTTTTTGGTGTTGACGGACAAAACCAAAGTGGTAAATCCGGGAATTTTCTTTAAGTCCGCCACCAGCCGATGGGCCTGGGGAATTTTACGACCATTGATGGCAAGGCACACCAAAATCTGCTCACTGACCGCACCCCGGCGCACATAAATGTGGCGCACCAGGCCGGTGTGGGTGATTTCGTCGTAGGCCGGCACGTTGTTCCGATTCATATAGGCAATGACCACGTCCTTGACGGCGTCCATTTCCGCCGGCAGAATGCCACAGCGGTCATTTTCGATCACCTGATGGGTGCCGGCCTTGAAGAAACCGGCGTAGGCCCGGCCATTTTTGGACGAAACCGGATACTGGGCCTTGTTGCGGTAACCCTGACAAGTGGGAGCGGCCAGAATGGGCATTTCGGTGAGGCTCTCCCCTGCCAGCTTGTTCAGGCAGGAACGAACCCGCTCCGCTTTCAGCCGGGTTTCCTCTTCATAAGTGATGTGCTGGAAATCACAGCCACCGCAAAGCTTGGCCACCGGGCAATCCCGGTTGATGCGGTGGGGGGAGCGCTCCAAAATCTCCACAATTTTTCCCGCCGCCCAGGTTTTTCCTACTTTTTCAATGCGGATGCGGCACTTTTCGCCGAAAACCGCATTGGGCACAAACACAGCGCAGCCTTCGATTTTGGCAACGCCCTGGCCTTCGGAGGTATAGTCGCAGATGACCGCCTCGTAAATTTCATTTTTTGTAAGCATAAAATGTCCTCCATAGGAAGGTAAATTGTTGTTTACGAGCTTAGCGGCGCAGCCACCAAAGGCCCCCTTGTGCAAAGGGGGCTGTCAAAATCGGCATTTCGGAACCGATTTTGACTGGGGGATTGCTACAAATCGATAGAAAACAATCCCTCCGGCCCTTCGGGCCACCTCCCTTTGCACAAGGGAGGCTTTTGCGCCTTCGGCGCTATAAACAACAATTTATAGTATCATATCACATTTTTTGCATTTGGTAAAGCCGGGGTTGAGAAAGGCAGAGAAAAATGATATGATATTTTCAAAGGATGGGATTTTTATGGATTATGTAAACTGCAATTTGTGCCCCCGGCGGTGCGGCGTTGACCGGACCACAGGGCAAACCGGCTTCTGCGGCGGCCCGGCAGGTGCCGTGGTGTCCAAGGCCATGCTCCACAAATGGGAAGAACCGGCGCTGGCAGGCGACGGCGGCAGCGGTGCGGTGTTTTTCGGTGGCTGCACCCTGCGGTGTAAGTACTGTCAGAACATCGCCATCAGCGCCCGACCGGTGGGCGATGTGTACGACAGCGACGGCCTGCGGCGGCTGTTTGAATGGCTGATTGCGGAGGGAGCGGAAAATATTGATCTCGTGACTCCCACCCAGTATTTACCCACTATTTTGCCGGCCTTAGAGCCGAAACTCCCCGTTCCCGTGGTGTATAACTGCGGCGGCTATGAGCGGGTAGAAACGCTGAAAGAATTGGAAGGCAAGGTGGACATCTACCTGCCCGACCTTAAATACGCCGACAGCCAGCTGGCCGCTTCCCTATCCGGGGCGGCGGACTACTTCCCGGTTGCAACCACTGCCATTCGGGAAATGGTGCGCCAGGTGGGCCCGGTGCAATGGGATGGGGAGAAAGTGACCAAAGGCGTCATCATCCGCCATCTGATTCTGCCGGGATACACCGCCAATTCCCTGAAGGTGCTGGACTGGATTGGCGACACCTTCGCCCCCGGCGAAGTGCTGGTCAGCCTGATGCGGCAGTACACCCCCATGCCGGGAATGTCCGCCCCTCTGGATCGCAAGGTGACGGACGACGAATATGACGCAGTGCTCAGCTGGATGTACCTAAACGATCTGGAAGGCTTTACCCAGGACGCCGAGGGCGCGGACAAAGCCTTTATTCCCGATTTTTAAGGATAAATTGGAGTTTATCTAGCTGTCCGTTACAGCGAAATTACCTATCAATTATCATGTCATTGCGAGGGCCGTCAGGCCCGTGGCAATCTCCCGGTAGGACGTAGCCCCATTCATCCAACGCTTGATAGGGAGAGCATGTTTGTGCAGGAGATTGCCACGTCGGCTACGCCTCCTCGCAATGACACGCCTTTAGGCTTCTGCTTGCCCGATAAACTGAAATTTGAAATATTTTAATTTTCTCCACACTTTCTGCCCAAAATGTGTTATACTATATGAAATAACTGACATTCAGGAGGCGGAGGCCTTTGAAAAAATACATGGGCTATATTGTGGCGGCAGGTGGTCTGCTGCTGACCTTTGCCATCAAGGCGCTGGCCAAGCGCTACGGCACGCTTTTGGACGCCTTCTACCCCTATGTGACCAGATGGCTTCAAAAAATCCTCGCCGGCATCAGCGGCATTTTCCCCTTCACCCTGTGGCAAGTGATCCTTGTGGTGCTGGTATTGCTGTTTTTGGGTGCGCTGGGGCTGGTGATTTGGAAGAAAAAAAGCGTCATCCGGTATCTCGGGTGGGTGCTGGCCATTGTGAGTTTGGGCTGGTGCGCCCACACCGGCATTTACGGGCTGAATTTCTACGCCAGTTCCCTTTCTCAGGACCTTCGGCTGGAAAAGGTGGAGCTGACCCAAACGGATTTGGAAAACGCCCTCATCTACTTCCGGGACAACGCCAATGCCTTGGCCGAAAAATTACCCCGGGACGAAAACGGCAACTTATTATACGAAGATTTTGACATTTTGGCTCAAAAAGCCGGAAATGGCTACAAAAATCTGACCAAAGAGGGCTATGCGGTGTTTGCAGGCTCCATCCAGCCCCCCAAAAAACTGATGTGGTCCAATCTTTACGCTTCCATGGGCATTTGCGGCGTTTCCATGGCGCTGACGGGAGAAGCTTCCGTCAATCCCGCCATTCCCAATATGTCCATCCCCTTTGTGATGTGCCACGAAATGGCCCACCGGATGTGTATCGCTTTGGAAGACGACGCCAATTTTGCCGCGTTTTTGGCCTGCGAGGCCAGTGACGATCCCCAATTTGTCTACTCGGCCTATTATATGGCCTACCGCTACTGCTACAATGCCCTGGCGAAAGCCGACCGGGCTGCGCTGAAGGAAATCCACGCCGGTTGCAATGAGCTATTCCGCCGGGACATCCGCTTTTACGATGCCTTTTTTGCCAAAGAGAAAAACCAGGTGGCTTCCACCGTGGCAAACACCGCCAACAACGCCTATATCCAGGCCAGCGGCGACAACAAGGGCATCGCCAGTTATGGCATGGTGGCCACCCAACTGGTGAGCTGGTATCTGCAGGAAACCGCCCTGCCGGATGCAGAGGAAAATCCCAATTTTGACCCCTTGGACAAAGACTATATTGACGGTATTTTAGGTGATACAAATGACTGATTTGATGAAATCCACACTGACTGACGGCCTGCAGGCCATGGAGCTGCCCCTGCACGAAACCCAGATCGACACCCTCTGCGCTTTTGGCGAAGCGGTGGTGAAGCAGAACGAAGTGATGAACCTGACGGCCATCACCGAGCCTGCCGCCGTGGCCAAACTCCACCTTTTGGACTCTGTAAGTCTGCTCAAATGCGAGAATCTCACAGGCAAGACCCTAATCGATGTGGGCTGCGGCGCCGGTTTCCCCGGTGTTCCCGTGAAAATTGCCTGTCCCGGGGTGCGCCTGACCCTGCTGGACAGCTTGGGCAAGCGGATGAATTGGCTGAGCACCATTCTGCCCCAACTGGGGGTGGAAGCCGAGTGCGTCACCGCCCGGGCCGAGGAAGCAGCCGCCCAGCGGCGGGAAAGCTATGACTTTGCCTCCAGCCGGGCTGTGGCACGGCTTAATGTGCTGCTGGAGCTTACTGCGCCTTTTGTGAAGGTGGGCGGCGCTGTGCTGGCTATGAAGGGATCTGCCGCCATGGAAGAGCTGGCGGAGGCCAAGAACGCCATTGCCAAACTGGGCCTAAAGCTGGAAAACGTACATCATTTCCCCGTGGACGGGGCCGATCACGCTGTTATTGTGCTGCGAAAAGTCTCCCCCACCCCGGCGCAATATCCCCGCCGATTCAACAAAATCAAACAGTTTCCCCTATGAAAGCGGGGCGCGTGTTTCACGCGCCCCTTTTTTCGTGGAAAATGCCTCTTTTCCGTTTATCATTGGTCAATTTCATCAAATTATCCAAAATTATTTGGTGAAAATAGGCTAAGTTTTGCTTGCTTTTTGGGTTATATTGACATATAATGAAAACGGTGTGCAAAGGTAATACCTTTCATTTTTGGAGGATATTCATATGAGTGAATTTAAGGATATTTACGCAAAAGAAGCCCACGCCCAACTGCTGCGGGAAATGCGTACCGGCGTTTGGGCCCACGCTTCCCACCTGCCCCGGGAAAGTGAACTGGCTACCATTATGGGCATCAGCCGTACCCAGCTGCGGGACATTCTGGCGGTGTTGGAGTGTGAGGGTTTCATCACCCGCCGTCACGGTGTGGGTACCCTGATTAACCGCCATGTGCTGAATCTTCCCACCCGTATGGACATGGAGCAGGAATTTATGGATATGATCCACGCCGGTGGCCACACCCCCTCTGTGGCGTTTACCAAGGCAGAGGAAACCCCCGCCACCGAGGAGGAAGCAAGCAAGCTGAATCTGCAGCCCGGCACCCAGCTCATGCGCATTCAAAAGCTGTGCACTGCCAGCAAGCGCCCGGCCATCTACTGTGAGGATATATTCGATGCCGCTTTGCTGCGCAGCCCCGTCACAGAGCAGGCCCTCCGGGCCCCGGTGTTCCAGCTGCTGCAGGACAACTGCCGCATCAACTGCTTTATGGACATTTCTCAGCTGAAGCCCATCGTGGCAACGGAAGAGCTGGCGGAGATCCTGCAGATCGCCCCGGGTACACCCCTGATGTACATTGAAGAAGTGGACTTTGATGTGGATGGAAATCCCGTCCTCTTCTCCCGGCAGTATTTCGTAAACGACTATTTCCAGTACAATATCATCCGCAAGCGTCTGTAAAGGAGTAATTCTATGAAAAAAGTTGCAGTGATCATGGGTTCCGATTCCGACTGGCCCGTTGTGAAGGGCGCCGTCGAACAGCTGAAGAAATTTGGCATCCCCTATGAAGCCCACATTCTCAGCGCCCACCGCACCCCCGCCGCCGCTGCGGAATTTGCATCCAACGCCCGGAAAAATGGCTTTGGCGTGCTGATCTGCGCTGCGGGTATGGCTGCCCATCTGGCCGGTGCTTTTGCCGGCAACTCCACCCTCCCCGTCATCGGCATTCCCATGAAGGGCGGCGTCAATGACGGTCTGGACGCCCTGCTTGCCACCGTGCAGATGCCCAGCGGCATCCCCGTAGCCACCGTGGCCGTGAACGGCGCCAAGAATGCCGCTGTGCTGGCTGCTCAGATCCTGGCGGTTTCTGACGAGGACCTCGCTGCCAAGCTGGATGCCGACCGGGCCGACATGGCTGCTACCATCGCCCAGAAGGAAGCTGCCCTGCAGGCGGAACTGGCCTAATTTCCATAATGCATAATTCATAATGCAAAATGCAGAATTAAGGTATTTCCTATCGGAAATAATTATAATCCGTCGCCTTTGGCGACACAATCATTCTGCATTCGCGTCGATTGATGATCCCGCAAACAACAATTTTGTTAAGTAAACACATTCACATACATTCACATGAAAGAGGTACTTATTATGGAAAACCTGACTCTGCTTTATACCGGCAAGACCAAGAATGTTTATCAGCTCCCCAACGGCAACTGCCTGCTGAAGTTCAAGGACGACTGCACCGGCAAGGACGGCGTGTTTGATCCCGGCGAAAACTCCGTGGGCCTGACCATCGAGGGCGTGGGCGATGTGAACCTGCGTATGTCCATTTACTTCTTCGAGAAGATCAATGCCGCCGGCATCCGCACCCACTACGTTTCCGCCGACCTGGAGAACACCACCATGGAAGTTCTGCCCGCCAAGGTCTTCGGCAACGGCCTGGAAGTCATCTGCCGCAACCGGGCTGTTGGCTCTTTCATCCGCCGCTACGGCGCACTGATCGAGTCCGGCGCCAAGCTGCCTTCCTATGTGGAGACCACGCTGAAGGACGATGCCAAGGGCGATCCGCTGATCACCAAGGACGCGCTGGTGGCCATTGGCGTCATGACCGACGAGCAGTATGAGGATCTGAAGGCCCAGACCCAGGCCATCACCAAGATCGTTGCTGACGATCTGGCTGCCAAGGGCATGGAGCTGTATGACATCAAGTTTGAGTTCGGCTACGATCCCCAGGGCAACGTGATGCTGATCGACGAGGTCGCTTCCGGCAATATGCGTGTTTACAAGGACGGCCAGTACGTCGATCCCATGACCCTGAACAAGCTGTTCTTCGCCTAAATAATTCCTGTCATTGCGAGCCAGTGCGCACACTGGCGTGGCAATCCCCCGGAAGTTCCGGAATCCTTTGGGGATTGCCACGGTCGCTGACGCTCCCTCGCAAAGACACTTTCTTATTTTCAAGGAGGATTTCCGAACATGGGTGGTTTTTTTGGTGCCGTTGCCCGGCACGATGTTACCACGGAAGTGTTCTTCGGCGTGGACTACCATTCCCACCTAGGAACGAAAACAGGCGGCATGGTGGTGCTGGGGGAAAAGGGCTTCCTGCGCCAGATCCACAACATTGAGAACACCCCTTTCCGTACCAAATTCGAAGCCGATCTTCATAAATTCCAAGGAAATGCCGGCATCGGCTGCATTTCCGACTCCGATCCCCAGCCCCTGCTGGTGCGCAGCCAGCTGGGATTGTTTGCCATCACCACCGTGGGCCGCATCAACAATGCAGATCAGCTGCTGACCACGCATTTTTCCAGCAATGGCTATCAGTTCATGGCCATGTCCTCCGGCAAGATCAATGCCACGGAGCTGACCGCTGCCCTCATCAACCAGAAAGAGGATTTGGTCAGCGGCATCCGCTTTGCTCAGGAGCAGATTGAAGGCTCTATGACCATCATTTTGCTGACGGAAAAGGGCGAAATTTATGCCGCCCGGGATGCCCTGGGCCGCCTGCCGGTGCTGGTGGGCCAGAATTTGGAGGGCTGCTGCGTTTCTTTTGAGTCCTTTGCCTATCAGAAGCTGGGCTATCAGGACTATTACGAGCTGGGTCCCAAGGAGATTGTGAAGGTCACAGCTGACGGTGTCCAGTCCCTCTCCCCTGCCGGGGATCAAATGAAGATCTGCGGCTTTTTGTGGACCTATTACGGCTACCCCAACTCCAATTACGAGGGCAAAAACGTGGAGGTCATGCGTTATCGCAACGGCCAGATCATGGCCCGGGACGAAATGGCAAACGGCACCCACCCGGATGTAGACTATGTGGCAGGCGTGCCGGACAGCGGCATTCCCCATGCCATCGGCTACTCCAACCAGAGCTTTGCTCCCTTTGCCCGTCCTTACGTGAAATACACCCCCACCTGGAGCCGTTCCTTTACCCCTGCGGATCAGCGAGTCCGGGCCCAGGTGGCAGAAAAGAAACAAATTCCCGTGCCGGAGCTGATTCAGGACAAGAAATTGCTGCTGGTGGACGATTCCATCGTCCGTGGCACTCAGCTGCAGGCCACCGTAGATTTCCTGTATGAAAGCGGTGCCAAGGAAGTGCACATGCGCTCTGCCTGCCCGCCCATTATGTACAGCTGCAAATACCTGAATTTCTCCCGGGGCAATTCGGACATGGATCTTCTGACCCGTCGCACCATTCAGGAGCTGGAGGGTAACATCGGCCAGCAGCACATCGACGAATATGCCGACGCCAAGACCCAGCGGGGTCAGTGCCTGCTGAAGAGCATTTGCGATAAATTCGGCTTTGATTCTCTGGGCTATCAAAGTCTGGAGGGTGTGCTGGAGGCCATCGGCATCGATAAGGACAAAATCTGCACCTACTGCTGGAACGGTAAAGAATAAATCATACTGTCATTGCGAGCCAGTGCGCACACTGGCGTGGCAATCCCGTGAGGTTTTCGGAAACTTTAGGGGATTGCCACGTCGGCCTGTGGCCTCCTCGCAATGACACGGATACGAAGGAGCTTATAATATGGATCACAAAAATTCCCATTCTGCCTCTTATGCTGCCGCAGGCGTGGACATCACCGCCGGCTACAAGGCTGTGGAACTGATGAAGAAGCATGTTGCCCGCACCAAAAACGCCGGCTGTTTGGATGACGTAGGCGGTTTCGGCGGCTGCTTCGGTTTGGGCGCTTTCGCCGGCATGGAAGAGCCTGTGCTGGTTTCCGGCACTGACGGCTGCGGCACCAAGGTCAAATTGGCCATCCTCATGGACAAGCACGACACCATCGGCATCGACGCCGTGGCCATGTGCGTCAACGACATCATCTGCGTGGGCGCAAAGCCCCTCTTCTTCCTGGATTACATCGCCTGCGGCAAGAATGTGCCTGAGAAGATCGCTGAGATCGTGGGCGGCGTGGCCGAAGGCTGCGTCCAGTCCGGCGCTGCCCTGATCGGCGGCGAAACCGCCGAGCATCCCGGCCTGATGCCGGTGGATGAATATGATCTGGCCGGTTTCTCCGTGGGCATCGTGGACAAGAAGAAGGTCATCGACAACACCCGGATGTGCGAGGGCGATGTGGTGATTGCCCTGCCCTCCACCGGTATCCATAGTAACGGTTTCTCCCTGTGCCGTAAGGTGTTCAACATCGACAACAACGACCCTCTGCTGTATGTTCCCAGAGAGGACCTGGGCGGCAAGACCATTGCCGAAGCTCTGCTGACCCCCACCAAGATCTACGTCAAGCCTGTGCTGGCTCTGCTGGAAAAGGTGGATGTGAAGGGCATTTCCCACATCACCGGCGGCGGTTTCTATGAGAACATTCCCCGTTCCATTCCCGATGGCCTCTGTGCCAAGATCGAGAAGGCCAGCGTCAAGGTGCTGCCCATTTTCGATCTGATCATGTCCTTCGGCAATATCCCCGAGCGTGACATGTTCAACACCTACAACATGGGCGTTGGCATGAGCATCGTTGTCCCCGCCGCTCAGGCAGAAGAGGCCATGGCCATTCTGAAAGAAAATGGCCAGGACAGCTATATCATCGGCTCTATCGTAAAGAACGACGAAGAAAAGGTGATCCTGGAATGAAAAAGCGGATCGCAGTCTTAGTCTCCGGCGGCGGCACCAATCTGCAGGCCCTGCTGGACGCCGAGGCCGCCGGCCTGATTCCCCACGGCGAAATTGCCCTGGTGGTATCCAACAAGGAAGGCGCCTATGCCCTGGAACGTGCCAAGCAGTTTGGCGTCCCCGGTGCGGTGATCACCAAGAAAGAGTGCGGCTCTCAGGAAGCTTTTGAGGACGCTTTGCAGGCAATTTTGGAGCGAAACGGCACGGATCTCATCATTTTGGCCGGTTTCCTTTCCATTTTGTCGGAGAAATTCACCTCCAAATGGCCCAAAAGAATCATCAATGTCCATCCCAGCCTGATCCCCAGCTTCTGCGGAGAAGGTTTTTACGGACTGAAAGTACATGAAGCAGCCCTTTCCTACGGTGTGAAGGTCACCGGCGCCACGGTGCATTTTGTCAACGAGATTCCCGACGGCGGCGAGATCATCGCCCAGAAGGCTGTGGAGATTCTCGACGGAGACACCCCCGAGATTCTGCAGCGCCGTGTCATGGAGCAGGCCGAATGGATCTTGCTACCCCAGGCCGCAGAGAAGGTCTGTAAGGAAATAAACTAATCGCCAACGGCGCAAAAAGCCTCCCTTGTGCAAAGGCTGCGCCCGCAGGCGCGTTTCGGAGCGCAACCGCCGAAGGCGGCTCTTAGCGCGGAGATGAGGTGGCAAAAATCTACGATTTTTGACGGAGGGATTGTCCTGTGCCATATTAGGCAATCCCCCAGTCACCTACGGTGACAGCCCCCTTTGCACAAGGGGGCCTTTGGCGGTATTCGCCGCCACATATCATCATTTGGAGGTATATCCCAATGAATGTCTACGAAATCGGCAATCTGGCCGAGAAGCTGGCCAATAACACCTACCCCGGCCGTGGCATCGTGCTGGGCGTTTCCCCCGACGGCAAAACTGCCGTTTCCGCTTACTTTATCATGGGCCGCTCCGTCAACTCCCGCAACCGTGTCTTCTGCGTAGAGCCGGACGGCATCCGTACCGAAGCCCACGACCCCAGCCTGATGAAGGACCCCCACCTCATCATCTACCACCCCGTCCGCCAGCTGGGCAAGGGTCTCATCGTCACCAATGGCGACCAGACCGACACCATCTGGGAATTTGCCTCCCGTGGCGAAAGCTGGGAAGCCGCCCTGCGCACCCGCTGCTTCGAGGACGACGGCCCCAACTGGACTCCCCGCATTTCCGGTCTGCAGTCCGGTGACGGCAGCTACAAGATGTCCATTCTGAAGGCCGCTGACCCTGCAGGCAACGCCTGCGCCCGTTTCTTCTGGGAATACCCCGCCACCGCAGGTCTGGGTCACTTCCTGCACACCTATGTGTGCGACGGAAATCCCGTGATCCCCACCTTCCAGGGCGAGCCGGAGCGTGTTGCCATTGAAGGCGACATCGACAGCTTTACCGATATGCTGTGGAAAAATTTGAACGAAGACAATAAGATTTCCCTGTTCGTCCGTTACACCGACATCGAAACCGGCACTTACGAGCAGAGAATTATCAATAAGCACCAGTAAAAAGCTGTCATTGCGAACCAGTCCGCAGACTGGTGTGGCAATCCCCTACAATTTTAGAACAGCCCCTTTTGACGAGGGGGATTCCCACGCCAGTGTGAGCACTGGCTCGGAATGACACAACGTTGGGGCAAATACAAAAGTGGAGGTCATTACCCATGGAAAAGTTTGAACTAAAATATGGCTGCAATCCCAATCAGAAGCCCGCTTCCCTGTATATGCACGACGGCAGCGAGCTGCCCATCACCATTCTGAACGGCCGTCCCGGCTACATCAACTTTATGGACGCCCTGAACTCCTGGCAGCTGGTGAAAGAGCTGAAAGAAGCCACCGGTATGGCTTGCGCCACTTCCTTCAAGCACGTCTCCCCCACCTCCGCCGCTGTGGGTAAGCCCCTGCCCCTGGAGCTGAAGAAGGCTTGCTTCGTGGAAGATCTGGAAGGTTTGGATGAAAACCCCCTGGCCTGTGCTTATGTCCGTGCCCGCGGCACCGACCGTCTGTGCTCCTTCGGTGACTGGGTTGCCCTGAGCGATGTCTGCGACGAGATGACCGCCAAGCTGATCGCCCCCGAGGTTTCCGACGGCGTCATCGCCCCCGGCTATACCGACGAGGCGCTGGCTATTCTGAAAAATAAGCGTAAGGGCGGCTACAATGTGGTGGCCATTGATCCCAACTACGTTCCCGACGCTCAGGAGCGCAAGCAGATTTTCGGCATCACCTTCGAGCAGGGCCGCAACAATTTTAAGATTGGCGAGCATCTGCTTCAGAACATCGTCACCTCCGCCAAGGAACTGCCCGAGAGCGCCAAGATCGACCTGATCGTCTCCCTGATCACCCTGAAGTACACCCAGTCTAACTCCGTCTGCTTTGCTTACGACGGACAGGCCATTGGCGTGGGCGCCGGCCAGCAGAGCCGTGTGCACTGTGTCCGTCTTGCCGGCGGCAAGGCCGATACCTGGTTCCTGCGTCAGCATCCCAAGACCCTGAACCTGCCCTTCCGGGCTGATCTGGGCCGTCCCGGCCGGGACAACGTCATCGACGGCTACATCAACGGCAACGAAGAAGATGTGTGCGCCGAGGGCATTTGGCAGAACTACTTCACCGTTCGTCCCGAACCTCTGACCAGCGATGAAAAGCGGGTATGGCTGGATAGCCGTGACGCTGTTTCCCTGGGCAGCGATGCCTTCTTCCCCTTCCCCGACTCCGTCAAGCGGGGCGTGGCTTCCGGTGTCAAGTACATCGCCCAGCCCGGCGGCTCCATTCGTGACGATCTGGTCATCGAAGAGTGCGACAAGAACGGCATCGTCATGGCCTTCACCGGCATGAGATTGTTCCATCATTGATTTTCAGCGCAGAAGGCGCAAAAGGCCCCCTTGTGCAAAGGGTGAGCTATGCGCGTTCAATAATATTGCGTAGCAATCACAATAAACTTGCTGGCAAAAATCTTTGATTTTTGCCTGGGGGATTGCTATAAATCGCACGGACAATCCCTCCGGCCCTTCGGGCCACCTCCCTTTGCACAAGGGAGGCTTTCGCGGCCTACGGCCGCAGTAACTCCCATTTTTAGGAGGAAAATATGAAACTTCTCGTCGTGGGCGGTGGTGGCCGTGAGCATGCCATCATCCGCTCTTTGAAAAAAAATCCCGATGTGACCGAAATTTTTGCCCTCCCCGGCAACGGCGGCATCGCCGCTGACGCCACCTGCGTTCCCATCGGTGCCACGGATATCGGCGGCATCGTGGCCTTCGCCAAGGAAACGGGCATCGACTATGCTGTGGTAGCCCCCGACGATCCCCTGGTTTTAGGCTGCGTGGATCGGCTGAATGAAGTGGGCATCCCCTGCTTCGGCCCCAGCAAGGCTGCCGCCATCATTGAAGGCAGCAAGGCCTTTTCCAAGAACCTCATGAAGAAATACGGCATCCCCACCGCCGCTTATGAAATTTTCAGCGATTTGGATGCCGCCCTCAAGTATCTGGAAACCGCCCCCATCCCCACGGTCATCAAGGCCGATGGTCTGGCCCTGGGCAAGGGTGTCATCATCGCCGCCACCCGGGCGGAAGCTGTGGAGGCCGTTACCGACATGATGGCAAACGCCAAATTCGGTGCTTCCGGCTCCACCGTGGTCATTGAGGAATTCCTCACCGGCCCAGAGGTTTCCGTGCTGGCCTTTACCGACGGCAAGTGTGTCAAGCCCATGGTCTCTTCCATGGACCACAAGCGCATCGGCGACGGCGACACAGGCCTCAACACCGGCGGCATGGGCACCATCGCCCCCAACCCCTATTACACCGAGGATGTGGCACAGCGGTGCATGGAGGAAATTTTCCTACCCACCATCGCCGCCATGAACGCCGAAAACCGCACCTTCAAGGGCTGCCTGTATTTCGGCCTGATGATTACCCCCGATGGCCCCAAGGTCATTGAATACAACTGCCGCTTCGGCGACCCCGAAACCCAGGTGGTGCTGCCCCTGCTGGAAAGCAACCTGCTAACCATTATGCAGGCCTGCACCCATGGCACCCTGGCTGAAACGGAGGTCAAATTTGCCGACAAGCACGCCTGCTGCGTGATACTAGCCTCCAAGGGCTACCCCGAAAGCTACAAAAAGGGCTTCGAGATGACCTTTACGGAGGAAGCATTGGGCTGCACCTTTATTGCCGGCGCCAAGTTGGAAAACGGCAAACTGCTGACCAACGGCGGCCGAGTCACCGGCACCACTGCCATCGCCAGTTCCCTGGAAGAGGCAGTGAAGGAAGCTTACCGCATTTCCGACGGCGTCCAATTTGAAGGCGCTTACAGAAGAAGCGATATCGGCCAGAGAGCCCTGCAGGCGAAGAAGTAAATTCATACTTATCGAAACAAAAGGAGCGCGCAGCGCGAGCCTCCCTCGCCTAGAGGGAGGTGTCCAAAATCTCCGATTTTTGGACGGAGGGATAATCGTCCGAAGGACGATATGCCGCAAAGCGGCATAAATATCCCCCAGTCACGGCTTGCGCCGTGCCAGCCCCCTTTGGGGGCCTTGGTGGCAAAGAAGTAAAAATATGTCATTGCCAGCCAGTGCGCACACTGGCGTGGGAATCCCCATCGTACAAAGGGAGCGGTTCTACACCCGCAGGGGATTGCCACGTCGGGCTTCGCCCTCCTCGCAATGACAGTTCTGATAGGAGGACTACCCCATGGTTTACCGTGTATATGTAGAAAAAAAGGAAGGCCTGCAACATGAGGCAGCCGGTCTCCTGGGCGAAATGAAGAGCCTGCTGGGCATCACCGCACTGGAAAACATCCGGGTGCTGAACCGCTATGATGTGGAACTGCAGGACAAGGCTCTGTTTGACCGTGCGGTGCGCACCGTCTTCTCCGAGCCCCAGGTGGACAATGCCTTTGCCCGCCTGCCCCAGGGGGATTTTGTGGCCTTTGCGGTGGAGCCCCTGCCCGGTCAGTTTGACCAGCGGGCCGACTCCGCCAGCCAGTGCATCCAGCTGATGACCAAGGGCGACCGCCCCACGGTTCGCACCGCCAAGGTGTATCTTCTGGAAGGCAATCTTTCCCCGGTAGATGT
Source organism: Faecousia sp. (assembly GCA_045124575.1). Lineage (GTDB taxonomy): Bacteria > Bacillota > Clostridia > Oscillospirales > Oscillospiraceae > Faecousia. Next base: position 64,354 of record JBGVMD010000046.1, read on the forward strand.
GGAAAAAATCAAGAAATTCCTCATTAACCCTGTGGAATGCCGGGAAGCCTCTTTGGAGACGGTTTACTCCCTGCAGCAGCAGTACGACACCCCCACCCGTGTGGCTACCATTGATGGCTTCATGGCCATGAGTTCCTCCGAGCTGGCTGCCCTGCTGGCAGAAAAGGGTCTTGCAATGGATTTGGACGACCTGAAATTCCTGCAGGCCTATTTCCGAGACGAGGAGAAGCGAGATCCCACCATCACCGAGCTGCGGGTGGTGGACACCTACTGGTCCGACCACTGCCGCCACACCACCTTCTCCACCCACATTGACGATGTCAAAATCGACGATCCCATGGTGCAGGGCGCTTATGCCCGATACCTGGCCGCCCGTGTGGAAGTCTACGGCGAAGAGAAGGCCGCTGCCCGTCCTCAGACCCTGATGGATGTGGCCACCATCGGCACCAAGGTGCTGAAGAAGCGTGGTCTGCTTCCCGAACTGGACGAAAGTGAAGAGATCAACGCCTGCTCCATCCATGTGGAGGCTGATGTCAACGGCGAAAATCAGGATTGGCTCCTCATGTTCAAGAACGAGACCCACAACCATCCCACTGAAATTGAACCCTTCGGCGGCGCCGCCACCTGCATCGGCGGTTGCATCCGTGACCCCCTGAGTGGTCGTGCCTATGTACATCAGGCCATGCGCGTCACCGGTGCCGGCGATCCCCGCACCCCCCTGGACAAGACCCTGCCCGGCAAGCTGCCTCAGCGGAAGATCTGTCAGACCGCAGCCGCAGGCTATTCTTCCTACGGCAACCAGATTGGTCTTGCCACCGGCCATGTGGCCGAACTATACCACGAAAATTACATCGCCAAGCGCCTGGAATGCGGCGCTGTGGTGGCAGCAGCCCCGGCTGAAAATGTCCGTCGGGAGTGCCCCGAAGCCGGCGATGTGGTGATTTTGCTGGGCGGCCGCACCGGCCGGGACGGCATCGGCGGCGCCACCGGCTCTTCTAAGAGCCACAACGCAGCGTCCCTTGCCACCATGGCTTCCGAGGTGCAGAAGGGCAACGCCCCCGAGGAGCGCAAGATCCAGCGCCTGTTCCGGGACAAGAACGTGACCCGGCTCATCAAGCGCTGCAATGACTTTGGTGCCGGCGGCGTTTCCGTTGCCATCGGCGAGCTGGCCGACGGCCTGCAGATCGATCTGGACGCCGTGCGCAAGAAGTATGAAGGCCTGGACGGCACCGAGATCGCCATCTCCGAATCCCAGGAGAGAATGGCTGTGGTGGTAGAGGCCAAGGATGCCGACGCCTTCATCGCCGCTGCCCAGAAGGAAAACCTGGAAGCCTACCGGGTGGCTGTGGTCACCGAGGAGGCAAGAATGGTGATGACCTGGAATGGTCAGACCATCGCCAACCTGTCCCGGGCCTTCCTGAACACCAACGGCGCCGTCAAGCATACCTCTGTGCAGGTGGGACTGAAGGATCTGTCTCCCCTGAGTAAGCCCCTTTACAAGAACATGGCCGAGATGGCTTCCAGCCTCAAATGCGCCAGCCGCAGAGGCCTCGTCGAGCGCTTCGACTCTACCATCGGCTCCGGCAGCCTGCTGATGCCCTACGGCGGCAGAAATCAGTCCACCCCCGCCCAGGCCATGGCCGCCTTGCTTCCCATGCTGCCCGGTCAGGAGACCAACACCGGCTCTGTCTTTAGCTGGGGCTGCGATCCCGACCACATGTCCATCGATCCCTACACCGGCGCCCACGCCGCCATTTATAACTCCGTTGCCAAGCTGGTAGCCGCCGGCGCAGATTACAAAAAGGCCTACCTGTCCCTGCAGGAGTTCTTTGAAAAGCTGAAGACCGAGCCCGAGCGTTGGGGCAAGCCCTTTGCCGCCCTGTTGGGCGCTCTGGATGCCCAGCTGGAACTGGGTGCTGCCGCCATCGGCGGTAAGGACTCCATGAGCGGCACCTTCATGGATCTGGATGTGCCTCCCACCCTGATTTCCTTCGCCATCGCTCCCATTCAGCAGCAGGATGTGCTGAGCCCCGAATTCAAGGAAGCCGGCCATCCCGTGTATGTCTTTGGCCCCACCGACGATACCGCAAACAGCCTGAAGCACGCCTGGGAGCAGTTCTATGCCCTGCATAAGGCCGGCAAGGTCAAAGCCGCATGGGCTGTGGAGAACGGCATCGGCGAGGCTGTGATGAAGATGTCCTTCGGCAACGAGATCGGCTTTAAGGCCACCGCCGACCTGGGTGAAAACTGGCATCTGGGTCTGTATGGCTTCCTGGTGGCCGAGCTGACGGAAGACGTTCAGATTCCCGGCGTGATCCGCATTGGTGAAACCACGGCCGAGCCTGTGGTGGAGCTGCCCGGCGACCGAATGACCATCGCCCAGCTGCGTGCGCTCAGCGATAGCGTGCTGGAAAATGTCTACCCCACCGCTGCCCCCGCTGCAGGCGAGCTGCCGGTGCTGAATGCCGATAAGAAGCCCATGGCCAAGCCTGCCATTCTGGTGGCCAAGCCCAAAGTGCTGATCCCTGTCTTCCCCGGCACCAACTGTGAATTCGATTCTGCCCGGGCCGCCATGCGGGCCGGTCTGGACGCGGAAATTCTGGTGGTCAACAACCAGAGCGCCCAGGGCGTTGCCGATTCCGCCGCCCGCTTTGCCGACGCTGCCCGGGGCAGTCAGATCATCTTCGTGCCCGGCGGCTTCTCCGGCGGCGACGAGCCGGACGGCTCCGGTAAGTTCATCACCGCCTTCTTCCGCAATCCGGAGGTCAAGGACGCCACCATGGAACTGCTGAAAGCAAGAGACGGCCTGATGCTGGGCATCTGCAACGGCTTCCAGGCGCTGATCAAGCTGGGCCTCGTGCCCTTCGGTGAGATCATCGACACCGATGAAACCTGCCCCACCCTGAGCTACAATGTGATCGGCCGCCATCAGAGCCGCATCGTCCGCACCCGGGTGGCTTCCAACAACTCCCCCTGGCTGAGCCGCATGAATGTGGGCGATATCGTAAATGTCCCCATTTCCCATGGCGAGGGTCGCTTCCTCTGCTCCCCCGAGCTGCTGGCAAAGCTGGCAGCTAACGGTCAGATCGCCACCCAGTATGTGGATCTGAACGGTCAACCCACCATGGATGTGGACTTTAACCCCAACGGCTCCGTTTGGGCCATTGAGGGCATCACCTCCCCCGACGGCCGTGTCTTTGGTAAGATGGGTCATGCTGAACGTATTGGTTCTTCCCTGTACCAGAACGTGCCCGGCGATTACGACCTACACCTGTTCGAGGCCGCCAGCGATTACTTTAAGCTGTAATAAATTTACCCCCCAACGGGCCGTGGCATCTGCCACGGCCCGTTCAAATTTCGGTTTACCGAGCTGTTTAAGGGACATAACCAAAGGCCCCCTTGTGCAAAGGGGGCTGTCAAATCGGCCTATAGATGACGATTTGACTGGGGGATTGTTTTTTTACAATCCCTCCGGCCAAAATCGAAGATTTTGCCCACCTCCCTTTACACAAGGGAGGCTCGCGCTGCGCGCTCCCTCTGCCCAATCAATTCCAATTTTTCCTTTTCTTCCCCTTGCTATTTGCGCTTTTTGGGGATATAATACACACTAGAGAGATTATGGGGAGGTATACCCGTGAACCAGAAAAAGCACATTTTACTGCTCACTACCGGCGGCACCATCGCCTCCGTCCCCGCCGCCGACGGCCTGCACCCTGCTAACGCCGGCATTTTTGAACGGGAGATGCAGCAGCTTCGTACATATTACGACATCACGGTACGGGAGCTGATGACACTGGACTCTTCCAATATCCGCCCCACAGAATGGCAGCTTATTGCACAGGGTATTTTTGAAAACCGCCACGGATTTGACGGCATCGTGGTCTCCCACGGCACCGACACCATGGCCTACACCGCCTCAGCGGTCACCTTTATGCTGCCGAATATCGACCTGCCGGTGGTGTTCACCGGCTCCCAGCTTCCCCTGGCAGATGTCTTAAGCGACGGGCCGGACAACCTGCGCACCGCCTTTGCCATGGCTGCCGCCGGAAAACCCGGCATTTTCCTGGCCTTTGACCGGAAAGTCATGCTGGGCTGCCGTGGCGTGAAGGTTCGTGCCTCCGGCTTCTCCGCCTTTGAAAGTATCAATGCCCGCTATGCCGCCCTGGTCAGCAATGCAGGTCTTGCCATTGACGAAAGCGTCCTGCCTGTTATGACCGGCCAGCCGGAACTAAAAACCGCCGTCTGCGAGGATGTATTCCTCTTAAAGCTGACCCCCAGCCTGTCCCCCCGGATTTTCGATGCTCTGGCGGATATGGGCTACAAGGGCATTGTGATAGAGGCCTTTGGTCTTGGCGGTATCAATGTGCTCAACGAAAGCCTTTCTGCCATCGACCGGGTGCTGAAAAAGGGCATCACCGTGGTGGCCACCTCCCAATGCCTGTATGACAGCTCCAATCTGGGGGTGTATCAGGTGGGCACCAAGCTGCTTTCCCTTGGTGTGATCCAGGCCCGGGACATGACCTCCGAGGCCGCCATGACCAAACTCATGTGGGCCATCGGCCAGGGCATGACCGAAAACGAGATCATCCGGCTGTTCGCTACCAATCTGGCCGGCGAGATCAGCTTGTAAAAAATATATGTCATTGCGAGGGCCGCTAGGCCCGTGGCATTCTCCCGCGCAAACGTGTCGGTTCTAACAATCGTTGGATCAATGAGGCAACGCTCTACCAGGAGATTGCCACGTCGGGCTACGCCCTCCTCGCAATGACACTCCTTTGGGTTGTCTGCTCACCCATAAATCCGAATTTTGCATTATGATTTTTGCAGGAGGTCATTTTATGGATCCCATTTATGTAACCGGACACCGAAACCCCGATACCGACTCCATCGTGGCCGCCATGGCCTATGCTGCCCTGCGCAACGCTCTGGGCGACCGGGAATATGAGGCCGCCTGCCTGGGCCGGGTTTCCGACGAGACCCAGATCGTTCTCAACCGCTTTGGCTTCCAGCCTCCAAAGCAGATCCACAATATGTACACCCAGGTGCGGGATCTGGATTTTGATACCCCGCCGGTGCTGTCCGCTGCCGTGACGGTGGGCCGGGCATGGAAGGAGCTGCAGGCTCAGATAAACATCTCCGCCCTGCCGGTCGCCAACGAGGACGGCACGCTGTACGGTATGCTTTCCCGTGAAAATGTGGCAAGCTACAATATGGATCTGGTTTCCTCTGCCTATCTGGAGGAAGTGCCGCTGTTTAATGTGCTGAGCGTGCTGGAGGGCGAAGTGCTCAACGCCGCCGGCGAATGCACCGATACCATCTCCGGCGAGATCACCATCGCCCTGCCCATGGGCCGGGAGGATCTGCTGTTTGACAAGGAAGAGGCCATTGTCCTCTGCGGCCATCAGCCGGAGATGATCCGCCGGGCGCTGGAAATGAATGTACGCTGCCTGGTGCTGTGTCAGGCGGAGCTGTCGGAAGAGCTGCGGAACCTGCCCACAAGAACGTGCATCATCTTTACCCCCTTTGACGCTTACCGGGCCGCCCGTCTGATCTTCCAGTCCACCCCCATCGGCCGCATCTGCCGCACCAAGGAGTTGGAGTGCTTCCATCTGGACGACCGGCTGGACGATGTGAAGGAGCAGGTGCTCAAGCACAGAGAGCCCTGCTACCCCATTCTGGACGAAAACGAGCGTGTAGCCGGCGTGCTGACCCGGTATCATCTGCTGCGCCCCCGGCGCAAGCGGGTTGTGCTGGTGGACCACAACGAGGCCTCCCAGTCCGTGCCCGGATTGGAAGAGGCGGAAATTCTGGCCATCATTGACCACCACCGTCTGGCAGATGTGCAGACCAATCATCCCGTCTACTTCCGCAATGAGCCTGTGGGCTCTACCAACACCATCATTGCCTCCATGTTCCAGGAGCGGGGGTTGCTGCCCAGCGCCAAGATGGCCGGCATGATGGCCGCCGCTATCCTGTCCGACACCGTTATGTTCAAGTCCCCTACCTGCACCGACCGGGATGTGTGGACCGCGGAGCGGATGGCCCGGCTGGCCAAGGTATCTCTGGAGGAGTTGGGCCGGGAGATCTTCTCCGCCTCGGTGGAAAACAAGACCGCGGAAGAAATGCTCTTTGGCGATTACAAGGAATTCCACATCGCCGGTCATTCTCTGGCGGTTTCCCAGATCACCTGCACCGACAGCCCCAGCCTCCTGGAGCGCAAGGAAGAGTTCCTGAAACTGATGCAGGACACCGCCAAGAAGAAAAAGCTGAATATGGTGATTCTGATGCTCACCGATGTGCTGCTGGAAGGCACCCAGATCATCTATCTGGGCGACGACGACACCATCCAGCAGGCCTTCCATGTCACCCCCAAGGAAAGCACCGCTTTCCTGCCCAAGGTCATGAGCCGCAAAAAGCAGATCATTCCCATGCTGTCGGCTCTGTGGGGCTAAAAATAAAGGAAAATTGTTGTTTATAACATGAAAACCACCTAAAGGAATGTCATTGCGAGGCCGTAAGGCCGTGGCAATCTCCTGGTAAAGCGTTGCCTCATTCATCCCACGTTTGGTAGGAACACCACGTTAGTGCGGGAGATTGCCACGTCGCCGCCTTTGAGGCGGCTCCTCGCAATGACACATTATTTGGAACGGCCCAAAATCACTGTAAACAACAATTTATCGTATTATCTTTCTAAACACAGGAGCAAAAACAATGGGCTTTGAATCCTTTCTGGGCAACGACCGGCTGAAAGACAATTTAACCGCCTCGCTGCGGCAGGGAAAAACCGCCCATTTTTATCTCATTTCCGGCCCCATGGGGTCGGGAAAGCGGACGCTGGCGAAGCTTCTCTCTGCCGCCGCCATGTGCGAAAACCCCGGCAGACCCTGCATGAAGTGCGAAAACTGCCGCAAGATCATGGCCAGCGTCCATCCGGATGTGATCACCGTGACCGATCCGGAGCATAAAACCGTCCCCGTGCGGATCATCCGCCAAATGCGGGACGATGTGTTTATCCGCCCCAACGAGGGCAACAAAAAAATCTACATTTTCCCCCAGGAAATGGGCATTGAAGGGCAAAATGCCCTGCTGAAAATTTTGGAAGAACCCCCCAGCTACGGTTTTTTCCTGCTGCTGACGGAAAATGCGGACAAAATCCTGCCCACCGTCCGCTCCCGCTGTGTGGAGCTGACACTGCAGCCTTTGGAAAACCGGCTGTTGCAGGATGTGTTGCGCCGGGAATTTCCCCAGGCCGACCGGCAGAGCATTCTTGCGGCCATCGCCCGTAGCGGCGGATTTTTGGGACAGGCCCGTGACCTTTTGAATGACGATGCTGCGGAAGCACCCCAGACGGAAAGCTTTGTCAGCGCCCTGTGCACCGGGGACGAACTGCTGCTGACCCGCACCCTGGTGCCCATGGAAAAGTGGAAGCGGGATCAGATGATTCCCATCCTGCAGCAGTGGACAGAAATTTTGGAGGGCGCCCTGGCCATTCGGGCCGGAGGTCAGGCCCTTTCTCCCCTGTCCGCAAAATTAGCAACCGCCCGGCGGGGCGAAGACCTGCTGCAGGCCATTGCCCATCTGCAAAAATGCATCGAATACGCCCAGGGAAATGTATCCTGCGCCGCAGTCAGCGGCTATTTGCAGTGGATGCTGCGATGAATTGAACTGTGCCGAAGGCGCCAATATCCAAACAAAAGGAGCAACACCAATGGAAGAAATTTTGACTGAAACTGCGCCGGAGAAGGTGGAAGTGGTGGACATCCAGTTCCACCCCGGCCAGAAAATATATTTTTTTGATCCCGCCGGCCTTTCCTTGCAGCCTGGTGACCATGTGATCATCGACACCGCCCGGGGCGAGGAATTTGGCATCGTTTCCGGCGGCAATCATCATATCCCCGCCGGGGATGTGGTGTCGCCTCTGCGCAGCGTCATCCGTCCGGCCACCGAGCAGGATGAGAAAATTTTGGCAGAAAACCGGGCCAAGGAACGCAAGGCCCACGAAATTTGCCTGCAAAAAATCGCTGAGCATGGGCTGGATATGCAGCTTGTCAGCGCCGAGTGCGCCTTTGACGGCAGCAAGATCCTCTTCTTCTTCACCGCCGACGAGCGGGTAGATTTCCGGGAGCTGGTAAAGAATCTGGCCTCTATTTTCCACACCCGCATCGAACTGCGCCAGATCGGCGTTCGGGACAAGGCCAAGATGGTGGGCGGTTTAGGCATCTGCGGCCGGCCCTTTTGCTGCGCCAGTTTCCTGGATGATTTCCAGCCTGTTTCCATCAAAATGGCCAAAACCCAGAACCTTTCTCTGAATCCTACCAAAATTTCCGGCACCTGCGGCCGCCTGATGTGCTGCCTGAAATACGAGCAGGATGCCTATGAAGATCTGATCCGCCACACCCCCAAGGAGGAATCTTTCGTGGACACCCCTGAGGGTCGGGGCACGGTGACGGAAGTGAGCCTGCTGCGTCAGAGAGTCAAGGTGCGTTTGGAAAGCGATCCGGAGACCATCAGCCAGTTCCATGTGGACGAGATCGCTGTGTGGCGCAACGGAAAGGCCAAGAAGAACGACGAACCCGCCCCTGCCGATTGGGCGCCCATTTCCGGCGGTGGAAAGAAGCGCCGCCGTCTGGAAAATCCGGAGCAGCCCAAGCTGCTGGATCCCATCCGCTTCCGTTACAGCCAGGAGGCCATTGTGGAAGAGCCCCCGGTAGAGACCCCTGTGGAGGAAACCGCGGAAGAAAGCCAGGGCAGCCGCCGTTCCCGCCGCCACCGCGGCAGCAGAAACAAGGCAAAGCCGGAAAATGCCCAGCAGGCCCAGCCGCCGAAGGTCGAAAAGCAGGAAAAGCCCAAAGTAGAAAAGCCTCAGAAGCAGGAAAAGCCCCAGAAGCAGGAAAAGCAGCAGCCCAAGCCCAAGGCCGAAAAGCCTCAAAAGGCAGAGCCTGCCGCTCCCGCTGAAAACGCCGGGGAAAAGAAGCCTGCCGGCAATCGCAATCATCACCGCCGCCATTACCGCAAGCCCAAGGCGGAATAAGAAAATAAAAACAGCGTGCGAAAGCACGCTGTTTTTTGTTTGGAAAATTGCAGTTTATCGGGCAGATGGAGCGCGCAGCGCTTTTCCTCCCTTGTGTAAAGGCTGCGCCCGCAGGCGCGTTTCGGAGCGCAACCGCCGAAGGCGGCACTTGGCGCGGAGATGAGGTGGCACGGCGTGAGCCGTGACGGAGGGATTGTAAAAAACGACAATCCCCCAGCCAAATTGCCTGAAATCGGCAATTTGCCAGCCCCCTTTGCACAAGGGGGCCTTTGGGCGCATTTCTCAACAGCCCGATAAACTGAAATTTAAAAGGGCGGGGATTCCCCGCCCTTGTGTTATTTAATAAGCAATTCCGCAATTTCCACTGCATTGGTGGCAGCGCCCTTGCGCAGCTGGTCGCCGCAGCACCACAGGTGCAGCCGGTTTTCATCCGTCAGATCCGGCCGCACTCTTCCCACCAGCACCAGATCCTGGTCGGAAGCGGTCAGGGGCATGGGATATTCTCCCGCTGCCAAATCGTCCAGAAGGCGGCAGCCGGGGGCGGCAGACAGGATCTCCCGGGCAGCTTCCACAGACACATGACTTTCAAATTGGATGCAGGCCGACACGCTGTGGCTGCGCATCACCGGCACCCGGACACAGGTGCAGCTGGCGGTAAAGGCAGGCAGATGGAGGATCTTCCGGCCCTCATACTGCAGTTTCATTTCCTCTGCCGTATAGCCCAACTCCTGCTCCGGCCCGATTTGGGGAATCAGATTATAGGCAATCTGATGGGCAAAGACCCGGGGCTCGTACTTTTCCCCCCGGCTCAGAGCCATGGTCTGCTGCTGCAGCTCCACAGGGCCGTCGATGCCGGCGCCGGACACCGCCTGATACGTAGACGCCTGCAAGGACAAAATCGGCGACAGCGCCCGCAGAGGGGCGATGGCAGTCAGGGCGATGGCGGTGGTGCAATTTGGATTGGAAATGATGCCCTCATGCTTATATGCATCCTCCGGGTTGATCTGGGGCACCACCAGTGGCACCTGGGGATACTGGCGGAAGGCGGAAGAATTATCCACAAAGACCGCACCGGCTTCCCGGATGGCCGGGGCAAATTCCAGGGCCGTCTGATTGTCGGCCGCACCCAGCACAATGTCACACCCGGCAAAGGAAGCGTCGGTGGCCGCCTGGACCGGGATTTCCTCTCCGGCAAAGGAAACCGTCATTCCCTCACTGCGCTGGCTCCCCAAAGCCACCAAACGGCTCATAGGGAAGTTTCTCTCCTGCAGAACCCGCAGCATTTCCCGTCCCACGGCGCCGGTGGCCCCCAGGACAGCAACGGTGTAGTTTTTCATAAGATCAGTCCCTCCACGAAAATTGGATAGGAAAGTGTATGCCGGACAGCCGGCAGGAAATGCTCCAATTTCAGTTTATCGAGCAGTGGGAGGTGCAGCCTAATAAACGCTGTCATTCCGAGCCAGTTCTCAAACTGGCGTAGGAATCCCCCAGTTTCAAGGGGGAACTTGCCGAAAAAGTAACCCCATACCTTTGGGGATTGCCACACCATTCTGCGGAATGGTTCGCAATGACAGGTCTAACGAAGGGGATTGCCACGTCGGCTACGCCTCCTCGCAATGACACAGTTTTTGCGTCAGCCCGGTAAACTGCAATTTTGCGACGCGATCAGCTTTCCTTTTTATCCTCGTCCGGCTCCACTTCGCTCATTTCGATGGTCATCTGAGCCTTGGGGATCAGGAAACGGCGGGTGGCAAAGAGGCCGGCGATACACAGTACACTGGCCACGATGCTCAGGGGATTATCATGGGAAACGATGACCTGCCGGGCAATAGCCACGATGAGCACCTCAAGCGTATTGGCCGGGGTCATGTCGATCAGCATGCGCACAAACTCCAGGCCCACCAGAATGGTGAGGATATTGTGCAGATAATTATGGACATCGGCAAAATAGCCGGAAACAGTGATCATTTTATAAACTTCCATGCCCACCAGGCCCACCATCACCAATAGCGTCAGCACAGCGATGACGCCCTCAAGAAAGTGCAGCACTTTGCGGATGATAAATTCCACCTTTTTATGCATAGGTTGTCCTCCTTGTTTTTTGACATTATAAACGATTTCTTTGCAAAAAGGAAGAATTTCCGCAAAAAATTATCCGCCTATTTTACACAGAATGGGAAGACAGAACAAAAGTTGACATAATTATGTTTTTCCCACAGTTGATTCCAAGGATATCCACAGAAGTTTTCCACATATTCCACAGCTTTTTCCACAGGCTCAACCTGTTGAAACCCCCAATGCATGGGCTCTTTCCCCGGAATTGGCAAAAAATCCCCACAGGTCGGGCAGAACCTGTGGAGAAATATCGGTTTACACAACACCGCATTTAGTACTGGATTTCGGCGGTAAAAATGCGACAATTTCTGTCTTCCTGGCAGCGCTGGATGTCCATCCGCAGCATACCGTCCGGGGTCATTTCCCAGAAAAGGGTCAGCTCATCCCCTTCCCGAGCCTCCCCCAAATAACACATGGTCACATCCTTGATGCCATGGTTTTTGTGGAAGGCAGAGGGCAGCAGATCGCCGGCCCATTCCAGATACCGGCAGTTGTTCATATGGTCATTCACATCCAGATCCGAAAAGCAGACCCGCCGATTGGCGGACACACCGCACCGGGCCGGGGGCAAGGAAGTAGGGCTGGGCAACTCGTTGCCCCGGAGGATACCGGGCACCAGAATGCCGCTTTTTCCCGGCAGCACCATGGCCCGGGTACTGCGGTCCATCAGCACCCAAAGGCTAATGGAACGGAACAACTCCCGGCCTGCTTCGTCGTAGGCCACCACGCTGCGGGGATAGGCGGTGCGGGTGGTGGGCATGGGCCAGGTTTCCAGACGGATGGTTTCTCCCTTGTGAGGAAGCCTAGTCACCTGCAGGCGGTGACGGATGATGACCCAGATCAGATTGTTTTGTTCCAGATTCGGCGTGAGGGCCATGCGGTCAAAATGCTGGCCCGCCATCTCCTGCACGAAGTACAGCACACAGGCGCTTTTCAGCTTGCCGAAGCAATCCGTCACCAGATCGTCGATGACAAATTCTCTTTGATAGATGGATTCCATAGGGTTTGCTCCTTTGCCATAATGTGGCAATTTCAGTTTGTCGGGCAGATGCCGATCCCTCAGGAGGGTGTCATTGCGAACCATTCCGCAGAATGGTGTGGCAATCCCCAAAGGTATGGGGTTACTTTTTCGGCAGGTTCCCCCTTGAAACTGGGGGATTCCCACGCCAGTTTGAGAACTGGCTCGGAATGACAGCGT